>NZ_CP060825.1:3067500-3360000 GCF_014489615.1 Streptomyces genisteinicus
CGATGCCGGCCGCCAGCCAGCGCACGGCCTGCGCGGGCAGCGGCCCGCACTCGTTGACGATCTCCTCCAGCGACGGCGCCGGCACGTAGGCGGTGGCGAGCCAGGGCACCGCGGCCCGCGGGTCGGCGTCGACGACGGCAGCCGTGTAGAAGCCGCTGACCGCACGGGCGGCCTCGACCTCGCGGGTGAACCGGACGCGGAACAGCTGGTCCTCGGCGAGCTCCGTGCGCACCGTCTTGATCGCGACCCGCCGGCCGGACGCCGACCGTGCGAGATAGACCAGTCCCATGCCGCCGGCACCGAGCCTGCCCAGCACCTCGAACGGACCGATCCGTCTCGGGTCGTGCTGCGTCAGCTGCTCCATACTTGCGTGCCACCTCCCCGTACGGGCCCTCGTGTCATGGAGCCCGTCTCTTGCCGCCCCGTGCAGGGTCTCACCATCGAGCCCTCTGCGGTGAGCACCCTGATTCTTCCTGTCCGGAGCGGCGGTTGCGAACCCGGGGGCGGATCGGGGTGTCTCACCTCGTACCGGACACGGCTGTGAGGTCAGGAGCCGCCGCGCTCCGCCTCGTCCGGGGCGCCGGCGCGCCCGGCCTCGTCCGGGGCGCGCACCGGTCCCGGGGAGTCGTGCGGCCAGGGCTTCCCGTCCCCCTCGTCGCGGTCCTCCCCGCCGCGGTCCTCCCCCTCGGGGCCGTCCCCGCCGCGGCCTTCCCCGCCGCGGTCCGGGCCGCCGTCCTCCGCGCCGCGGGCCGCGCCCGGCGCGGTGTCGCCGGCGGGCTCCGCGAGCACCGCGAACGCGGCGCCCTGGTCGTCGGTGAGCTCCGCGATGCGCCCGTAGGGGATGTCGTACGGCGCGGTGCGCACCCGTCCGCCCAGCTCCGCCGCCTTCCGGGCGGTCTCGTCGCAGTCCTCGACGCAGAAGTAGACGAGGAAGTGACCGGGCATCTCGGCGGGCAGGGAGTCGTCGATGACACTGCGGCCGCCCACGGCCGTGCTCTCCCCCGGCTCGGCGCCCTCGGGCGACCACATGCGGAAGTCCTCGGAGGTGATGCCGGGCAGGTCGGTCCCCTGGTAGCCGAAGACCCCCTCGTAGAAGGCGTCGGCGCGCTCCTTGTCCCGGGTGTACACCTCGGTCCAGCAGTAGGAGCCGGGCTCGCCGTGCTTCTCGAAGCCCGCCCGCTCGCCCGCCTGCCAGAGCCCGAAGACCGCGCCGGTGGGGTCGGCGGCGACCGCGTACGCCCCTTCGGGGCCGACCGGCAGCGGGGCGTTGATCACCTGGCCGCCGCCCTCGGCGATCCGCCGCGCGAGCGCGGGTGCGTCCGGGGTGGCGAGGTAGACGCTCCACACGGTGGGCATGCGCCCGTCGCTCTTCGGCGTGAGGGCCGCGACCAGCCGGCCGCCGCTGTACGCGTCGGCGGAGCGGCCGCGGGTGCGGCCGCCGGGGAGCCGCTCGCCGCCGCGGTCGGTGAACGTCCATCCGAAGAGCTCCGAGTAGAAGCGCTTGCCCGCTTCCACATCAGGGAGCGCCGCGTCCACCCAGCACGGCGTTCCCTGTACGAATTCGGCCATCGACGCCCCGCCTTCCATGTGGTGCCCGTCACACTCAAGCTAACGGCGGTGCGGGCCGGGCGCACGGAATCCACTCGCACACATGTCCGATGTGACACTTTTCCCGCGCTTTGACCACCACGCGCAAGGGTGCGTCACACCCCGTTGTCCACCAAAGTTGTCCACAGGCTGTTGATAACACTATTGACGGGATGCCTGGTCACCCCATTTGCACTCGGCCGAATCGCGCGCAGATCACCCGTCGGTAAGCTGACGGCATGACAGGACAAGTGCGCACCGTTGACGGCCGCGTGGCCGGTCGACGCGGTCAGGCGACGCGGCAGAAGCTGCTCGACTGCCTCAGCGAAATGCTCAGCTCCTCGCCCTACCGGGACGTCAAGGTCATCGACGTCGCCCGGAAAGCGGGCACTTCGCCCGCGACGTTCTACCAGTACTTCCCCGACGTCGAAGGGGCCGTCCTCGAGATCGCCGAGGAAATGGCCAAGGACGGCGCCTCGTTGACGAGCCTGGTCTCCGGGCGCTCCTGGGTGGGCAAGGCCGGATGGCAGAGCTCCGAGGAACTCGTCGACGGATTCCTGGACTTCTGGCGGCGCAACGACGCGATCCTGCGGGTCGTCGACCTCGGCGCGGCGGAAGGCGACAAGCGGTTCAACAAGATCCGCATGAAGATCCTCAACTCGGTCACCCACTCCCTCACCGAAGCCGTCCAGGAACTCCAGGCCAAGGGCAGGGTCGACAAGGACGTGAACCCGGCCGCGATGGCCGGCTCCCTGGTGGTCATGCTCGCCGGGGTCGCCTCGCACCAGAAGGGTTTCACCACCTGGGGCGTGAAGCAGGGCGAACTCAAGCCCAATCTCGCGCTCCTGGTCCACCTCGGCATCACCGGCAAGAAGCCGGTGAAGTAACCCGCGCCCCGCGGCGCCCGCCGCGCCCGACCCCACGTCCTGTCACGAAGACGGCGGCCACCCGAGCGGTGGCCGCCGTTCTTCGTCCCGGTCCCCGTGCCCGCTCCCGCGCCGCGGCCGCGGCCGCGCGGTTGAATGGCCCCATGAGCGACGACGACGGCGCACAGCGGGAGTTCGACGCGCTGCTGCGCACCCAGCGGGTGTGGGACCTGCCGCGACTGCCCGGATTCGACCCGGACGCGGCGCCCGCGGACCCGCTCCCCCTCTTCCACCGCTGGTTCGCCGACGCGGTGGCGGCAGGACAGCCCGAGCCGCACACGGCGACGCTCGCCACCGCGGACGGCACGGGCCGCCCCGATGCCCGCACCCTGATGCTGCACGGCGCGGACGCACGCGGCTGGCACTTCGCCTCGCACGCCACCAGCGCCAAGGGCCGGCAGCTCGCGGAACGGCCGTACGCGGCGCTGCACTTCTACTGGCCGGCCCTGGCCCGCCAGGTCCGGCTGCGGGGCACGGTCCGCGCCGGTTCGTCCGCCGAGGGGCAGGCCGACCTCCACGCGCGCTCCACGGGCGCGCTCGCCGCGGCCCTGACCGGCCGGCAGAGCGAGGTCCTGCGGTCCCGGTCGGACCTGGACGACGCCTCGCGGGCGGCCTGGGACCGCGCCGCGGCCGAGCCCGGTGCCCCCGTGCCCGGCTGGACGCTGTACGTACTGCGGCCCGACGAGGCCGAGTTCTTCCAGGGCGACGAACGGCGCAGGCACGTGCGGCTGCGGTACCGGAGGCCCGGCGGGGACGCGGAGGGCGCCGGGGGCTGGCTGAAGGAGCTGCTGTGGCCGTGAGACCGGCGCGCGTTGCGGGGGCGTGACCGATTCGCAACCGAACTCGGTCTTGACCGATACCCATCAAGAAAACGGAAGTTTTACGCTCTCGGTCCATGGCCGGAGAAATGGGCAGGACCAAGGGCATCGACCGTACGGACGACCGGCCCGTCTACGTCATCGGCGGCGGACCCGGCGGACTCGCCACGGCCGCCGCGCTGCGGGGGCACGGGATACGCGCCGTGGTGCTGGAGAAGTCCGGTGCCGTGGGGGCCTCCTGGCGCGGTCACTACGACCGGCTCCGCCTGCACACCACGCGCTCCCTGTCGGCGCTCCCCGGTCTCGCGATGCCCCGGTCCTTCGGCCGGTGGCCCGCCCGCGACGACATGGTCCGGTACCTGGAGAAGTACGCCGAGCACCACGAACTGGAGATCGTCACCGGCGTGGAGGTCTCCCGCGTCGAGCGCGGGGCACGGGACACGGAGTGGCTGCTGCGCGCCAGCGGCGGGCGGGAGATGACCGGTCGCGCCGTCGTGGTGGCCACCGGCCACAACCACACCCCGCACCTGCCCGGGTGGCCCGGCCTGGAGGGCTACGAGGGCACGCTGCTGCACGCCCGGGACTACCGCGACGCCACGCCCTTCGCGGGCCGGGACGTCCTCGTCGTCGGCGCGGGCAACACCGGCGCGGAGATCGCCGTCGACCTTGCCGAGGGCGGCGCGGCGCGGGTGCGGCTCGCCGTCCGGACCGTCCCGCACATCGTGCGCCGCTCCACCGCGGGGTGGCCCGCCCAGCGCACCGGCATCCTGGTGCGCCGCCTGCCGGTGCGCCTGGTCGACCGGGCCGGCGCACTGCTCTCCAGGGTCGCCGTCCCCGACCTGGCGGACAAGGGCCTGCCCCGTCCCGGCACCGGCCTCTACTCGCGGGTCGCCGAAGGCGCCATCCCCGTCCAGGACATGGGCCTCATCGACGCGGTCCGGCGCGGCCGGGTCGAGATCACCGCCGCTGTCACGGCCCTCGACAGCGGCAAGGTGGAACTGGCCGACGGCACCCTGATCGCCCCTCAGGCCGTGATCGCCGCGACCGGCTACCGCCGCGGGCTGGAGGGACTGGTGGGCCACCTCGGCGTGCTGGACGCCGACGGCGCTCCCCGCGTCCGCGGCGCCCGCTGCGCGCCCGACGCGCCGGGGCTCTACTTCACCGGGTACACCAACCCGATCAGCGGGATGCTGCGGGAACTCTCGCTGGACGCGGGCCGTATCGCCCGCGCCGTCGCCCGCGCGCACCGGTAGCGCCCGGTCCGGAAGCCGCCGGAACGCCCGGCCCCGGCGCCCTCAGGCGGGCGGGGCCGGGGCGAGTCGCGGCAGCGGCGCCCGCCGGATCACCAGGGCCATCAGCGCGGCGGCCGCGCACAGGGCTCCGGAGGCGTACCAGACCACGTCGTACGAGCCGAAGACGTCCCGCGCCACACCGCCGGCGAAGGCGACCACCGCCGCGCCGACCTGGTGCGAGGCGAGGACCCAGCCGAAGACGATCGCGCTGTCCTCGCCGTAGTGCTCGCGGCACAGGGCGATGGTCGGCGGGACGGTGGCCACCCAGTCCAGGCCGTAGAAGACGATGAAGAAGACCATCGGCGGCTGCACGGACGGGGCGAGCAGCATCGGCAGGAAGAGCAGCGAGACACCGCGCAGCGCGTAGTACACCGCGAGCAGGCGGCGGGCCTCGAAGCGGTCGGTGAACCATCCGGAGGCGATGGTGCCGACGACGTCGAAGACCCCGATCACCGCGAGCAGCGACGCCGCGGCGGTGATCGGCATGCCGTGGTCGTGTGCGGCGGGCACGAAGTGGGTCTTGACCAGGCCGTTCGTGGACGCTCCGCAGATCGCGAAGGTGCCGGCGAGCAGCCAGAAGGGGCCGGTGCGGGCCGCCGAGAGGAGGACGCCCACCGCCCGGCGGGCCGCTCCCCGCACGGGCGGCGGCTTCGGCGTGAAGCCCTCGGCGCCGTAGGCCGCGACGCCGGCGTCCGCCGGATGGTCGCGCAGCAGCAGCCAGACGAAGGGCACCACGGCGAGCGCGGCGAGCGCGACGGTGACGGCGGCGGGGCGCCAGCCGTGGTGCTCCACCAGCCAGGACAGCAGCGGGAGGAAGACCAGCTGCCCGGAGGCCCCGGCCGCGGTGAGGACGCCGGTGACCAGGCCGCGCCGCCGGACGAACCACCGGTTGGTGACGGTGGCGGCGAACGCCAGCGCCATGGAGCCGGAGCCGAGGCCGACGAGGACGCCCCAGTAGAGGACGAGCTGCCAGGGCTCGGTCATCCACACGGTCAGCACCGATCCCACCGCGATGACCGTGAGGGCGACGGCGACCACCTTGCGGATGCCGAACCGGTCCATCAGGGCGGCGGCGAACGGCGCGGTCAGTCCGTACAGCGCCAGGTTGACCGAGACGGCGAAGCCGATCGTGCCGCGCGACCAGTCGAACTCCGCGTGCAGCGGTTCGATCAGCAGGCCGGGCAGGGAGGCGAACGCGGCGGCGCCGATGATCGTCACGAACGTCACGGCGGCGACGTACCAGGCGCGGTGGACGCGGGGCGGGCGGACGAGCGGTCGGCGCGGACCGGTGCGGCGGGCGGTTGTCTGGGTCACGCCGAACAGCCTGCTGGTTCGTGACGCCGGCAACGAGTGGCCCGAGGGACAGCGTTCGCTAGGATCGGGCCATGACCGTGTCGCCGCACCGCGTGGTGGTCCTCGCCCTGACCGGGCTGCTCCCCTTCGAGCTGGGCATCCCGCACCGGATCTTCGGCCGCGCGAAGACGCCCGGCGGCTCACCGCTGTACGAGACCGTCACCTGCGGGCTGGCCCCCGGCCCGGTCCGTACGGACGCCGACTTCGACGTGTGGGTCGAGCACGGCCCGCAGGCGCTCGCGACGGCCGACACGGTCGTGATCCCCGCCTCCTACGAACTGGGGCCGGTCTTCGACGAGGGCAGGCTGACCGGGGAGCTGGCCGCCGCCCTGGCACACGTCCGGCCCGGGACCCGGCTGGTCTCCATCTGCACCGGCGGCTACGTCCTGGCCGCCGCCGGGCTGCTCGACGGCCGCCGGGCGACCACCCACTGGGCGTCGGCCGAGCACTTCCAGCGGTTGTTCCCGTCCGTCCGCGTCGACGCGGACGTGCTCTTCGTCGACGACGGGGACGTGCTCACCTCGGCGGGCGTCGCGGCCGGGATCGACCTCTGCCTGCACATCGTCCGGCGCGACCACGGCACCGCCGTCGCCAACGACGTCGCCCGGCGGACGGTCGTGCCGCCGCACCGCGACGGCGGGCAGGCGCAGTACATCCACCGGCCGGTGCCGGAACCGCAGATGGCGACGACGACCGCGGCCCGTGCCTGGGCGCTCGGCCGGCTCCACGAGCCGCTCCAGCTGCGCGACCTCGCGGAGCAGGAGTCCATGTCGGTGCGGACGTTCACCCGGCGCTTCCGCGAGGAGGTGGGCATCAGCCCCGGGCAGTGGCTGACCCGGCAGCGGGTCGAACGGGCCCGCCATCTGCTGGAGTCCACGGACCTGTCGGTGGACCAGGTGGCACGGGACGCCGGTTTCGGCACGGCGCAGTCGATGCGGCAGCACCTGCTGTCCGTGCTGGGAGTGCCGCCGACGGTGTACCGGCGCACGTTCCGGGCCTCGGCGGACGGCGGCTGACGGACCCCCGGGGACGGGTCGGGTCGGCCGGCACGGGGCGGACGGGGCGACGGAGGCGGACGGGTCAGGGCCGCCGCCGGACCGTGCGTCCCCGCAGGCCGGGGCGGTCGGGGATCAGGGCTGGGACAGGGCGCGGTCAGCGCGCGGTCAGCGCGCGGTCGCGCGGAGCTTCTCGTACGGGTCGGTCCCGTACGTCCCGGGGCGGGCGGACGGCGGGCCCTGCTGCGGGGCGGCGCGGGGGGCGCTCCGCGGGGCGCGGGTGGGGGCGAGGTGCGGGGCGGGCGTGGCCGGACATCGGTCCACCTCGCACCAGATGGACTTCCCGGACCCCTCGGCCGTCCAGCCCCAGCGGTCGGCCAGGCCGTCGACGAGTTCCAGGCCGCGGCCGTTGGTGTCGTCCCCGTCCGCGTGCCGGGGGCGCGGCGGGCAGGCGCTCGCATCGGCGACTTCGACGCGCACCGTGCCGGCGTCGGCGGGGCCGTCCTGCCCGAACAGCATGCGGAGCACGGCCGGACAGCCGGTGTGCACCACCGCGTTGGTGACGAGTTCGGAGATCAGCAGGATCAGCGTCTCGGAGAGCGGCTCGTCGTCGCCCAGACCCGAACCCAGCAACCGAGACCGCGCCCATCTCCTGGCCCGCCCCACCTCCGCGGGGTCCGCGCCGATCTCCAACTGAACCTGAAGCACCTGCACCGCTCACACCATCCGAACCGGCGGACACATCGCCTTGCGCCTCACTGCCATCACGGAACGTGATTCCCTTGCAGGACAGCATGGTTGACGTACAGTCACCGCAACAAGCGCTTCGGGCATATTCCAGCGCGAAGGAGTACCCATGGTGCATACTGTGCGACGCTCCGCCCGGGCACTCGAACACGGGCTCGCGGCCCGCACGCACGCGGGATGATCAGCGCGCATCAGGAGGAGCGGGGCGGCCGGCACGACCGCGCCGTCGGCCCTCGTCCTCGCGGCGACTCGCATCAACACGGAGCGTACCGGAGCACTCGGACGACTCCGGGCCGTGACGGCCCTGTTCGAGGACACAACCCGGTATCGACGCACGGTGACGCTCCGGGCCGTCCGGACAGACGGCGTCCGGCGCCCCCGCGAACGGCGCGGGGACGCCGGACGGCCGGCCCGGGGGTGCTACTGCGGCTGCTCCGGTGTGACGCAGTAGGCGGCGAAGGCCGAGAGGACCTCCTGCCGGGAGATCCGGCCGTCGCCGTCGGCGTCCAGCGCGGCGGCCGCGCCCTCCGCGATCCGCTCCTCGATGCCCAGGGCGCGCATCACGCGGGCCGCGGCCTCGGGGGTCACACCGCGGCCGTCCTCGTCGGCGACGGCGCACACGGCGTGCAGGAAGGGACGTGCGATCTCGCCGAAGCGCTCCGGGTTGTCGCGCAGTCTCTTGGCCGCGCCGGTGACGAACTCCTCGCGGCTGACGCGCTGGTCGCCGTCCACGTCGGCGATGCCGGCCATGCCCTGCCAGAACGCCTCGGCGCCGATGTAGACGTCCTGGCCCTTGTCGGAGCGGGCTGTCACGGAGAACTCGGCGAGCACCGCGGCGGCGGCCCTGCTGAAGTCCTCACGGTCGATGGATCCGTTGTGGTCCTGGTCGAAAGCCGCGAAGCGGGAAGCGATCTTCCGCTCGTATTCTGCGCTGTCCATGCGGGGAGGGTACGGCCCGGAGGGCCGGCGCGTGTACACGGCGGACGAATCACGTACCGGTGACGTACGGGGAACGCGGCGGTGGACGGCGGATGCGCGGGCGCACCGCGCACCGCTCCCGCCTGCACGGACACGCTCCGGCGCGCACCTGCCCGCCGCGCGGGGAGCGCACGCCCCGTCCAGGCCTGCGCGGGAGCGGGCGTGGACGGTGCAGGGCTGCGCGGAGAGCGGGACGCCCCCGCCCACGGCTACGCGGAGAGCGGGCGCGCCTCGTCGTCGGCGGCCGCGACGGCGTCCGCGTACACCTCGAAGAGGCGGCGCACACCGAGCGCCGCCAGGACCCGGTTGACGTGGGAGCCGTCCTCGGCTCCGTGCGCGGGCAGCACGAGACGCAGGCGGCCACGGCAGGACCGCATCAGCCGCCGGGCGGCGACGAGCACGCCCACACCGCTGGAGTCGCAGAAGTGGACCCCGGACAGGTCGAGGACGACGTCCCGGTCGCCCGCCGCGACCGCGTCGTGGACCCGCTGGCGCACCACGGGCGAGGACACCAGATCGAGCTCGCCGGACACATGCAGCACGGTCCACGAGCCCTCCCGGGCCTCGACCACCTTGAGCATCATCTCTGGGCCCCTCCTCGAACCGGCCTGACCGGAGAACGGAAGCCGTCCTTCCACTGCCCCCTGCCCGGGCGCCTCTCCCTGAAACGCGACGGATGTCACGCGGAGTTCCGCACTCCGTCCCCGATCGGCGCGAGCTCTACCACGCCGGGCCGCGCCATGGACGTACTTGTCACAAAGGGGAGTGCGTACGCCAATCGGCGCACTACATTCGAATAGGACACAGGACGCGACGCAGCAGGGCAGGACGCTCGGACCGCAGGGGCTGGGGGCCGCATGGCGAAGGACGCACCACCGCGCTGGGACCGCAGGATGCAGCAGCGGCTCGCCCGGGGCGAGGCCGCGGCGCTCGGGGAGCTCTACGACCGGTTCGCCGCGCTCGTGCACAGTCAGGCGCACCGCGTCCTGGAGGACGACGCCGCCGCCGACCAGGTCACCCGCGAGGTCTTCGGCTACATCTGGGAGAACCCGGACGCCTACGACCCCAAGCAGGGCTCGATGCGCTCGTGGGTGGCACGGCTCACCAACGGCCAGGCGGTCCACCGCCTGAGGCAGCACGAGGCGGCCGCCCTCGCCGACGGCGGCGGGGGCACGGCCGAGGAACTGGAGCAGCGGGTGCGCAGGGCGGCCGTCGCCGCCCGCGCCGACTACATCGTGACGTCCATGCCGGCGCCGCTGCGGGCCGCGCTGGAGCTGGCCTACTTCCAGCGCCGGGACTACCGCCAGACGGCCGCCGACCTCGGCGTCACGGAGGACGAGGCGCGGCGCCGGCTGCGGCTCGGCCTGCAACTGCTGTCCACGGCGCACACCCGGCCGCTGGAGGGCTCCTCACCCCCTGGATACGGACGATCGCTGTGAACACGCCGAACGGCCCCCTGGACGGTGGCGACGACGACCGCGAACGCGACGAGGTGCGCGGCGTGCCGCGCATACCCGCGCCGCGCGGGGCCCCGGACGACCTGTCCCCGGAGGCGCTCCGCCCCGCCCTCCCCCGCCGCGAACCCGGCAGCACGTCCGGGGCGTCCGGCCGTACGGGGTCCGGCGGGACGGAGGGAGCGGACGGGCCGGACGCGCAGGAAGCTGAACGGCCGCAGGCGCAGGAGGCCGCGGACCGGCCGGACGCCGGGGCCGCCCGTCTCCCGGGCGCCGACCGCGACGGGGACACGGAAACGGACACGGACCGCGCCCGCTCCGGGGCCGGGGGCCGGGACGGGCACAGGGACGGCGGGCGCACGCCGGCCGGTGCGCCGGAGACCGCCGGCGGCGGGGACGCGGGTGCCGGCGGGGACGGGCGCGGGGTGGTGCCCGAGCCCGTGCGGACCCATGCCGTGCTGAAGTCGCTGCTCGGCGCGTGGGCGCTCTCCGCCTGTTCCGCCGAGGAGACCGACGCCGTGGAGGAGCACCTCGGCGACTGCGCGCCCTGCGCCGAGGAGGCGCTGCGGCTGCGCGACGCCGTGGGGCTCCTGCACACCGACCGGGACCTCGATCTCGATCCGCTGCTCCGCTTCCAGGTGCTGGAGAACTGCCTGGGCCGGCGGCCCGCCCGCATCCCCGTGCCCGACTGGGCCGACGCCTACGACGCGGAGACCGCCCGGCTCGACGCCCTGCTGCGCGACATCGGCGAGGCCGAGTGGCACGCGCCCGTGCGGCTGCGGTGGTTCGAGGGCGAGCGCCAGGTGAACCGGCGGACCACGGTCGCGGGGGTGATCGCCCACCTGATGAGCGTGGACGGGCTGGTCTCCACCGCGCTCGGCCTCGACGACCCGCTGGGGCCGTCGGCCTCCGGTCTGCCGGTCGAGCGCACCGAGACGTTCTGGGCCGCGGCCGACAGGCCGCCGACCCGGACGATCCGCGAACCCTGGCGGGACCAGAGCCACACACTCATCCGCACGGTGTCGTTCGCCGGGCGCGGGGCCTCCGATCTCGCCGTCTCCTACGGGGCGTTCGCCCCTGCCGCTGCGCGACGCGCTGCTCGACCGCGCCTTCGAGTGCTGGATCCACGCGGACGACATCGCGGGGGCGGTCGACTATCCGTACGAGCCGCCGAGCGGAGCCCATCTGCACCGGATGATCGACCTCGCGGCCCGTCTGCTGCCCGCCGCGCTCGCCGACCGCCGCCGGGCGGGTCTGGCCGGCCCCGCCCGGCATCTGGTGACCCCCGGCGCTCCCGGGCGCTCACTGCACCTGGAGGTCGAGGGCTCGGGCGGCGGGAACTGGTACATCGCCCTGGACTCGCCCGCGGCCGTCGGCTCCGCCGACCACGCGGTGGCCCAGGTGGCTCTCGACGGCGTCGAGTTCTGCCGGCTCGTCGCCGGGCACGTCGCCCCGCGGGACGCGGCCGCCGGGCAGGACGGGGACCGCGAGGCGATCTCCGAGGTGCTGTTCGCGGCGGCCGCCCTCAGCAGGCTCTGACCGGGAGGTCCTGCGGTCAGGCGATCAGGGGCGCTCAGGTGCCCAGGTGCTCAGGCGAAGACGACCGTGCGGCGGCCGTTGAGCATGATGCGGTGCTCCGCGTGCCACTTCACCGCGCGGGCGAGCGCCTGGCACTCCACGTCGCGGCCGGTCGCGACCAGCTGCTCCGGGGTGACCTGGTGGCCGACGCGCTGGATCTCCTGCTCGATGATCGGGCCCTCGTCGAGGTCGGCCGTCACGTAGTGCGCGGTCGCGCCGATCAGCTTCACGCCCCGGGCGTGCGCCTGGTGGTAGGGCTTGGCGCCCTTGAAGCTCGGCAGGAAGGAGTGGTGGATGTTGATGATCCGGCCGCTGAGCTGCTTGCACAGGTCGTCGGAGAGGACCTGCATGTAGCGGGCGAGGACGACCAGTTCGACGCCCTCCTCGCGCACCAGCTCCAGCAGTCTCGCCTCGGCCTCGGCCTTGGTGTCCTTCGTCACCGGGATGTGGTGGAAGGGGATGCCGTAGGAGGCGACGAGCTCGGAGAAGTCGGTGTGGTTGGAGACGACGGCCGCGATCTCCACCGGCAGGACGCCGGTGTGCGCACGGAAGAGCAGGTCGTTCAGGCAGTGGCCGAACTTGCTCACCATCAGGACGACCCGCATCCGCTCCTCGGCGACGTGGATCTCCCACTCCATCCCGAAGGAGTCGCCGACGGCGGCGAAGCTGGCGCGCAGCTTCTCCACGGTCACCGGCGCCTCGGCGGAGAAGTGCACCCGCATGAAGAACAGACCCGTGTCCCGGTCCCCGAACTGCTGACTGTCCTCGATGTTGCAGCCGGTGATGAAGAGATAACTCGACACGGCGTGCACGATGCCCTTTTTGTCGGGGCAGGAGAGCGTCAGGACGTACTGCTCAGTCATCCCCGTAGCCTGCCACAACCCGGGGGCCGGACCGAATACGGTCCAACCGGCGGACCGCCGGCCGCCCCCGCACGCGTCATGAACCGCTCGTCACGAGTCGGTGGCCACGAACTGCTGGTCATGCACTGCTGGTCATGATCCGCAGGACGTCCAGGGAGCGCGGCGGCGCGTCGGGGTCCTCGCCGTCGGCGGACGCGAGGCGCACATGGGCCTCCCGCGCCGCCCGGACGGCCTCCGGCCAGCCCTGGTGCTCCAGATAGGCGGAGACGGGCGCGTCCGGCCCGACCTGGTGCATGATGCGCAGCACCCGGAGCACGGCGACGTCCACCAGAGCGGCCTCGTCGGTGTCGCGGAAGATCGTCCCGACGTACTTCTCCGCGGACCAGTTGTCCAGCCAGGTGTCCTCGACCAGGCGGTACACGGCGTCCGTGACGTCGCCGTACCCCTCCCGGCCGGCCAGCCAGCACTCCTGATGGAAGACCGGGTCGGAGAGCATGTGCAGCGCCGAGCGCACGTTGCTGCGCCAGCGCCACCAGGGCATGTCATTGAGCGGCATGCCGCCCATGGTGGAGGAGCGACGGCCGCGACGGGAAGGGTTGACCGAACCTTGCTGCACATCTTCGATCGTACGTTCCCTTTTCGATCACCCTGAGCCGCCCCCGCAATTCACCTTCCCGTCACCGTGCGTTGAAGAACGCTCACTGTGCCGTTCCCCGGAAGGAGGAACTGTGCAGAGCCATGACCGGTTGGCGTCGTTCCTTCGCATCCCTCCCCTCGGCCGCCGCGCTCCGCGCCCGCGCCGCCTGCACGGCCGCCGTGGCGGCGGGAGCGTCCCTCGTCGCCGGCTGCGGCGTGCTCCCTGGAGACCCGGGGGGCTCCAGGGAGCCCGTCACGGTGATGACCTTCGCGCCCCAGGACACCCCGGCCACCAACATGCCCGGCATGCCGTCGATGGCGAAGGCCTACGCCCGCTGGGCGGCCTCCCGCGGCGGCCTGGACGGACGCGAGCTGCGCGTGCTCACCTGCAACAGCGACAACACCCCGCAGGGCTCGGCCGCCTGCGCCCGGCGTGCCGTGGACGAGAAGGTCGTCGCCGTCGTCGGCTCCTACAGCCAGCACGGCTCCTTCATGGCGCCGCTGGAGGCCGCGGGCATCCCGTTCATCGGCGGATACGGCATCTCCGAGGAGGAGTTCACCAGCTATCTGTCCTATCCCGTGAACGGCGGCCAGCCCGCCCTGCTGGCCGGCAACGGCCAGCAGCTGGCCGGCTCCTGCGACGGCGTCGCCCTGGTCCGCCCCGACACGCTGGCCGGCGACGACCTGTTCCAGCTGCTCAACTCCGGCCTCAAGAAAGGCCGGAGCGACGCGACCACCACCGACATCCTCGCCGCGGACGACGCCACCGACTACACGGAGCAGGCCGTCGACGCCCGGAGCCGGGCGTCGGAGCACCCGGCCGCCTCCTCGGCGCCGAGCGAACGGCCCGGCTGCGTCACGGCGGCGCTGGGCGACCGCACGGAGACCTTCTTCGACTCCTTCCGGCGGCTGCCCGAGGACGGGGAGGAGGTCCGCGTCTCCTCCGTCATGGGAAGCGTCGGCCAGCCGCTCATCGACCGGACCGGCGGCCGGAAGGGCCCCTTCGAGGGCGCGTACGTCACCGGCTGGTACCCGGACGCGGGGGACAGCCGCTGGGACCCGATGCGCGAAGTGATCGGCGAACACGCCTTCGGCGACAACACCGTCGACCCCGCCGACGCGGGCGTGCAGACGACCTGGATCGCCTACACCGTGCTGGAGAAGGCGGTCCGCGCCCTCGGTGGCGAAGCGGTCACCCCGGCCCGCCTGGCCCACGTCCTCGACCAGGGACTCCAGGTGTCGACCGACGGGCTGACGCCCGAACTGCGCTGGGGCTACGAGGACATGCTCGGCGCGCCGAACTACCCGCGCATCGTCAACGGCAGCGTGACCTTCCAGGTCGTGCGCGACGGGCGGCTGGTGGCCGAGCGCAAGGAGTTCGTCGACGTATCGGACACCCTGGCCGCCGCCTCCTGACGCCCGGACCGGTCACGTGGGCGCCGCCGGCGGGCCGCGGCGATGCCGGCCCGGCACCGTGGGCACCCCGCCGGACGGGGCACGAGGAGAGCGCCGGCCCGCCGCCGTCCGGCGCCGGGTCCGGTGACGGCGGGGACGGCAGGGACGGCAGGGCGGCGGCCCGAGGCGAGCGCCGGGCCGCGCCGCTCAGAGCTGTTCGCTGCGCCGCTCGGTGAGGCCGTGGTCACGGGCGATGGCGTTCCACAGCTGGGCGGCCTGGTTCTTGGCCCGGGTCGCGTCGCCGCTCGCCTTGTTGCCCTGCGCCGTGTGCGACGTGCTCCTCGCCTTGCCGTCCTTGCACACCTTCTTGCTCTTGGCCTGCTGCGCCCACGCCGCGTAGTGGTCGTCGGCCGAGGCCGACGCCTGCCACGCCTTCGTCAGCGCGGAGTTCAGCTCGGCGTGCTTCGGCAGCTTGTCCAGTTCGAGTTCGCCGAGCCGGGTCACCAGGCCGCGCCGCTGGGCGGCCGCGTCCTTCAGGTCCTTGACGGCCGCGTCCAGGTCCTTGCAGCTCTTGGTGTTCTCCACCGAGCGGATCACCGCGGCGCGGCTGTCGTTGCTGTCGGCCAGCAGCTTGTCCAACGCCTCGGCCTGGGGCTTCGCCGGGTCGGCCGGCTTCTCGGAGGCGCTCGGGCTCGGCGCGGCGGAGGTGGCGGCCACGTTCTCGTCCGGAGTCTTCGACGAGGAGTCGTCCCCGCCGAAGACCACCGCACTGACACCGAGTCCGAGTACGGCACAGCCGACGACGAGCGCGGCGACGACGGGCACGAGGGACCGCCGCCGGGCGGGCGGCTCGTCGTCGTAGCCGGGACGCGGGTGGCCCGGCTCCTGGAAGCCCTGCTGCGGCATCCCGGTGCGGGAGCCCGGACCGGGCTGTCCACCGGCGAGATGCGGCATCTGCTGCGTCGAGTCCGCGCCGCCGTGCGCCGCCGGCGGCGCGTCCGAGCGGAAGAGGCTGTCGAACTCGGAGGGCGGCTGCCGGTCGCCGGGGGCGCCCGGCCGGATGCCGAAGGGAGCGGCGGCGGGCTCGGGCGGCACCGGCGCGATGTACTGCGTGGCGTCGGTGTCGCCGCCGGGTGCGCCGCCGCCCGGTCCGCCGCCCTGGGCGAGCGGTCCGGTCCCGAGGAACGTCGTGGACTCGGCGGGCACCTCGGGGGGAAGGGCGCCGGGAAGGGCTCCGGGCGGTGTCGCGCCGCCGGGACCCTGACCGCCCGGGACCGGGGCGATGTACTGCGTCGCGTCCGACGCCCCACCGGGACCCTGACCGCCCGCGACGGGCGCGATGTACTGCGTCGCGTCCGACGCCCCGCCCGGACCCTGACCGCCCGCGACGGGCGCGATGTACTGCGTCGCGTCCGACGCCCCACCCGGACCCTGACCGCCCGGGACGGGGTAGCCGCCCGGGACGCCGCCCGACTGGGGCGGAAGCATCTGGGTCCGGTCGTCGTACCCGCCGGGCGCGCCCTGCTGCGGCAGCGGCAGCGCCGCGCCGGGGTGGCCCTGGCCCTGCGGGGCGGGTCCGCCCGGGTAGCCGTAGGCGGGCGGCTGCTGCGCGCCGTAGCCGGCCTCCGCCGGGGGCTGCTGCCCGCCGTAGCCGGGCGCCGCCGGGGGCTGCTGCCCGTACGCGGCGGGCTGCTGGGGCGGGTAGCCGTAGCCGCCGCCCGGGGCGGGTGCGCCGTAGCCGTCCGGGGCCGGATATCCGTAGCCGGGGACCGCGGCGTCCGGGGCGGGTCCGCCCGGGTAGCCGTAGGCGGGCGGCTGCTGCGCGCCGTAGCCGGGCGCCGCCGGGGGCTGCTGCCCGCCCGGCTGCTGGGGGCCCCACGGTGCACCCCACGGCTGTCCGCCCGCCGGGGCCGCCTGCGCACCCTGGGTTCCGGGTATGAGGGGCTCACTGCCGTCGGCGGGCAGCACGACGCCTTCGTGCGCGGGCCGCGCGGCCGGGGGCCGTTGCTCGTCACCCTGTCCGCTGTGCGTCACCGGGACTCCTACATGTGGACCTACGGAATCGTCGGTTCACGCTACCGGGTGCCCGAAGTCCTCCGCACACACGTGCCACAGCAGTGACAAGATGCGGACAGAGAACGCAGTTACCGGGGCCGGTCCGGGACCGGCCCCGCCGGCGCGGGTCCGCTCACGCCGCCGCCCGCAGGTCGAGCCGGGCGGAGAGCTCGCGGACCGAGGACTCCTCGGCGTAGGGCTCCAGCCGCTGCCGGAGGTCGTCGAGGTACTCCGCGCCCCGGCTGGAGCGCAGGGTGTCGAGCAGGTCGGCGGCGCGCGTCGCCGTGTGGCAGGCGTGTTCGACCTCACGCTGCTGGACCTGGGCCGAGGCCAGCAGGACCAGGCCGATCGCGCGGCGCCGTGCGCGGGACGCCGGGTGCCCGGCCAGCGCCTCGCCGGCCTGCCGTGCGGCCTCCTCGGCCTCGCCCAGGTCGCGGTGGCAGTGCGCCAGTTCGTCGGCGAGATAGGCGTGGTCGAAGTGGGCGATCCACGCCGGGTCGTCGCCGGACTCCGGCTCCGCCCGGTCGAGTGCGGCGACGGCGCGGGAGGCGGCGTCGTGGCAGGTGCGGGCGTCGCCGAGCAGGGCGTGGCCGCGGGCCTCCGCCGCGTGGAACATGGCCTCGGCACGGGGCGTCACCCGGCCACGGGCGCCCTCCTGCGCCGCCCGTGCGAGCTGCGCGATCTCGCGCGGGTTGCCGAGTTCGGCGGCGAGGTGGCTCATGGAGGCGGCGAGCACGTAGCCCCCGTAGGCCCGGTCGCCCGCGGCCTGCGCGAGTCTCAGGGCCTGGATGTAGTAGCGCTGGGCGAGCCCGGGCTGCCCGGTGTCGACCGCCATGTACCCGGCCAGTTCGGTGAGTCGGGCGACGGCGGCGAACAGCTCGCGGCCCACCGCCTCCCGGTAGGACCCGGACAGCAGGCCCGAGACCACGCTGTTGAGGTAGTGGACCAGCACGGGCCGCACGTGTCCGCTGCCGAAGCGGTGGTCGAGTTCGGTGAGCGCAGCCGTCATCGCGCGGACCGCCTCGACGTCCGAGGTGCCCACGCGGGCCCCCGCCGTGCGCGCGACCTGTGCGTCGGCGCCGGTGATCAGCCAGTCGCGGCTCGGTTCGACGAGGGCGGAGGCGGCGACGGCGGAACCGGAGAGGAAGTCCCGGCGCCCCACGTCCGAACGCCACAGCTCGCAGACCTGCTCGATGGCTCCGGGGACGGTCGGCGAGAACTGCAGCCCGACACCCGTGGCCAGGTTCTTCCCGTTCGCCATGCCGGTCTCGTCGATCGTGACCGTGCGCCCGAGTTTGCGGCCCAGGGCCTCGGCGATGATGCCCGGGGCCCGGCCGCGGGGCTGCTGGCCGCGCAGCCAGCGCGCGACGGACGTCTTGTCGTACCGCAGGTCGAGGCCGCGTTCCGCACCGACCATGTTGACCCGGCGCGCGAGTCCCGCGTTGGAGCACCCGGCTTCCTGGATGAGCGCCTGCAGCCGTTCGTTCGGCTGTCGGGCGACGAGAGGCCTGGCTGCCATGGACTACCCCCTGATGCCGCGGTGATCGGCGTCGATCACCGGCTTGTCGATCACTGGTCGCTGATCACTGTTCACTGCCCGGCTGATATACGGAGAATGCAGAGTTCGTCGGGTTGGTTCCTTTTCGGGCCCGCTGGTCGGGCGGCCCGCGGAGCGCACCCCCCGCCTTGGCTACCCGCCCCCGACGGCACGGCCTCCCGCGCGCCCCCGGCCGTGCACCCGTGCGCCCCACATGCAGGATCGATGCGCCGAACACGGGCACGGGCCGAGCCGTAACCCGAGGTTGCGCAGGTAGTTGAGTGTGTCGTGGAAGAGACCATGGGAGTCACGGAAGCCGCACCCATCCCCCAACAGCGCGGCGAACAACTGCTGGACGCGGCCGTGCGGTACGCGGACGAGCGGCACTGGGACGTCTTTCCCGGCACCTGGCTGGAGCCCGTGGACGGCACCGAGCGCTGCTCCTGCGGCGACACCGCCTGCGCCTCGCCCGGCGCGCACCCGGGCCGGGGCGACTGGGCGAACCAGGCGACGGGCAGCGGCTCCGCCGCCCGCCGGCTCTGGTCGAAGCAGCCCGGGGCGTCGATCCTGCTGCCGACCGGGCGCACCTTCGACGCGCTGGAGGTCTCGGAGTCGGCGGGCTTCCTGGCGCTCGCCCGCCTGGAGCGCATGGACCTGCCGCTGGGCCCGGTGACCTGCACCCCCGACCGCCGGATGCTCTTCTTCGTCCTTCCCGGCGCCTCCCTCAAGGCCCCCGACCTGATCCGCAACCTCGGATGGATGCCGTCGGCCATCGACCTGGTCACCCGGGGGGAGGGCCACTGGGTGGCCGCCCCGCCGACGCGGATCGGCGGGCGGGGCGCGGTCCAGTGGGCGCGCCGGCCCACGCCGGCCAACCGCTGGCTGCCCGACGCCGAGGAGCTGATCAGCCCTCTGGCGTATGCCTGCGGCCGGGAGGCGGCGGCGGCCCGCGTCCGCGGGCAGTGACCCTCCGGGCCCGGCCCCGGCTCCCGGTCGGTCCGCCCGCCGCCCGCCCCCGCAGTCCGCCGGCCCGCCCGTCGGCCGTCCCCGTTCGTCGCTCGGGTCCCCGCAGCCCGTCCCCGTTCGGCGCCTCGGGTCCCCGCCGCCCGTCCCCGTACGCTCCGGGCACGGGCGCCGGCCCGCCCGCGGCGGATTGCGGCAACGCCGACCGGCGCGGACTGCCAGGTCCGCGTCTGGGCTCCGGAGCACCGGTCTCCGTAGGCTGTGCCCGACCGACGACGGGGAACACGGGAGGCCATGAGCATGCCGGAGCAGGCAGTCGACGCGACGGGCGGTGCGCCCACGCCCCCGCCCGCGGTCCAGGTGGAAGGGCTGTGGAAGCGTTTCGGGGAGCAGGTCGCGGTCGCCGGGATCGATCTCGCGCTTCCCGCGGGGAAGTTCATCGGCCTCGTCGGACCGAACGGGGCGGGCAAGACGACCACGCTGTCCATGGTCACCGGCCTGCTGCGGCCCGACCACGGGCGCGTGCTGGTCGCCGGCCACGACGTGTGGGGCGACCCGGTGCAGGTCAAGTCCCGCATCGGCGTGCTGCCGGAGGGGCTGCGCCTGTTCGAGCGGCTGTCCGGCCGCGAACTGCTCGCGTACAACGGGCGGCTGCGCGGTCTGCCGGGCGACGAGGTGGACAAGCGCGCCACGCAGCTGCTGGACGTGCTGGACCTGGCCGGATCGCAGCACAAGCTGGTCGTCGACTACTCGACCGGCATGCGCAAGAAGATCGGCCTGGCCGCCGCGCTGCTGCACAACCCCGAAGTGCTCTTCCTGGACGAGCCGTTCGAGGGCGTCGACCCGGTGTCGGCGCAGACGATCCGCGGCGTGCTGGAGCGCTACACCGCGTCCGGCGCGACCGTGGTGTTCTCCAGCCATGTGATGGAGCTCGTCGAGTCGCTCTGCGACTGGGTCGCGGTGATGGCCGCGGGCCGGATCCGGGCCCAGGGCACGCTCGCCGAGGTCCGGGGCGCGGCGCCCACGCTCCAGAGCGCGTTCCTGGAGCTGGTCGGGGCGCAGGGGCGGGACTCCGGCGAGTCGCTGGACTGGCTCGGCGGCGGTGCCCGGTGAGCACCGCGGCGCTGACCGGGATCTTCGTCCGGCTGAAGCTGTCCCTGCTGCGCAACGGGCTGCGCCAGTCGTCCGGCCGCACCGCGGTCTTCGTCGTGTCGGTCGTGCTCGCCGTGCTGCTGGCCGCCGCCCAGCTGGCCGGGCTGCTCCTGCTGCGCGGGAACGAGGACGCGGCCACGGTCGTGGTCCTGCTGACCGGGGTCGTGGCGCTCGGCTGGGCCGTGCTGCCGCTGTTCTTCCCCAGTGGCGACGAGACCCTCGACCCGACCCGGCTGGTGATGCTGCCGCTGCGCCCGGGCCCCCTGGTCGGGGCACTGCTCGGCGCGTCGGTGGTCGGCATCGGCCCGCTGTTCACGCTCTGCCTCGTCGTCGGCTCGGCCCTCGCCCCGGCGCGCGGGGCGGCGGCGACGGCCGTCGCGGTCGTCGCGATCCCGCTCACCCTGCTGGTGTGCGTCGCACTCGCCCGGGCGGTCGCCGCCGCCAACATCCGTCTGCTCACCTCCCGCAAGGGGCGTGACCTGGCGGTGCTCAGCGGCCTGCTGATCGCGGTGGGCATCCAGTTCGTCAACTTCGGCGTGCAGAGCCTCAGCAGGTCCGGCGGGCTGTCCGCCCTGGACCCGGCGGCCGGCGTGGTGCGCTGGATCCCGCCGGCCTCGGCGATCGGCGCGGTGGACTCGGCGTCCGCCGGCTCATGGGCCTCGGCGGCGGCCCAACTGGCCCTGGCGGCCGGGGCGCTCGCCGCCCTGCTGTGGTGGTGGCAGCGCAGCCTGACGCGGCTGATGACGGCACCCGACGGGTCGACGCTGGCGGCGGCCTCCGAGCCGACCCGGCCCGGCTCCTCGGCGTCCGGGCTGCACCGGCTGCTGCCCGAGGGCCGTACCGGCACGGTCATGATGCGCTTCCTGCGGTACGTGTGGCGCGACCCCAAGACGAAGGGCGCCTGGGTCACCTCGCTGGCCGTCGGTCTGATCGTGCCGGTCTTCAACGCGCTCCAGGGCACGGGCTCGGTCTACTTCGCGTGCTTCGCCGCGGCCATGCTCGGCATGCTGATGTACAACCAGTTCGGGCAGGACACCTCGGCGTTCTGGATGGTGGCGCTGACGATCTCCGCCACCCGTGACGCGTACGCCGAGCTGCGCGCCCGGACGCTGGCCCTGCTGGTGATCACGCTGCCCTACATGACCCTGGTGTGCGCCGTGACGACGGGCATGATGGACCGCTGGGCGGACCTGCCGGAGGTGCTGGGCCTGTCGTTCGCGCTGCTGGGCGCGATGCTCGCGACGGGTGCGGTGGCGTCGGCGCTCTTCCCGTACTCGATCCCGCAGGACAGCGCGTACAAGAACGTGGCGCCGGGCCAGGGCGCTCTCGCCTGGATGTCGATCCTCGGCGGCGTCCTGGGCTCGGCGCTGCTGTGCGCCCCGGTGATCGCCCTGACGGTCTGGCTGCACACCTCCGGCTCCGGCACGCTGTGGCTGGTCCTGCCGGTGGGCACGGCGTACGCGGCGCTGGTGACCTGGGCCGGGCTGCGGATCGCGGCGCCCCGGACCGCCGGGCGGCTGCCGGAGATCCTGACGGCGGTGAGCAAGGGCTGACCCGCCCGCCGCGCGGTCCGGGGCCGGTCGCCGGGCCGCTCGGGCGGCGGGGCGGAGCGGCGCCCTCAGGAGGCGAGGACTCCGTCCAGGAAGGGCTCGATGGCCGAGCGCCAGCCCTCGGGGTGGTCGTAGTGGACGAGGTGGCCGGCGTCGGCGACCTCGCCGTACTCGCCGCGCGGCAGGACGCGGACCATCTCCTGGGCCTCCGCCCGCCCGAGCTGCCCGTCGAGTCCGCGCACCACGAGGGTCGGGCAGTGGACCTGGGCCAGCTCGTCCCAGTGCGATTCGAGCACCCAGGTCTCCCTGGTCGTGAGCATCTGCCCGTAGGAGAAGACGGGGCGCCAGCCGTCCGCCTGCTCGGCCATCACCTCCGCGAAGAACTCGCCGCGCGCCGGGTTGGGCCGCTCCACCCACGGGTCGTCCTCGCCGAACCACTTGCGCACGTCCGCGAGGGTCGCGAACGGCACCGGCCAGGAGTGGAACCAGTCCGCCCATTCGCGCTGCGACGCCGGACCGAGCGCCGACGCCCGCATGTCGCAGATGACCAGCGCGTGCACCAGGTCCGGCCGTCTGGCGGCGAGCTGCCAGGCGGTGAGGGCTCCCATGGAGTGGCCGATCAGCGTCACCGGGCCCAGTCCGAGCTGCTCGACGGCCGCGGCGGCGTCGGCCACGTAGGCCTCCCGGGTGTAGGGGCCGTCGGGCTTGTCGCTGCGGCCGTGGCCGCGCTGGTCGAGGGCGACGGCCCGGTGCCGTTCGGCCAGCCAGCGGGCGGTGGGCGCCCAGTGGGAGGCACGCCCCATCAGGCCGTGGAGCAGTAAGACGCCGGGCGCCGTCTCGTGCTCGCCGCGGCCCTTCGGCGGGTCCGCGAACTCCCAGGCCGCCAGGCGTACGCCGTCGGCTCCGGTCACATCGATGCGCCGCACCATCTGGCCTGGCACCCCCTTGTCTCCCCCGGATCGGTGGCTCGTGTCGAGTCACGCCAGACTATCGAACTTGCATTCGAAAAAGCCGTTCTGCCACGCAACACCCCTCGTTCGAGTGACCGCGTCCCGGGATTGGACGCGGTCGGCGGGGGGAGATTTCCTGCGGGAGGCGGACCGCTCGGGGACAGGGGTCCGAGGGACTGACCCTGGGAGCTCGGGGCTCCGGGTCAGCACCGGGGAGGACAGGTCCCGGCGCCTGCGGGCGCCGGGACCCCTCCTGGGGAAGAGCCCTCCGGCGCGGCGGCGCCGGCACAAGGCGGTACGACGGGCGACGCGTCACCGTGGCTCCCCTCCCCGGGCCCGAGTCATATGCCTCGGCTTCAGAGTGGCACGGGACCGGCTCCGGCCGCTGCCGTTCCGCCCCGAAACGCCGCACGGGCGGTTCCCGGGGCCTCAGCCCCGGGAACCGCCCGTGCACACCGACGGGCGCCGTCCGCCCGCGGGACCTCCCGCACCGTCCGCCGGGGCCCGGCCGTCACCGGGCCCCTCGCACGCCGACGGCGCCGGGTCCGCCCGCGCCGCCGCCCACAGCAGAGGCCCGGCCGGCCGCCGCGGAAGCGGACGTCAGCGCTTGGCCACGAAGACGTGCGAGGCGATCTCCGCCTCCAGCTCCGCCGCCTCGCCGCTGCTGCCCACCAGGACACCGCCCGGCGACTGCGTCACGCTCACCACCGAGCCGGGCTGCACGCCCGCGCGGCGCAGGGTGTACATCAGCTGGGCGTCGGTCTGGATCGGCTCGCCGATCCGCCGCACCACGACCGTCTTGCCGTCCGCGCCCGGGTCCAGCTCGGCCAGCGAGACCATGCTGTCGTCCAGGAACGGATCGGCCTCGGCCTGCTCGCCCAGCTCCTCCAGGCCCGGGATCGGGTTCCCGTACGGCGACTCCGTGGGGTGGCGCAGCAGCTCCAGCACCCGGCGCTCGACCGCCTCGCTCATCACGTGCTCCCAGCGGCACGCCTCCGCGTGGACGTGCTCCCACTCGAGCCCGATCACGTCGACCAGCAGGCACTCGGCGAGCCGGTGCTTGCGCATCACGCGGGTCGCCAGCTGCCGCCCCTCCGCGGTCAGCTCCAGGTGGCGGTCGCCGGCGATGGTCACCAGGCCGTCGCGCTCCATCCGGGCGACGGTCTGGCTGACCGTGGGACCGCTCTGGTCCAGCCGCTCGGCGATCCGGGCCCGCATGGGCACCACACCTTCCTCCTCGAGTTCGAGGATGGTGCGGAGATACATCTCCGTCGTGTCGATCAGTCCGGACATACGTGCCCCTCGATGCTCTGGCGTGGAAAACAGTCGTACGTGGCCCCGGCTCAATTCTTGCGCATCGCGCAGACAACCGTGCCCGGCACGTCACTGCCCGCATGACCGGAGCCTGTATTGACAGACCAATGGTCCAGACCTCAACGTGATCCGCGACACGGATGTTCCCCGTCCCGTCATTGCCGCGAACTACCCTCGTAACCACCTCCGAAAGGGCTGGACGATGAGCGAGAGCAAGCTGGCCGGTCGGTTCTTCGACGCCGCGATCGGTCTGCTGCAACGCGTCAGGGACGAGGAGTCCGCGAACATCGCGGCCGCGGGTACGGCCATGGCGGACGCCGTCGCCGACGGCGGCCGGCTCTTCGCATTCGGCGCCGGCCACTCCTCCCTCGCCGCGCAGGACGTCGTCTACCGCGCCGGCGGACTCGCCCTGATGAACCTGCTCGCCGTGCCCGGCGTCGTCGGTGTCGACGTCATGCCCGCCACCCTCGGCTCCGCCCTGGAGCGGGTCGACGGACTCGCCGGCGCCGTCCTCGACTCCAGCCCCGCCGCCGCCGGCGACGTCCTGGTGATCATCTCCCTCTCCGGCCGCAACGCCCTCCCGGTCGAGATGGCCATGAACGCCCGCGCCCTGGGCCTCACCGTCATCGGCGTGACCTCCGTCGCCTACGCCCACGAGACCCGCTCCCGCCACACCTCCGGCACCTTCCTCAAGGACCACTGCGACATCGTCCTCGACTCCAAGATCGCCGTCGGCGACGCGGAGCTCACCCACGAGGGCATCGAGGCCCCCTTCGCCCCCGCCTCCACCGTCGTCACCAGCGCCCTGATGCAGGCCACCATGGCGGCCGCCGCGGAACGCCTCGCCGAGCGCGGCATCGAGCCCCCGATGCTCCGCTCGGGCAACGTCGACGGCGGCCACGAGTGGAACGGCCGGGTGATGACCGAGTACCGCGACCGGATCTTCTTCCGCCACTGACCCGCCGGGCGGTCCTCCGCCACCCACCGGTCGCCCATGGTCGCCCACCGGTCGGGCGGCTCTCCCGGCGCCCGGGAAAGGGGACGGGGCACGGCCCGTTAATTCGGTTGAACCGCCGCCGGGGACTTTCTAGGGTGGGGTCACACGCGAAAGGAGGTGATCCGAAAAAATGATTTCTTTTCGGACTCGTGAGGTGACTGCGGGCTGACGGCCTGCTGTCGCACTCTGTGCACCTCGGCAGGCCGCCTGCCGAAACCCGAGCAGTCACCCGACCCGTGGGCCGCCGGCACGTCCGGCCGGCTCCCTCCGTCCGGACGGAGGGACCAAGGCCCACGGGTCGTTCGCGTTCCCGGCCTGCCGGAGGCCCCTCGCGGGCCGGCCGCGTGCTCCCGCCGGCCGGTCAGGGGGCGAGGCGCTCCACGCGCCAGCCGGTGGCCGTGCGGACGTAGCGCAGCCGGTCGTGCAGCCGGTTCTCGTGGCCCTGCCAGAACTCCACGTCCTGCGGGACGACCCGGATGCCTCCCCAGTGGGGCGGGGCCTCCAGCGGCGCGTCCGCGGAGGCGCCGGCGGCGAGCTCCTCGAAGCGCCGGACGAGTTCCTCGCGCGAACCGATGACCGAGGACTGCTCGCTCGCCCAGGCCCCGAGCTGGGAGCCGTGCGGGCGGGTGCGGAAGTAGGCCTCCGTCTCCTCGCGGCCGACGCGTGCGGCGGTGCCGGTGACGATGACCTGGCGGGCCAGCGGATGCCAGGGGAACAGCAGCGAGACATGCGGGTTGGCGTCGATCTCGCGCCCCTTGCGGGAGCCGTAGTTGGTGAAGAAGACGAAGCCGCGCTCGTCGTACTTCTTCAGCAGCACGGTGCGCGACGACGGCAGACCGCCGGCCGTGGCGGTGGAGACGACCATGGCGTTCGGTTCGAGCAGCGCCGCCGCGGCGGCCTCGGCGAACCAGCGGGCGAACTGCTCCATGGGCCCGGACGCCAGCGCGGTCTCGTCGAGGGGGGTCGAACGGTACTGCTCGCGCATGACCGCGGGATCGGGGACGACCAGCTCCGTGTCGGCGGGGTCCGGCAGCGGGAGCCCGGAGACGGTCACCGCGGGGCGGGCGTCCCCGCCGGATGCGTCCGCACCCGTGCCCGCGCCGGGCGCGGAGTCGGTCGCGGGGGCGTCGGATGCGTGGGCGGCGTCGTCGGTCACGGGGACATCCTGCCGCAGCGGGACGCCGGCGGGGCCCAGTCTTCCCTGCTCCCGGTGCCGCCAATCCCCGGCGCGCGCATCGGGGCAGTGTGCCGGACGTCACGCTTCCCCGCATCTGGGGGACCGGCCAAAATTCACGGTGGGGCCTCTGTGGCCTCCCTACAGCGGCGGATACCGTTCCTGGTCCGGGGCGGGCCGGGTGACGACCGCGCCGACGGGGAATCACCGGGGTGTCCGACCCGCACAGCCGTACCCACCGTGAGGAGCCGCCTGATGTCCGACTTCGTACCTGGACTCGAAGGAGTCGTCGCGTTCGAGACGGAGATCGCCGAACCGGACAAGGAGGGCGGCTCCCTCCGCTACCGGGGCGTCGACATCGAGGACCTCGTGGGTCACGTCTCGTTCGGCAACGTGTGGGGGCTGCTGGTCGACGGGGCGTTCAACCCGGGCCTGCCGCCGGCGGAGCCGTTCCCGATCCCCGTCCACTCCGGCGACATCCGGGTGGACGTGCAGTCGGCGCTGGCCATGCTGGCCCCGGTGTGGGGCCTGCGGCCGCTGCTCGACATCGACGAGGCGCAGGCCCGTGACGACCTGGCGCGGGCGGCCGTGATGGCCCTGTCCTACGTCGCGCAGTCCGCGCGCGGCCAGGGCCTGCCGATGGTGCCGCAGAGCGAGATCGACAAGGCCGCCTCGGTGGTCGAGCGGTTCATGATCCGCTGGCGGGGCGAGCCGGACCCCCGGCACGTCAAGGCCGTCGACGCCTACTGGACGTCGGCCGCCGAGCACGGCATGAACGCCTCCACCTTCACCGCCCGGGTGATCGCCTCGACCGGCGCCGACGTCGCCGCCGCGCTGTCCGGGGCGGTGGGCGCCATGTCGGGCCCGCTGCACGGCGGCGCCCCGTCGCGGGTGCTCGGCATGATCGAGGAGATCGAACGGACCGGTGACGCGGCCGCGTACGTCCGGCAGGCGCTCGACAAGGGCGAGCGCCTGATGGGCTTCGGTCACCGCGTGTACCGGGCCGAGGACCCGCGGGCGCGGGTGCTGCGGCGTACCGCGAAGGAGCTCGCCGCGCCGCGGTTCGAGGTGGCCGAGGCGCTGGAGAAGGCGGCTCTGGAGGAGCTGCACAACCGCCGCCCGGACCGGGTGCTCGCGACGAACGTCGAGTTCTGGGCGGCGATCGTGCTGGACTTCGCCGAGGTGCCGGCGCACATGTTCACCTCGATGTTCACCTGCGCCCGCACGGCGGGCTGGTCGGCGCACATCCTGGAGCAGAAGCGCACCGGCCGGCTCGTCCGCCCGTCGGCCCGCTACACCGGTCCGGGGTCGCGCGACCCGCGGGACATCTCCGGCTACGCGGACATCGCCTCCGCCGGGGCCTGAGCCCCGCGCACCACGAGGTCCGCGTGGTGGCGCGCGGCCGCCTGCGGGTGTGCGCGCAGCTTGCCCTTGAGCTCGTTGCGGCCGTACTCGGCGAACAGCGGGTTCGCCGGGTCGGCCGTGGCTCCCGGGGCGATCCGGGCGTACGGGAAGTCCAGCGGGGCGATCCGGGCGTCGAGCCGCGGATTGTGGAAGTAGGGCACGGAGAAGCGCTCACGGGCACCGGGCGGGCTGACCACCCGGTGCCGGGTGGCCTTGAGGTACCCGTCGGTGGCGACCTCCAGCAGTTCGCCGAGGTTGACGACGAAGGCCCCCGGCATCGGCGGGACGTCGTGGAAGCGGCCGTCCTCGCGCTCGACCTGCAGGCCGCCCACGGCGTCCTGGAGCAGCAGCGTGAGGAAGCCGTAGTCCTTGTGGGCGCCGACGCCCTGGGCGCTGCCGTCGCCGGCGCTGCCGGGGTAGCGGACGAGCTTGAGGTGCGGGTGGGCGCCACCGCGGAAGGCGTCGTCGTAGAAGGCCGGATCGGCGCCGATGGCGGCGAGCAGCTCGTGGAGCAGCCGGTCGGCGACGGCGGAGAGCCGGTCGATCCAGCCCAGGGCGGCGGTGCGCAGCTCCGGGAGGGCGGCGGGCCACTGGTTGGGGCCCTGGAGCCACCAGTAGGGCGGCTCACCGGGGCCGGGGACACGGGCCGGGCGCTCGGCGCCGATGTCGAGCTGGTCGCGCCAGTCGCGGCTGCCGCCGGTGCGTTCGTCGCCGGTGCGGGTGTAGCCGCGGAAGTGGGGCGAGCGCACGTTGTCGAGGGCGAGGCGGTCGGCCTCGGGCAGGGCGAAGAAGGCCCGCATGGCGCGGTCGAGGGCGGCGGTCTCGGCGCCGGTGACGCCGTGGCCGGTGAGCTGGAAGAAGCCGACGTCGTGGGCGGCGGCGTGCAGCCGGTCGTGGAGGGCGGCGCGTTCGGCCGGGCCGCGGTCGGCCGCGGAGAGGTCGACGACGGGCAGCCGGCGGTGGCCGGGGCGCGACGCGGGGAACGACGAAACGGTGTGCGACATGGTGGTGTCCGCTGGGTGAGCAGGGGCCCGGGGCCGCCGGTGGGTGGGGCGGGGCCGGGTGTCGCCGGGACGGCGGTGGTGGAACGCGGCGCGGCCTGCGGTGGGGCGGCACAGCCGCACGGATCACCGGTCAGGCGGAGCGGCGACAGCCCGTGCTCGTGACGCGGACATAGTCCACGTGGCGGCGGCGAACGAGCGGAATCATGTGTCCATGATACCGGGGATCCCCCCTTTACCAGGTGACGTGGCTCACACGCACCCGAATCGCAGGGGGCGGCGTCAGCCCAGGCCGTGCTCCGCCAGGGCGGCCCACTGGGCGACGACCCGGCGGCGGCGGGCGGCGTCGTCGGTGAGGACGTTGGCGAGGCCCAGGCCACGTGCCGTGTCCAGCAGGCCCTGGACGGTCTCGCGGACGCCGGGGACGGACTCGTCCGCCTCCAGCAGCCGCACCGCGATGCGGTGGGTCTCGCGGCCGACGCGGGCCTCGAGCTCGGTGACCCGGGGCCGCAACTGCTCCTCGTTGGAGGCCGCCACCCACAGCTGGAGCGCCGCGCGGAACAGCGGCCCGGTGTAGAGGTCGACGAGGGCGGCGACGACCTCCGGGCGGCTCTGCGGGGGCAGCTCCCGCAGCGCCTGGGAGCGTTCCTCGGCGACGTACTCGACGGCCGCGGTGAACAGGTCCTCGCGGGTCGGGAAGTGGTGCTGCGCGGCCCCGCGCGAGACGCCGGCCCGCTCGGCGACCACCGAGACGGTCGAGCCTGCCCAGCCGACCTCGGCCAGGCAGGCCACCGCCGCCTCCAGGAGACGCTGCCGGGTGGCCCGGCTGCGGTCCTGCTTCGGGCCGTGCGCCGCGCCGGGCGGAGTCAGAACACCCATGCGGGATCCCGTCGTTCGAGGAAGGCCGTCATCCCTTCGCGCGCCTCGGCCGAGGCGAACAGCGTCGCCGAACGCTGCACCAGGTCCTCGGCGTCCCGGTCGAAGGTCTCCAGCACCCTAGCCGTGACCAGCTGCTTCGACGCCGCCAGGCCCTGCGGGGAGCCCTTGCGCAGGGCGTCCAGCAGGGGTGCGAGCGCCGCGTCCACGTCGTCGGCGGTGAGCGTGAGCAGCCCGCAGCGGGCCGCCTCGGCGGCGTCGAAGCGCTCCCCGGTGAGGTAGAGGCGCTCGGCGGCGCGGGGCTCCATCCGGGGCAGCAGCGGCAGGGAGATCACGGCCGGGGCGACCCCGATGCGGACCTCGGTGAAGGCGAAGTCCGACCCCGTGGTGGCCGCCGCGATGTCGCACGCCCCGACGAGACCGAGGCCCCCGGCCCGGACGTGGCCCGCGACGCGGGCGACGACCGGTTTGGGCAGGGCCACGATCTGCCGGAGCAGTGCGACGAACGCGTAGGGGCTGGGCGGCGCCTTCAGGTCCGCCCCGGCGCTGAACGTCGTCCCGGTGTGGGTGAGGACCACCGCCCGCACGCCGGGGTCGCCGGCGCACCCGGCGAGGGCGTCGGAGAGCTCTTTGACGAGCACCGCCGAGAGGGCGTTCCGGTTGGCCGGGCTGTCGAGGGTGAGGGTGGTGACGCCCCGCTCGTGGGCCGTGACGACGGTCATGCGCTCCTCCGTGGTGGTCAGGGGGCCTTGGGCCCGGTGGCCGCCGGGCCGTCCGCCGGGGTCTGGCGGCCCCGCAGCTCCCGGCGGAGGATCTTCCCCGAGGCGGCGCGGGGAATGCCCCCGGTGAACTCGATCCGGCGGACCTTCTTGTACGGCGACACCCGCTCGGCGACGAAGGCCATCACGTCGTCCGCGGTCAGCGCGTCGTGGCCGGGCTGCCGGACGACGTAGGCCTTGGGGATCTCGTTGCCCTCGTCGTCCACCACCCCGATGACAGCGGCGTCGGCGACGGACTCGTGGGTGAGCAGCAGGGCCTCCAGTTCGGCGGGTGCAACCTGGAACCCCTTGTACTTGATGAGCTCCTTCACCCGGTCGACGACGAAGAGCCAGCCGTCCTCGTCGACCCGGCCGACGTCGCCGGTGTGCACCCAGCCGTCCTCGTCGATCATGGCCGCGGTGGCGTCGGGCCGGCCGAGGTAGCCCTTCATGACCTGCGGCCCGCGGATGGCGATCTCGCCCTCCTCCCCCGGCCCGAGGTCGCCGGAGCCGTCGAGGGCGAGGATGCGCATCTCGGTGCCCGGCAGCAGCAGGCCGACCGCGCCGGGCGGCGGGTTCTCCGCCGTCAGCGGCACCACATGGGTGCCGGGCGACAGTTCGGTCATGCCGTAGGCCTGGCGGACCGGCGGCAGGCCGAGGCGCCGGGAGCAGGCCTCGCCCAGTTTCGCGTCCAGCGGCGCGGCGGCGGAGACGATGTACTCCAGCGAGGACAGGTCGTAGCCGTCGACGGCGGGGTGCTTGGCGAGCGCGAGGACGATCGGCGGGGCCACGTACAGGGCGTTGATCCGGTGCTCCTGGATGGCGCCGAGGAACGTGTCCAGCTCGAAGCGGGGCAGGACGACGACGGTGGCGCCGTTGCGCAGCGGGGCGTTCATCAGGGCGGTCAGCCCGTAGATGTGGAAGAACGGCAGGACGGCGAGGACCCGGTCGCCGCCGCCGTGGGGCACGAACGGTTCGAGCTGGGCGAGGTTGGAGGCGATGGAGCGGTGGGTGAGCATCACGCCCTTGGGCACGCCCGTGGTCCCGGAGGAGTACGGGAGGGCGGCGACGTCCTCGGACGGGTCGATGGCGACGTCCGGTTCGGGTGCCGTCGAGGTGAACATGTCGGTGATGCTGACGTGGCCCTCGGCCCGGTCGCAGACGAAGATCTCCTCGATGCCGGCGGCGAGTTCGGCGGCCCGGCGGGCGACCTCCAGCAGCGGGGAGACGGTGACGATCCAGCGGGCGGAGGAGTCGCGGAGCTGTTTGGCGAACTCCTCCGCCGTGGCCAGCGGATGGACGGTCGTGACGGACGCCCCGGCCCGGGTCGCCCCGTAGAACACGACCGGGTAGGCGACCGTGTTGGGGCTGTGCAGGGCGAGCACGTCCCCCTTGCGCAGACCGGCCTCGGCGAGCGCGGCGGCGATCCGGCGGTGGAAGAGGTCGAGCTGCCGGTAGGTGACGGTGGTGCCGTTCACGCCGTCGACCAGGGCCACGGTGTCGCCGTACTCGGCGGCGCGGCCCAGGACGGCCTCGTGGATGGGTTCGACGACGGCCGGGACGTCGGCGTAGCTGCTGCGGAACACCATGACTGCCCTCCCTGCTGTTGTGGACGGCCAGAATGACGCCTGTCAGTAGGACTTGGGGAGACCCAGGGACTGGTGGGACACGTAGTTCAGGATCATCTCCCTGCTGACCGGCGCGATCCGGGCGACCCGCGAGGCGGCGATCAGCTTCCCGAGGCCGTACTCGCGGGTGAGGCCGTTGCCGCCGAGGGTGTGCACGGCCTGGTCGACGGCCCGGACGCAGGCCTCGCCGGCCGCGTACTTGGCCATGTTGGCGGCCTCTCCGGCGCCCGCGTCGTCGCCCGCGTCGTACAGGGCGGCCGCCTTCTGCATCATCAGCCGGGCCAGTTCCAGTTCTATGTGGGCCTGGGCCAGCGGGTGGGCGATGGCCTGGTGGGCGCCGATGGGCGTCTTCCAGACCTGGCGGGTCTTCGCGTAGTCGACGGCCCTGGCGAGGGCGTGGCGGCCCATGCCGATGGCGAAGGCGGCGGTCATGATGCGTTCCGGGTTGAGTCCGGCGAAGAGCTGGAGGAGACCGGCGTCCTCGGAGCCGACCAGCGCGTCGGCGGGGAGCCGGACGTCGTCGAGGGTGAGCTCGAACTGCCGCTCCTCCGCCTGGAGTTCCATGTCGATGGCGCGGCGGCCGAAGCCGGGGGCGTCCCGGGGGACGATGAACAGGCAGGGCTTCAGGCTGCCGGTCCTGGCGTCCTCGGTGCGGGCGACGATCAGGGTGGCGTCGGCGATGTCGACGCCGGAGACGAAGACCTTGCGGCCGGTGAGCAGCCAGTCGTCGCCGTCCCGGCGGGCGGTGGTGGTGATCCGGTGGGAGTTGGAGCCGGCGTCGGGCTCGGTGATGCCGAAGGCCATGGTCAGGCTGCCGTCGGCGAGGCCGGGCAGCCAGCCGCGGCGCTGCTCGGCGGTGCCGAAGCGGGCGATGACGGTGGCGCAGATGGCCGGGGAGACGATCATCATCAGCAGGGGGCAGCCCTCGGCGCCGGACTCCTCCAGGACGATGGAGAGTTCGGCGATGCCGCCGCCTCCTCCTCCGTACTCCTCGGGGAGGTTGACGCCGAGGTAGCCGAGCTTTCCGGCCTCGGCCCAGAGGGTGGCGCGGTCGTAGCCGGGGCCGTGTCGCCGGGCGAGGGCGGCGACGGCGGTGCGCAGGTCCTTGTGGTCCTGGCTCTCCAGGGTGCTCATGATGCGGTGGCCTCCTGTGCTTCGGTGACGCCCGGTGTCTCCGTGACGTCCTGGACGACGGCGAGCAGGGTGCCGACCTCGACCTGGCGGCCGGGGACGGCGTGCAGGGCGGTGAGCGTGCCGGAGGCGGGAGCGTCGATCCGGTGCTCCATCTTCATGGCCTCCAGCCAGACGAGGGGCTGGCCCTCGGTGACGGCGGCGCCCTCGGCGACCCCGTCGCCGATGCGGACGACGGTCCCGGGCATCGGCGCGAGCAGTGAGCCGGGCACGGCCCGCTCGGCGGGGTCGGTGAAGCGGGGCCGCTCGGCGAGGGCGTGGGCGCCGAGCGGGCCGTCGACGTGGACCCGGCCGTCGCCGTGGGCGCGGACCGCGTAGGCGCGCGCCACGCCGTCGGTCTCCAGCACGACCCGGTGCGGTTCGGCCCGGACGACCCGGGTGCCGGGCTCGCCTTCGAGGTCGTACCCGCCGCCGCGGGCGGGCCGGTAGCGGATCTCGTGCTCCCCGTACACCGCGGTCTGCGCCTGGGACGGCAGGTTGCGCCAGGCGCCGCCGAACCGTCCCGCGCGGGCCGCGGCCGCGGCGAGGGCGGCGGCCACGGCCGCATGGCGCTCGCCGGGGGCGGGGGCGGTGAGCTCCGCCAGGTGGCGGTCGTAGAAGCCGGTGTCGAGGCGGCCGGCGGCGAAACCGGGGTGTTCCAGCGAGGCGGCGAGCAGCGCCCGGTTGGTGACCGGGCCGTGGATCCGTGCCCGCCGCAGGGCGTGCGCGAGCCGACGTACGGCCTGCTCGCGGGTGGGCGCCCAGGCGACGACCTTGGCGATCATGGGGTCGTAGTGGACGCCGACGGCGTCCCCGGCGGCGTAGCCGGCGTCCACCCGGGTGCCGGTGCCGCTCCCGGGGTCCGCGCCGGTCCCCGGGACGTCGAGGGCGTGCAGGGTGCCGGTCTGCGGGGCCCAGCCCGCGGCCGGGTCCTCCGCGTACAGGCGGGCCTCCACGGCGTGGCCCCGGGGCCGGGGCACCTCGGCGGGCAGCGGGCGGCCCTCCGCGACGGCGAGCTGGAGGGCGACCAGGTCCACGCCGAACACGGCCTCCGTGACGGGGTGTTCGACCTGGAGGCGGGTGTTCATCTCCAGGAAGTGGGCCCGTCCGTCGGCACCGACGAGGAACTCGACGGTGCCCGCTCCCCGGTAGTCCACGGCCGCGGCGGCGGTGCGCGCCGACTCCTGGAGCAGGGCGGTCGTCTCCGGCGGCAGACCGGGCGCGGGGCACTCCTCGATCACCTTCTGGTGGCGGCGCTGGAGCGAGCAGTCCCGGGTGCCGAGCGTCCACACGGTGCCGTGGGCGTCGGCCATGATCTGCACCTCGACGTGGCGGCCGCGTTCGATGTACGGCTCGGTGAACACCTCGCCGTCGCCGAAGGCGGACGCCGCCTCGGCCGACGCGGCCCGAAGCGCGCCGGGCAGGTCGGCGAGGGTGCGGACCACCCGCATGCCGCGGCCGCCGCCGCCCGCCGCCGCCTTCACCAGGACCGGCAGGTCCCCTTCGGTGACCGCGTCCGCCGCGAGCGGCGCGAGGCCCATGAGCTCCTTGGCGCGCGTCTTGGACGCCATGGCCTCGATGGCCGCGGGGGGCGGGCCGATCCAGACCAGCCCGGCGTCGGTGACGGCCCGCGCGAAGGCGGCGTTCTCGGACAGGAAGCCGTAGCCCGGGTGCACGGCGTCGGCGCCCGCCGCGAGGGCGGCCTTCACCACGAGGTCGCCCCGCAGATACGTCTCGGCCGGGGTGGCGCCCGGGAGCCGGACGGCCGCGTCCGCCTCCCGTACGTGCAGGGCGTCCGCGTCCGGGTCGGAGTGGACGGCGACGGTGGCGATGCCGAGGTCGCGGCAGGTGCGGAAGACCCGGCAGGCGATCTCGCCGCGGTTGGCTACAAGGACGGTGGAGATCACGCCGGGCCTCACATTCGGAAGACGCCGAAGCCGCCGCGCGCGCCCTCGACCGGTGCCGTGTGGATGGCGGACAGACACATCCCGAGGACTGTCCGGGTGTCGCGGGGGTCGATGACCCCGTCGTCGTAGAGGCGGCCGGACAGGAACGCCGGCAGCGACTCGGCCTCGATCTGCGCCTCGACCATCGCGCGCAGCCCGGCGTCCGCCTCGTCGTCGTACGGCGCCCCCTTGGCGGCGGCCGAGGCGCGCGCCACGATCGACAGCACCCCGGCCAGTTGCTGGGGTCCCATCACGGCCGACTTGGCGCTCGGCCACGCGAAGAGGAACCGCGGGTCGTAGGCCCGGCCGCACATGCCGTAGTGGCCGGCGCCGTAGGACGCGCCCATCAGCACCGACAGGTGCGGGACACGGGAGTTGGACACCGCGTTGATCATCATCGCGCCGTGTTTGACGATGCCGCCCTGCTCGTACCGGCTGCCCACCATGTAGCCGGTGGTGTTGTGCAGGAACAGCAGCGGGATGTCGCGCTGGTTCGCCAGCTGGATGAACTGGGCCGCCTTCTGGGACTCGGCGGAGAACAGGACGCCCTGCGCGTTGGCGAGGACGCCCACCGGGTAGCCGTGCAGCCGTGCCCAGCCGGTGACCAGGCTCGGTCCGTACAGCGGTTTGAACTCGTCGAAGTCGGAGCCGTCGACGAGCCGGGCGATCACCTCGCGCGGGTCGAACGGCGTCTTCAGGTCCTCCGGCACGATGCCGAGCAGTTCCTCGGCCGCGTACTCCGGCGGCTCGGCGGGGGCCGGATCGGGGTGCGCCTTGCGGTGGTTGAGCCGGGCGACGATCCGCCGCGCCTGGCGCAGGGCGTCCTGCTCGTCGACGGCGAAGTGGTCGGCGAGGCCCGAGACGCGGGCGTGCATCGCCGCGCCGCCGAGGGACTCGTCGTCGCTCTCCTCGCCGGTCGCCATCTTCACCAGCGGCGGTCCGCCGAGGAACACCTTGGAGCGCTCCTCGATCATCACCGTGTGGTCCGACATGCCGGGCACGTAGGCGCCGCCCGCCGTCGAGTTGCCGAAGACCACGGCGACGGTGGGGATGCCGGCGGCCGAGAGCCGGGTGAGGTCCCGGAAGAGCGCGCCGCCGGGGATGAAGATCTCCTTCTGCGACGGCAGGTCGGCCCCGCCGGACTCCACGAGGGAGATCACCGGGAGCCGGTTGGCGAACGCGATCTCGTTGGCCCGCAGCGCCTTCTTCAGCGTCCACGGGTTGGAGGCTCCGCCGCGCACGGTGGGGTCGTTGGCCGTGATCAGGCACTCGACGCCCTCGACGGTGCCGATGCCGGTGACGAGCGAGGCGCCGACCGGGTAGTCGCTGCCCCAGCCGGCGAGCGGCGACAGCTCCAGGAACGGGGTGTCCGGGTCCACCAGCAGTTCGATGCGCTCGCGGGCGAGCAGCTTGCCGCGCCCCCGGTGCCGGGCGACGTACTTCTCGCCGCCGCCGGCCAGCGCCTTGGCGTGCTCGCCCTCCAGCGCGGCGAGGCGGTCCAGCATGGCGGCGCGGTGGGCGGCGTGTTCGGGGCTCGTCGGGTCGACGGCCGAGCCGAGGACGGTCACAGCAGGGCCTCCGGGAGGTCGGTGTGGCGGGCGCGCAGCCATTCGCCGAGCGCCTTGGCCTGGGGGTCGAACCGGGCCTGCGCGGCGACGCCTTCGCCGAGGACGCCCCGGACGGTGAAGTTCACCGCCCGCAGGTTCGGCAGCAGGTGGCGTACGACGGGCAGCCCGGCGGTCTCCGGGAGCAGTTCGCGCAGGCGCTCCGCGGTCAGTTCGCGGGCGAGCCAGCGCCAGGCGCCGTCGGTGCGTGCCCAGACGCCGATGTTGGCGTCGCCGCCCTTGTCGCCGCTGCGGGCGCCCAGCAGGAGTCCGAGCGGGGCGCGGCGGACGGGCCCGGGCTCCAGCGGCTCGGGCAGGGGCGGCTCCGGCACGTCCGCGAGGGGCAGTGTCCGCGCGGGCGCGGGGACCGCCAGCCGGGTGCCGTCCGGCAGCACCGCCGTGTGCGGGACCTCGCCCGCGTCGGTGTACGCGGCCTCGAACACGCCGTATGGGGCGCCCTTTCCGGGCGGCGCCGTGACGTGGAACCCGGGGTAGCTGCCGAGGGCCAGTTCGATCGCGGCGCCGCTGACCGCCCGGCCCACCTTCTCCGCCTCCTGGTCGCGCACCACGAGGCGCAGATACGCGCTGGCGCGCTCCTCGGTGTCGGCGTCGGCGTGCTCGGTGCGGGCCAGCTCCCAGCGGACCTCGGCGGGACGCCGGGTGCCGAGCGCGTCCTCCACCTGCTCGCGCACGAGCCGGGCCTTGGCCTCGACGTCGAGGCCGGTGAGGACGAAGACCACCTCGTTGCGCCAGCCGCCGAGGCGGTTCAGGCCGACCTTGAGCGTGGGCGGCGGCGCCTCGCCGCGCACCCCGGAGATCAGGACCCGGTCGGGGCCGTCCTGCGTGAGGCGCACGGTGTCGAGGCGTGCGGTGACGTCGGGCCCGGCGTAGCGGGGGCCGGCCGTCTCGTAGAGGAGCTGCGCGGTGACGGTGCCGGTGTCGACGACACCGCCGGTGCCCGGGTGCTTGGTGACGACGGCGGACCCGTCGGCGTCGATCTCGGCGAGGGGGAAACCGGGGCGGCGGACGTCGTGGCCGGTGAAGAAGGCGTAGTTGCCGCCGGTGGCCTGGGTGCCGCACTCCAGGACGTGCCCGGCGACGACGGCCCCGGCGAGGCGGTCGTACTCCTCGGGCCCCCAGCCGTGCCACCAGGCGGCGGGGCCGGTGACGAGCGCGGCGTCGGTGACCCGGCCGGTGACGACGACGTCGGCCCCGGCCGCGAGGCAGGCGGTGATGCCGCCGCCGCCGAGGTAGGCGTTGGCGGTGAGCGCGCCCGGGTGGCGGGAGGTCAGGTCGTCGCCCTCGACGTGGCCGACCCGGACGGGCACGCCGACGCGTTCGCCGAGCTCCCGCACGGCGCCGGCGAGGGACGCCGGGTTGAGCCCGCCCGCGTTGGCGACGATCCGCACCCCGCGTTCCCGGGCGAGGCGGAGGCAGTCCTCCAGCTGGCGCAGGAACGTCTTGGCGTACCCGAGGGCCGGGTCCTTCAGCCGGTCGCGGCCGAGGATGAGCAGGGTGAGTTCGGCGAGGTAGTCGCCGGTGAGGACGTCGAGGGGACCGTCTTCGAGCATCTCGCGCATCGCGCGGAACCGGTCGCCGTAGAACCCGGACGCATTCCCGATCCGCAGCGCCCGCCCGCCGCCGGGAGGGTTCCCGCGGGGGGTGTCCGGCCCGGGGGCGGGGTGGCCGGGGGGCGTCACGCCTCCCCCCGGGGGGCGCGGCCCTTGCCGGGGAGGCCGGCGAACGCCTGGGCGATGTCCAGCCAGCGGTCGGCGTCGGCGCCCTCGGCGCGCAGGGCGAGGTCGGCGCGGTGTGCGCGCTGGGTGACGAGCAGCGCGAAGTCGAGCGCCGGGCCCGTCACGCGCTGCGGGGCGTCCTCGGGTCCGTACGTCCACGCTTCCCCGCCGGGGCCGGTCAGTTCGACGCGGAACGGGTCGGCGGGCGGGGTGAGGCCGTGCGCGCCGAACGCGAAGTCCCGGGTGCGGAAGCCGATCCGCGCGATCTGCGCGAGCCGGGCCGTGGGGGCGCGCACCGCACCGAGGGCGTCGGCGACGTCCTGCCCGTGGGCCCAGGTCTCCATCAGCCGGGCGGTCGCCATCGAGGCGGCGCTCATCGGCGGGCCGAACCACGGGAAGCGGGCGCCGGGCGGAGCCTCGCGCAGCGCGAGCAGCAGGCGCTCGCGCCCGAGCCGCCAGCCGTCGAGCAGCTCCGCGGGCGGCAGGGCCGCGCCCTCGGCGGCACCGTCGTCGACGAAGCTCTCGGGCGCGGCGAGCGCCTCGGTCACGGCGTCGGCGAAGCCCTCGGCGTCGGTGACCGCGAGACGGGCGGCGCGGTCGGTCCAGGCGAGGTGGGCGATCTGGTGGGCGACGCTCCAGCCCTCGGCGGGTGTCGGGGCCGCCCACCGGGCGGCGTCCAGCGGGGCCACCAGCCGGTCGAGCGCCTCGCTCTCGTCACGCAGGTCGTCGAGTACGGCGGACGGGTCGGACACGGGACGCTCCCTCGTGGGCACGGCGGTCTGTGCCCCGGAGCATGGCAGCGGGCAAGAAAACAAGCAAGCATGCTTGCTTTGATTTTTCGGGCGCACGACCCTCCGCACGGGTTCCGTCCCTGCTCAAACCGGTCCGGCGCGAAGAATTGATTCTGTTTGAACCGCACGAGTGGTTCCCCCGAGCGGGGTTGGGAGTGTCCCGGCGCCCGCCCGTACCTTGATCCCGCCCGGTCCCGGAGTCGTCCGGCGGCGGGCGACCCCCCACCCTCCCGGCCCGGCGGCGAGCAGGCGCACCGCACCCCGCACCGGTCACTCCCCGTCCCGGAATCCCACGATGCGTCAGCGCCGGTTTATGCCACACGCATGTGCGGCCACCCGGCGGCGGTGCCTCGCCCGCCCAGGGCCACCCACAAGGAGCCCCATGTCACGATCACGCCTGTCCAGGCTGCTCCCGGCCTGCGCCGTCATCTCTGCGCTGACCGTCCCCGCGGTCCTCGCGCTGCCGGCCGCCGCGCACGACGCCCCGCCCGGACCGCACTCCGTCACCGGCAACGCCGCGTCCGGCCGGGCGAAGGCCCCGGTCGACAAGGAGGAGGCCGCCGTCCTCGGCCAGGAGCACGCCGAGGAGCACGCCCGTGCCCGGATGCGCGCCGAGGACACCGGCGACTACCCGCAGCCCATGCGCACGGCCCGGCTGGAGTCCCTCACCACGTCGCAGGCCCGGCACAACGCCCGGTTCGTCGCGTCGGACTTCGGCGTCTTCCGGCAGTACTTCCCGTCACCCGACTTCGGCGTCCACGTCGCGCAGCTGCCCACCGGCAAGGTCCTGCTCTTCTCGTTCGAGAGGATCGAGACCAACCCGACGAAGGAGACCGCGCCGACCCAGATCACCGGCAAGGAGAACGCGGGCCGGGCCTATCTCTGGGACCCCGCCAGGGGCACCGGGACGGCCGCGTTCACCAAGGTCACTCCCCCGTCGGTGATGATGCCGGACGGCTGGAACGTCTCCCGGCCCGCCCCGTTCTTCTGCGCCGGCCACGCCTTCCTGCCCAACGGCATGCTCGGCGTCTTCGGCGGCAACCTGGGCGGCAACCACGGCGCGGGCGCCAAGCTCTCGCTCGTCTTCGACCCGTGGACCGAGACCTGGTCGCTCAACGAGGACATGTCCGTCGGCCGCTGGTACCCGAGCGCCGTCACCGGATCCGACGGACGGATCCTCATCATGTCGGGCCAGTCGGAACTCGGCTGGGGCACGCCCACCCCCGTCGTCGAACGCTTCCCCGCGCGCTCGCGTCCCGTCCCCGTCAGCAGGGGCGACCTGCCGCAGAACGTGCCCGTGGACGTCTTCGGGGCCGAGGCCCCGTTCCGCCACGACTACCCGCACCTGTTCTCGCTGCGCGACGGCATGATCTACGGCCTCGGCCGCGACCACGACCAGCAGTGGAGGTTCGACCCGGTCACCGAGACCCGGACCTCCCTGCCCGACCGGCCCGACGGCTTCATGCGCAACTACGGCTCCGCCGTACCCCTGCCCGCCGGGTTCCGGGGCCCGGACTCCGTCCTCGTCCTCGGCGGCGACCGGGACGACCCGAACACGTACCAGCTCGTCGGCGGGCAGTGGAAGACCCAGCAGCCGAGGGCCTTCGGACGCACGCAGGACGACACCCTGATCCTGCCCGACGGCACGCTGTTCACCGTCAACGGCGCCTACGACATCCGCGACTACGGCAACGGGCTCTACAACCCCAACGCCGACCTGAAGTACCGGCAGACCGAGCTGCGGGACGCCGACGGCAACTGGAAGCTCGGCCCGGCCCAGCGCCTGCCGCGCGGCTACCACTCCAACGCCGTGGTGCTCCCGGACGGGCGGATCATGGTCACCGGCGACGAGGCGCAGCAGATCGCCAACGACCCGGACATCAAGGACGACATGGACGGCTCGATCGAGATCTACGAGCCGGCCTACCTGCACAGCGGTGAGCGGCCCGACCTCACGGCCGTACCCGGCCGCACCCTCACGTACGACAGCCGCTTCACGGTGCTCAGCTCGGAGCCGCAGGACGTCACGCGGGCGGTGCTGCTGGCGCCCACGACGGCCACCCACTCGGTGAACTTCAGCCAGCGCCACCTCGACCTGCGGATCAGGAGCAGGGCGGGCGGCTCGCTCGAACTCCAGGCACCGCCGTCGGCGAAGGCGGCCCCTCCCGGCTACTACATGCTCTTCCTCCTCGACGCGGAGGGCGTGCCCAGCACCGCCAAGTTCGTGTCCTTCGGCCCGCCCGAGTCCCGGTGACACCCGCCGCGGGGCCCGGCTCTCCCGCCGGGCCCCGCGGCCGCGCCGACGGACGAGAGAGACCTCACGAGACGGAGTCACCGTGAACACCGAACTCCCCCTGCGGGACAGCACCGAGATCCAGGGCGACGTGATCGCCGGCTTCAAGAAGGACAACGTCCAGTTGCTGTTCCTGAAATTCGACGACGCCACCCGGGCACGCACCTGGCTGCGCCGCCTCAAGCCCCGGATCGCCACGACCAGGCAGGTCGCCGCCTTCAACACCGCCTTCAGCGCGGCCCGCCGCAACAGCGGCGGCGACGACCCCAGGGCGCTGACCGCCCTGTGGCGCAGCGTCAGCTTCACCCATGCCGGCATCGAGACCCTGACCGGCAGGGACCCCTTCCCGCGCGCCGCCGAGCAGACGACCCAGCTCGCCTTCAAGCAGGGCCCGGCCCTGCGCGCCGGGATGCTGGGCGACACCGGTGACAACTCCCCCGAGAACTGGCTGTTCGGCGACAGCAACGCCCAGCCGGTGCACGCCGTGCTGACGATCGCCGCGGACACCGTCGCGGACCTGCGGGCCGCCCTCTCCGAGGAGCGTCAGGAGGCGTCCGTCCACAAGGTGGTGATCGTCTTCGAGCAGGACGGCGGGACGCTGCCCGGCGCACGGGCCGGCAAGGAGCACTTCGGCTTCAAGGACGGCGTCAGCGAGCCGGCGGTCGCCGGCTTCGACGCACCCGATCCGCGGCGCCCGGAGTGGAAGAAGGGCTCCCCCGGTACCCGGATCATCCCGGCCGGCGAGTTCGTCGTCGGCGAGGAGCGGGCCACCGACCGCCCGTACACGATGCCCGAGTGGGCCCGCGGCGGCTCGTTCCACGTGGTCCGCCGCCTCGGGCAGGACGTCCCCGGCTGGTGGGCGCAGATCGGGGCGCGGCTGAAGGAGCTGAAGGAGGCGAAGGCCGTGCCGCCGGAGGCCACCACGGAGTGGCTGGCGGCGCGGATGGTCGGCCGCTGGCGGTCGGGCACACCGGTGGCCAAGTGCCCGCACGCCGACATGCCGTCGGACCCGGCGTCGGCGAACGACAACGACATCAGCTTCGCCGACGACCTGGAGGGAGCCGTCACGCCCCTCTTCTCCCACCTGCGCAAGACCAACCCCCGCGACGGGCTCCGCTTCCAGGAGAGCGGCCACATCGTCCCGGAGAAGGGCGACCTCGACGGCCGGCGGATCATGCGCCGGGGCATCCCCTACGGCCTGCCGTTCGACCCGGCGGGCCCGGCCGGCCACGGCCCCGACGCGGCGCGCGGACTGGTCTTCGTCAGCTACCAGAGCGATCTGGTGGCCCAGTTCGAGTTCATGCAGCGGGACTGGGTGGACGCCGAGGACTTCCCGCTGCGCAAGCCGTCGGTCGGCCGCGATCCGATGATCGGCCGGGAGAGCGAGGTCTCGTTCAACGACCGGCGGATCCGCTTCGAGCAGTTCGTGCGGACGGAGGGCGCGGTCTACGCTTTCACGCCCTCGATGTCCACGCTGGACCGGCTGGCCGACGGGCGGCTGGAGGACGACACCCCCAGGATCAAGGTGAAGGTGACGCCCACCGGCAACCACGACATCTTCGCCGTCTCGACGTTCGAGGCCCGTGACGTCGTCGACGCGGGCCGGGCGAAGCTGGTGCTCCAGGACGACGGGCGGCTCGTGGCCTTCGACGAGATGGACGACCCGCGCTGGGCCTCCAACAACCCGCCGACCCCCGGCGCGCGGGCGGTGCTCCAGGAGGACGGCGACTTCGTCGTCTATACGCCCGACAACCAGCCGGTCTGGTCCACCGGGACCGGCGGCAACCCGGGGGCGAAGCTGTCGGTCCAGTCGGACGGCAACGTCGTGATCTACACGGCGGCGGACCGGCCGATCTGGGCGACGAACACCATGCACTGAGCACCGGGGCGGGGCGGGGCTGGTCCCGGGGCGGGGGCTGGTCCGGGGCTGGGGCTGGTCCCGGGGCCCGGCCCGGTCCGGTCCGGTCCGGTCCCGGCGACGGGCCGCGCGGTGGGCCCGTGGCGGCGGAGCGCGCCGGGGCGGGCCGCCGTGCCGCCCTACCCGCGGTCCGGCCGCAGGGGTTCCGGACGGCCTCGGTCCGGCTCCGCGGGCGTGCGGGCAGCGGCGGTCCGCGTCCGGGCCTTCGCGGTCTGCGTGCGGACCGCGCCCATGCTGGCGGCGATCACCAGGGCGATCGCCGCGGCGTCGGTGAAGGACAGCGCCTGGTGCAGCACCAGGAACCCCGCCGTCGCGGCGATCGCCGGCTCCAGGCTCATCAGCACCGCGAACGTCGCCGCGGGCAGGCGGCGCAGTGCCAGGAGTTCCAGGGTGTACGGCAGCACCGACGACATCAGCGCGACGGCCAGTCCGAGGCCGAGCGTGCTGGGCTGCACCAGCTTCGTGCCCGCCTCCCAGATGCCCAGCGGGAGGCTGATCAGCGCGGCCACCCCCATGGCCAGGGCCAGTCCGTCGGCCTGCGGGAACCGCCGCCCCGTCCGGGCGCTGAAGATGATGTACGCGGCCCACATCGCGCCCGCCGCGAGGGCGAACAGGGCCCCCACCGGGTCGAGCCGGTCGAATCCGCCGCCGCTGAGCAGGACGACGCCGCCGAGCGCCAGCCCGGCCCACAGCAGGTTCACCAGCCGTCGGGAGACGATCACGGACATGGCGAGCGGGCCGAGGACCTCCAGGGTGACGGCGGCGCCCAGCGGGATCCGGTCCACGGCCTGGTAGAAGAGGATGTTCATCGAGCCCATCGCGGCACCGAACGCCACCACCGTGCCCCAGTCGGCGCGCGAGTGGCCGCGCAGCTTCGGGCGGCAGACCACGAGCAGCACCAGCGCGGCGAGCACCAGGCGCAGGGTCACCACGCCGAGGGCGCCCGTGCGGGGCATCAGCATGACGGCGACGGCCGCGCCGAACTGCACGGACAGGGCACCGGCGACGACCAGCGACACCGGTCCCAGCGACCGTTTGCCGGGCCGCCCGCCGCCGGGGGCCGCACCGGCGGCCGGTCCCGCGGCCTCGGGCAGCGCCACGGTCGCCCCCGCCACGGGCCCGGGCTCCGGACCACCGCTCGCCGCACCCTGCACCGCCGCCACCTGCCGCCTCCTCGTTCCGTCCGATCGCGCGCCCGCCGGCCCGCGCCTGCCCGCGCGGCCGGTCCGGCCGTTTCCGGTCACCGGGCCGCCGTTCGGGCCGTTCCGGTCACCCGGCCGCCGTTCCGGTCGCGGTCACCGGGCTGCCGGCTGCCGGGCGTGTCCGGACACGGCCGCCGACGCCTGCCGGATCCGGCCGCCCGGCCCGTACGCGCCCCTCCACGCTACGGACCGGCCCGCCGCGCGTGAAATGCCTTTCTCGCTGCGGTTATGCTCCGGACGCATGAGCATCGAGCTGCGGCATCTCCGCTGCTTCCTCGCCATCGCCGAGGAATCCAGCGTGACCAGGGCGGCAGCCCGGCTGAACCTCGCGCAGCCCAGCGTCTCCCGCTCGCTCGCGGCGCTGGAGCGCCACCTGGGCACGCGGCTCGTGGACCGCTCCACCCACCACCTGGCACTGACGCCGGAGGGCCAGGCGTTCCGCGACAAGGCGGCCGCCGCGGTCGCCGCCTTCGACGAGGCGCTCGACGCGGCCCGCCTGCTGCACGCGCCCCTGCGCATCGGGCACGCCTGGTCGGCCCTCGGTCCGTACACGACCCCGCTGCTGCGGCGCTGGGCCCGCGAGAACCCCGGGATTCCGGTGGAGCTGCTGCGCATCGACGACCGGACGGCGGGGCTCACCCGCGGCCGGGTCGACGCGGCGGTGCTCCGCGGCCGCCTCACCGTGCCCGACCTCGTGACGGCGCCGCTGTTCACCGAGGCCCGGGTGGCCGCGGTCACCGCGGACGGCCCGCTCGCCCGACGGGCGACGCTCGCCCTCGCGGACCTCGCCACCGGGCCCGTCGTGCTGAACAACGTCTCCGGCATGACCACCCTGGACCTGTGGCCGACCGCGATCCGCCCGACGGCGACGTTCACCGTCGGGAACACCGACGACTGGCTCACCGCCATCGCGGCCGGCCGGGGTGTCGGCGTCTCCGCCGCCTCCACGGCCGAGATGCACACCAATCCGGGGGTGGTCTACCGACCGCTCGCCGACGCGCCGCCGGTCGAGGTGGTCCTCGCCTGGCGGGCCGCGGCGCCGCATCCGGCGATCCCCGACTTCGTGGCCCTCGTCCGCGCGGTGGCGTCGGGGGACCGTCCGCCGGGCGCCTCGGCGGGCTGAGAGCGGCCGCATCCGGGGCCGCCGCGCTCCGGACCCGGCCCTGCGCGCCGCCGGGCGGCTCGCGGCGGGGCGTCAGCGGGTTCCCCTCGCGCACCCCCCACACGGCTGTGCACCCCCGTGCGACGTCCCCGCGCCCGCCTGCCCCGTGCGGCCGGGCTCCCCGGCCGCACCCCCTCGCCCGGCACCGGCGGCGAAGCCCCTCGGACACGGCCCGCAGGGCCGTCGTCCCGCGCACCGGCGCCGAGCGGCGCCGTCAGCGCCCCGGCTCCCCGCCGTCGCGCCGGTCCAGCGCCTCCGCCAGGACCTCCGCCAGATGGCGGGCCCGGTGGCCGCCGAGGTCGTGGAGCTGGGTGCGGCAGGAGAAGCCGTCCGCGAGGAGTTCGGCGCCCTCGGGGGCCTCGCGGACGGCGGGCAGCAGCCGGTCCTCGGCGCAGGCGACGGACACCTCGTAATGGCCCCTCTCGAAACCGAAGTTCCCCGCGAGGCCGCAGCAGCCGCCGCTGAGCGTGCCGGTGAGACCGGCGGCGTCGCGCAGAGCGCGCTCGGCGGCGTCGCCGAGGACCGCGTGCTGGTGGCAGTGGGTCTGCCCCGCGACGGGCCGGTCCAGGCGCGGCGGCGTCCAGTCGGGGGCGCGTTCCGCCAGGGTCTGGGCGAAGGTGCGGACGGCGGACGCGAGGCGGGCGGCCCGGGGGTCGTCGCCGAGCAGTTCCGGCAGGTCGGTGCGGAGCGCGGCGGCGCAGCTCGGTTCGAGGACGGTGACGGGGGCGTCCAGGTCGAGCAGGGGTTCGACGGTGTCGAGGGTGCGGCGCATCACGGCACGGGCGCGGTCGAGCTGGCCGGTGGAGACGTAGGTCAGCCCGCAGCACACCCGGCCGGGCGGCAGGACCGCCTCGACGCCGGCGTCGTCCAGGACGCGCAGCGCCGCCGTGCCGACCGCCGGCGCCAGGCGGTCGGTGAACGTGTCCGGCCACAGCACCGTGAACCGGCCCGGGGCGAGCACCCGGGTCCGGCCGCGCGTCCGCTCCCGGGCCAGTGCGGTGAACGTGCGCCGGGCGAGGCGCGGGAGGTCGCGCTCGGGAGCGATGCCCGCCAGCCGTTTGACGAGGGCGGCGAACGGGGGCACCCCGGTCAGCGCGTCGGCGAGCGGGACGACGGGACCGGCCAGTCGCAGCCACTGCGGCAGCCGCCCCATCGAGTAGTGGGCGGCGGGCCTGCGGCGTCCCGCGTAGTGGTGGTGGAGGAACTCCGCCTTGTAGGTGGCCATGTCGACGCCCACGGGGCAGTCGGTGCGGCAGCCCTTGCAGGAGAGGCACAGGTCGAGGGCGTCGCGCACCTCGGTGGAGCGCCACCCTCCGGTGACCACCTCGCCGGCGAGCATCTCGTGCAGCAGCCGGGCCCTGCCGCGGGTGGAGTGCCGCTCCTCTCCCGTGGCGCGGTACGAGGGGCACATGACCGCCGGGCCGGTCGCCGGGGCCGTGGTGCGGCACGCGGCGACGCCGACGCAGCGCCGGACGGCGCGGCCGAAGTCGCCCGCGTCGTCCGGGTAGCCGAAGGCGACGTCGACCGGGCGGGCCGGCAGGACCTCGAACCGCAGGTTCTCGTCGAGCCGGGTGGGCCGGGCGAGGATGCCGGGGTTGAGTCCGCCGTCCGGGTCCCACAGGTCCTTGAAGGCGCCGAAGAGGCCGACCAGTTCGTCGCCGTACATCTTCGGCAGCAGCTCGGCCCGTGCCTGTCCGTCGCCGTGCTCGCCCGAGAGCGAGCCGCCGTGGGCGACGACGAGGGCGGCCGTGTCCTCGGAGAACTCGCGGAAGAGGGCGACGCCCCGCGGTGACACGAGGTCGAAGTCGATCCGCACGTGGATGCAGCCGTCCCCGAAGTGGCCGTACGGGGTGCCGCGCAGCCCGTAGCGGGCGAGCAGGGCCCGGAAGTCGCGCAGATAGGCGCCGAGCCGTGCGGGCGGCACGGCGCAGTCCTCCCAGCCGGGCCACGCCTCGGCCCCGTCGAGCATCCGGGTCGCGGTGCCCGCGGCCTGCTCGCGGATGCGCCACAGGGTCCGCTGCGCGGCCGGATCGCCGACGACGGCGGTGTCCAGCGCGTCCGCCGCGCGCGCCAGTGCCGCCGCCGCGGCATGCGCCTCGGCCGGGCTCGCCCCGCCCGTCTCGGCGAACAGCCAGGCCCCGCCGCGGGGCAGGCCGGACCGGGCGGACGGTTCGCGGACCAGGTCCTCGGCCATGCCCTCGACGGTCAGCGGCCCGTACGGGAGCAGGCCGGGGGCCGCGTCGGCGGCGGCGCTCTCGTCGGTGTAGCCGAGGACGGCGAGGGCGCGGTGCGGGGGCGAGGGGACCAGCCGTACGGTCGCCTCGGTCAGCACGGCCAGGGTGCCCTCGCTGCCGCAGTACGCGCGGGCCACGTCGGCGCCGCGTTCCGGCAGCAGGGCGTCGAGCGCGTAGCCGGAGATGCGGCGGGGCAGGCCGGGCGGGTAGGCGGTGCGCAGGGCGGCGAGGTGGGCGCGGGTGAACTCGGGCAGGCCCCGGGGCGCGCCGGCACCGCCGGGGCCGAGGCGCAGCCGGCGGCCGTCGTAGGTGACGACGTCGAGGCCGTGGACGTTGTCGGCGGTGGTGCCCCAGGCCACCGAGTGGGAGCCGCAGGCGTTGTTGCCGATCATGCCGCCGAGGGTGCAGCGGCTGTGCGTGGACGGGTCGGGGCCGAAGGTGAGTCCGTGGACGGCCGCGACGTCCCGCAGCCGGTCGAGGACGACTCCGGGGCCGACGACGGCGGTCCGTGCTTCGGGGTCCAGCCGGACGACGTCCCGCATGTGGCGGGTGAGGTCGAGGACCACGCCGGTACCGGTGGCCTGGCCGGCGATCGAGGTGCCGCCGCCCCGGGGCACGACGGGCACGCCCGCGTCCCGGCAGACGGCGAGGGCGGCCGCGACGTCGTCGGCGTCGCGCGGGGCGACGACTCCGGCCGGGACGCGGCGGTAGTTGGAGGCGTCCATGGTCACCAGGGCGCGGGCCGCGGCGGAGAAGTCGACCTCGCCGCGGACGGCTGCGGTGAGCGCGTGCGCCAGTTCGCCCGTATCCCCTGGGTGTCGATCTCCGCCCGGGCCCGCGACCGGACCCGCCGTGCCCGCGGGCCGCCGCCGGCCGTGCCGGCCGGACGCCCGTTTCCGCTCCTGCTCGTGGTCCTCGTGCGCCATGTCTCCCAGGATGGCCCGCCCTACCGTCCGGTACACGTGCGGAAAGCGGGTCGGTTGCGAACGTTGTGGGCAGAAGAGTGAGCCGGGACTGTCGGGGCCCTTGCCCAACTGATCGTCAACTCTCCTATAGTGACCACGGATTGACCTGAAACGTGATCAGAGACCAGCGGCTTCGGCTGCGCCCCTCGCACCCGCGGAAGGCATCGCCCGATGACCGGAACCCCCGAGGAACGATGACCCGCGCCGGGGCGCAGCTCAGCGCGACGAAGATCGTCGTGGTCGGCGGGCACGGCACCGGCCGGACCACGATGGTGCGGTCGGTCAGCGAGATCCGCTCGCTGCACACGGAGGAGACCATCACCGGCGCCCTGCCGGCCGTGGCGTTCCCCGCGAAGACGGCGACGACGGTGGCCCTGGACTTCGGGCGGATCACCCTCGACGAAAAAACGGTTCTCTACCTGTTCGGCACGCCCGGTCAGGAGCGCTTCCGCTTCCTCTGGGACCGGCTGCTGAACGGCACCATCGGCGCCGTGGTGCTCGTCGACACCCGGGCCGTCGACGAGGCCCGGTACGCCGTCGACCTGCTGGGGCACCACGGCACCCCCTACATCGTGGCCGTCAACGACTTCGGCGGACCGTTCCGTTCGGAGGACGAGATCCGGGGCGAGCTCGGGCTGCCGGACCGGGTGCCGCTGGTGGAGTTCGACGCACGGGACCACTCGTCGAGCAAGTTCGTCCTGATCGCGCTCATGGAGCACCTGCACACCGTGTCGGCAGGCCGCGTGCCCTGACCGGAGGAGGACAGCCCAGCTCAGAGCGGGGATCAGGGGGGTGTGGCCCGGTCCGGCCGGGCGTCTCATGGAACGGACCGCTGCACCGGCGGAGCGCCGGAGGCGATACCCTCCGGCTCGTGGCTGATATCCAGATTCCCGCTGACATCAAGCCCGCCGACGGCCGTTTCGGCGCGGGCCCCTCCAAGGTGCGTACCGAGGCGCTGGACGCCCTGGCCGCCACCGGCACCTCCCTCCTCGGCACCTCCCACCGCCAGGCCCCGGTCAAGAACCTGGTCGGCGAGGTCCGCGAGGGCGTGCGCGAGCTGTTCTCGCTGCCCGAGGGGTACGAGGTGATCCTGGGCAACGGCGGCTCCACCGCCTTCTGGGACGTCGCGACCCACGGGCTGATCGAGAACAAGTCCCAGCACCTGTCGTTCGGCGAGTTCTCCTCCAAGTTCGCGAAGGCCGCCAAGCAGGCGCCGTGGCTGGCCGAGCCGACCGTGATCTCCTCCGACCCGGGCACCCACCCCGAGGCGCGGGCCGAGGCCGGCGTCGACGTGTACGGCCTCACCCACAACGAGACCTCCACCGGTGTCGCCGCCCCCGTCAAGCGGGTCGCCGGTGCCGACGAGGGCGCGCTCGTGCTGGTCGACGCCACCTCGGGTGCCGGCGGTCTGCCCGTCGACATCGCCGAGTCGGACGTCTACTACTTCGCCCCGCAGAAGTCCTTCGCCGCCGACGGCGGCCTGTGGGTCGCCGTGTTCTCGCCGGCCGCGATCGAGCGCGCCGAGCGCGTCCACGCGTCCGGCCGCCACGTCCCGGAGTTCTTCAGCCTCCCGACGGCGATCGACAACTCCCGCAAGAACCAGACGTACAACACCCCGGCGCTGTCGACCCTCTTCCTGCTGAACGAGCAGCTTAAGTGGATCAACGGCCAGGGCGGTCTGGACTGGGCGGTGCGCCGCACGGCCACCTCCTCGCGCACCCTGTACGGCTGGGCCGAGGCGTCGAAGTACGCCAACCCCTTCGTCGTCGACCCGGCCAAGCGTTCCCAGGTCATCGGCACCATCGACTTCGCCGACGAGATCGACGCGGCCGCCGTGGCCAAGGTGCTGCGCGCCAACGGCGTGGTGGACACCGAGCCCTACCGCAAGCTGGGCCGCAACCAGCTGCGCGTGGCGATGTTCCCGGCGATCGAGCCGTCGGACGTCGAGGCGCTCACGGCGTGCATCGACCACGTCATCGAGAAGCTCTGACACCTCCGTCGCATCCACCCCGCGGGGCGCCGGCCGGTCACGGCCGGCGCCCCGCGGGCGTCCCCCGCCCGACGGTGCGGGCGGCCGCTTCCCCCGGGGGTGTCAGCGGCTGAGGCGCTGGAAGCGGCGGATCGCGAGGGGTGCGAAGACGGCCGTGATCACGAGCGGCCACACCACCGCCATGAGCAGGGCGTTCTCCTGGATCCAGCTGCCGTCGCCCGCCACGGGGTTGCCGAAGAGCTCGCGGGCGGCCGCCGCCGTCGAGGAGATCGGGTTCCACGCGGCGATCACGCCCAGCCAGTCAGGCATGGTCGACGGCGGCACGAAGACGCTGGAGATCATCGTGAGCGGGAACGCCACCGCGTACAGCCCGCCGGCGGCCTCCTGGTTGGGGACGACCAGGCCCAGCACGATGCCCACCCAGATCAGGCAGAAGCGCAGGAGCAGCAGCAGTCCGAAGGCGCCCAGGGAGGCGGCGAGGCCGGAGTCGGCGCGCCAGCCCATGGCGAGGGCCGTCGCGGCGAGGATGGCGAGTTCGGCGCAGGCGACGATCAGGTCGTTGACGCCCCGGCCGGTGACGACGGCGGAGGGGGCCATCGGCATCGAACGGAAGCGGTCGACGACACCCTTGGTCACGTCGGCGACGACCGCGATCGCGGTGTTCATGAAGCCGAAGGCCATGGTCATGGCGAACATGCCGGGCATCAGGAAGTCGCGGACGCTGCCGCCGTCGGGCGACTTCATCGCGCCGCCGAAGACGTAGCCGTACAGCAGCACGGAGACGATCGGGAAGCCGAGCTGCCAGGCGATCAGCACGGGTTGGCGCTGGTAGTGGGTGAGACCGCGGCGGACGACGTTCCAGCAGTCGGCGACGGCCCAGTAGGCGCGGCCGTGGGTGTCCGCGGGCATCAGGTCCACGGTGCCGGGGGCGCTCATGCCAGGGCCTCCGCCGGCTCGGGGCGCACCTCGGGGCGGGGGTCCCGGTCCGCGGCGTGGCCGGTCAGCCGGAGGAACACGTCGTCGAGGCTGGGTCTGCGCAGTCCGATGTCCTCCACCGGGATCCCTTCGTCCTGGAGTGTGCGGGCCACCTCGGTCAGGGCGGCGACCCGGTCGGTGACGGGTGCGTGGACGCGGCGTCCGGTCTCGTCCACGACCGGTTCGGCGGAGGCGGCGCGGGCCACGGTCCGGGCGACGGCCGCGAGGTCGGCGGTGTCGCGGGCCACCACCTCGACACGGTCGCCGCCGATGCGGTCCTTCAGCCCGTCGGGGGTGTCGTCGGCGATGGCCCGGCCGCGGTCGATGACGGTGATGCGGGAGGCCAGTTTGTCGGCCTCCTCCAGGTACTGGGTGGTGAGCAGGACGGTGGTGCCCCCGGCGACGAGGCGGCGCACCGCGTCCCACACCTCGCCGCGGGAACGCGGGTCCAGTCCGGTGGTCGGCTCGTCGAGGAAGAGCACCTGGGGCGCGAGGATCATGGAGGAGGCGAGGTCCAGCCTGCGGCGCATGCCGCCGCTGTAGGTGCCGACGCCCTTGTCCCCCGCCTCGACCAGGTCGAACCGCTCCAGCAGCTCGGTCGCCCGCAGCCGTGCCCGACGGCCCCCGAGATGGAAGAGGCGCCCGAACATCTCCAGGTTCTGCCGGCCGGTCAGGATCTCGTCGACCGCCGCGTACTGGCCGGCGAGGCCGATCCGGGCCCGGACACCGCGGGGATCGCGGCGCACGTCCAGGCCGGCGACCCTCGCATAGCCGGCGTCGAAGCGGAGCAGCGTGGCGAGGACCCGCACCGCGGTGGTCTTGCCGGCGCCGTTCGGCCCCAGGAGGCCGTGCACGGTGCCCTGGCGGACGACCAGGTCGAAGCCGTCGAGCGCGTGCTTGTCCCCGTACCTCTTCTCGATGCCCTCGGCCACTACGGCGTGTTCCTCCACAGCCCCTCCAGCGTTCCAGAACGTCAATTGAGTACACCGTACCCACTAGAGAGTACACCGTACTCAGTTTTGGTCCACAGGATTAAAGTGAGTGCATGACGACGACCGAAACGAGCGGCAGCGGCGACGTCTCGCGCAGCCTCGAACTCCTCTGGGGTACCGGCGAGCGCCCCTCGCGCGGCCCCAAGCCGGCGCTCTCCCTCGACCGGATCGTGACGTCGGCGATCCGTGTCGCGGACGCGGAGGGCCTGCCCGCCGTGTCGATGCGGCGGCTCTCGACGGAGCTGGGCACCGGCACCATGTCGCTCTACCGGTACGTCCCCGGAAAGGCCGAGCTGCTCGACCTGATGCTCGACCGCGTCATCGGCGAACCCCTGGAGGGCGAGATCGCCCCGACCCCTCCCGAGGCATGGCCCGACGCCGTACGCGGGATGGCGGCCGCCCATCTCGCGCTCTACCGTGCGCACCCCTGGCTGCTGAAGGTCAACCAGTCGCGGACCGTCCTCGGCCCGAGTGCCGTGCGCGGCCTCGACGCCTCACTCTTCGCCCTGCGGGGCATGGGACTGAGCGACCCGGAGACGATCTCGGTCGTCATCGCCGTGCAGAGCTTCACGTCGGGCATCGCCCGCATGGAACTGGAGTCGGCCGAAGCCGCCCAGCAGACGGGGCAGTCCGAGGAGGAGTTCTGGCGCAGGCAGGAGCCCTATCTGTCGAAGGCGATGCTCAGCGGCGAGTACCCGTCCCTGGCGGAGCTCTCGGAGGACGCGTTCAGCTCGGAGTTCGACCACTTCGCCTTCGGAGTGGAGCGGCTGATCGGGGGCTTCCGGGCTCTGGTGGCGGAACGCGCCGGGACTGCCTGAGCACGGGCGCCGGCCCCTGCGTCGGGGGACCGAGGCCGGGACCGGCGCCGGGACCGGAGACCGGCAGCCGGCACGGACCGGCCGGCCGTCTCCCGGAGCGGCCGGGTCAGGCCCCGCGGCGCCGCCGCAGGGCGAACACCAGCAGCGCACCGCCGCCGAGCACCAGCAGCCCGTACGTCGTGACGCGCCCCTCGCCGCCGCCGTCCGCGGCATCGCCTCCTCCGCCGCCGCCCGGGCCGGAGCCCGCGTCGCCGCCGCCCGCCCCCTCGCGCCCGTCCTCCCGGGGGGCGACCTCCACCCGCACGACCTCGCTCCGCTCCCCCTCCGTGCCGAACAGGAGCGCCGTGCCGTCAGGTGTGTACGTCACCGACTCCGACTGCCCCTGGATCGGCGCCCGGACCCTGTGGTCGGCGCCCAGCCGGCCGTTCTCCCAGGCGTAGGCCCGGGCGCTGAAGTACGAACGCAGCGTCAGTTCCCTGCCGTCGGGGGAGAAGGCGCCGTCCGTCACCCACGGCACCTCGCCGATCCGCCGGAAGACGTTGGTGGCCTTGGCGTTCAGCTTCTCGGGGCCTTCGTAGAGACCGCCGCCGTCCTCGTTCTTCGAGGCGATGTAGACGCGGCCCGTCACCGGATGCACCATCAGCGCCTCGGCGTTGCGGGGGCCGTCGGCGTACTCGACGTCGAACTGGGTGGCGTCGACCGTCTGGTCGCGCAGCCGCTCCGGCTCGGGGAAGCGGTAGATCCACACGTGGTCCCAGCCGCCGTCGAGGTTGTCGCCGATGTCGCCCACGTAGACGTGCCCGTCGGCGCCGACGGAGACCGCCTCCATGTCCCGCGGGGTGCCGACCCCGCGCAGGGTGATCGTCGCGACGGTCTCGCCCGTCGCCGAGTCGACGGCGAACACCCGTGGCGCGTCCTGGTCGTTGTGCGTCCAGTAGATCCCCGGGTGGGCCCGGCTGGCGGCGAGGCCGCTGGACTCGGTGATCCGCGGGTCCTCCAGGGTGAACCCGGAGCCGTCGTCGGCCGCCGCGGGCGCGGCGGGCGCGGAGACGAGCAGGACGGCGGCGGCGAGGCCGGCGAGGCTGTGGAGCGGGCGCATGCCCCCAGCCTGCCATCCCGCTCAGGGGCGCACGGCGGTGACCAGCCACGAGGCGCTGCGCAGGAGCACTCCGCCAGGGCTCTCGGCGGGACGCAGCAGGTCGGCGAGGGTCTGCCGGGCGCGTATGCCCTCGGCCTCACCGATCAGGCTCAGGCGGTGCCGGGCCGGGCCCGTGTCCATGAGGAAGCCTGCCGCGTCCTCGGCGTCGCGCCCCCACCGGCCGGCCGCTTCGACGCGGGCGAGTGCGACCTGGGCGAATCCCGCGCCGGCGAGCACCTCCCGGACGTGGACCGGGTCGGCGAGGGAGAACATGCCGGGCTCCCCCGCGGCGCCGAATCCGCCCAGCGACAGCTCGGGGCCGAGGCCGCCGAGCGCCCGGAGCCATTCGTTGTCGGTGCCGTGGGCGGCGACCACGAAGGCGGCCCGGCCGCCGGGGCGCAGAGCGCCGAGGATGTTGGCGAAGGCGGCCACCGGATCGGCGAAGAACATCACCCCGTAGCGGCTGATCACCGCGTCGAAGTCCCGCCCGGCGAGCGGGTGCACCTGTGCGTCGCCGTGCTCGAAGGTGGTGTGGTCGAGGTGCTCCGCCCGTGCGGACGCACGGGCCCGCTCCAGCATCGGACCGGACAGGTCCACTCCGGTGACCCGCCCGTCCAGCGCCCGGCGGGCCGCGGCACGGGTGGTCGCCCCGGCGCCGCAGCCGATGTCGAGGACGGCGTCACCGGCACGGATCCGCGCGGCATCCAGCAGCGGGGCGGTGAAGCCCGCGTTGATCTCGTCCCAGCGGTCCTGCTGACGCGCCCAGTGCGTGCCCTCGTAGCCGTTCCACGCCTGCGCCTGTTCGGTGTTGACGATGTGCACGGGACTTCCCTCCGTCTAGTATGGGCGTGCGCCCAAACAGCGTGGTTCACACAGTATGGGCGAGCGCCCATACTGTCGACCCCCTTGTCAACGAAAGGCCCCTGATGTCACCCCGTGGAGTGGCCGTACCCAACGTCCGCCAGCTGCTCTTCGCCGCCGCCGAGCGCGTCGTGGCGAAGGGCGGCCCGGGCGCGCTGACCAGCCGCGCGGTCACCGACGAGGCGGGATGCTCCAAGGGGCTGCTGCACGCCCATTTCGCCGGAGGACTCGACGAGTTCGTGGCCGAGCTCGTGCTCGACCGCTTCGCCCGCGCCTCGGCGCTCGCGGCGGAACTGCCCTCCCGGGCCGGGCAGGACACGGTCGCCGGCAACCTCACGGAGGTGACCTCGGCGCTGCTCGCCTCCGGCGGCCCCGCGTTGTCCGCGCTCGTCGTCACCCGGCCCGGAGCGACCGAGCGCTTCCGTGCGGCGATGACCGGGGGCGCCTCCGGCTTCACCGCCATCGAGGACGCGATCGCCGCCTACCTGCGCGCCGAACAGCCGCTGGGCCGCGTCCCCGACGCCCTGGACGCCCGGTCCACCGCGCTCGCCCTCGTGGCGACCGCCCACCACCTGCTGATGACCTCCGACCCGGGCACGCCGGACGCGACGGCCCAGATGGAGCGCCTGGTGACCACGCTGACGCGCGCCTGAACCCGGTGCGCGCACGTGCGTCGCGTCCACCGCACGTACGCCGGCGCGCGCCGTCCGGGCGTCGCGTCCACCGTCCGGCGACCCCACCCGGGAGCGGTGAGCCCCGGGGCGGTGAGCGCCCGGGGGCCCCGGCGGCGGTGAAGGTCCGCGGCCGCCGGGGCGGCCCGGTCCGCCTCGCCGGCGCGGGCGTCGTGTCCAGCCTCACATCGACGATCACTGCCGGGTTACCGGCGGGTTCGGAGATGATGACGCCCATGCGCTTCATGTTCGTCGGCGACTCCATGACCATCGGACGGGCCGGCGACTACAGCTGGCGCTACCGGATGTGGCAGCACCTCTCGGCAACGGGCGAGCCCTTCGCGATCGTCGGACCGCGTCACACCCTGTACGACTCCGAGGCCGGCGCACCCGTCTCCACGCACTACGCCGATCCCGCGTTCCCCGCCGACGCCCGCCGCCACCTCGCGGGCTGGGGCGAGGGCTGGCTCCACATGGCGCCTGTCATCGGCGACGCGGTCGCCGATCACCGCCCGGACGTCCTGCTGGTCTCGCTCGGCCTGATCGACCTCGGCTTCTACACGGACAGCACCCAGACCGCGGCCAACGTGCGCGCGTTCGTCCGGGGCGCGCGGGCGGCCAATCCGCGCGTGCGGATGGTCCTGCTCCCGGTGATCCCCAACATACGGGCCGAGTCGGACGCCCCGTTCGCCGCCGAGTGCGCCCGGTTCAACTCCCTGCTCGCCGAGGCGGTCGCGGACCTGGACACCCTGGCGTCACCGCTGCTCCTCGCCCCGCGGCCGGCCTCGTACGACATCCACACGGACACCTACGACGGCACCCACCCCGGCCCCACGGGCGAGATCAAACTGGCGGGCACCTTCGCCGACACCATGCACCGGGCGTGGGCGCTGGGCCGCGCCTGGGACGTCGCCGCCTGACCGTCCCGGGCCAGGAGGCGGGGCCGGCACGGAACGTCCGGCCGGCACGGAACGTCCGGCCGACACGGAACTTCCGTCCGGCCGGGCCCGTGGGACGCCGGGGCGGGCGACCGTGTGCAAGGGGGCCGCGGCGCCCCGGGCGGGGCAGCCGCAGAGGCCGCGGGGCGGCTCAGCCGTCCAGCGGCTCCGGACGGCCGGTCCCGCCTTCCAGCAGCTCCGGACGGTCGGCGAGGCCGGCGAGGTGTCCGGCCGGGTCGGCGATCAGCCTGCGCGAGGTGAGATCGAGCATCCCCGCCACTCCGGTGATCTCCGCCGCCACCGTGCCGTCCTCCTTGACGATGCGCTGCTCGACCCGGAAGGTCTTCCCCTCGCCGTAGACGAACCGGCAGCTGATCCGCACCCGGTCGCCGCCGCGCAGTTCGCGTGCGTACTTCACCGTCACTTCGAGGGCGACCGGGCCGACGCCGCTCGCGAGCAGCTTCTCCTGGGACAGTCCCGCGGCACGCAGGAGCTCCCAGCGGGCGTGCTCGGCGTACTGGAGGTAGACGGCCTGGTTGAGGTGCCCCTGGGTGTCGAGTTCGTACCCGCGCACCGTCACATCGGCGAAGAAGGTCATGCACAGCGCAACCTCGGCGGCCTTCGGCGCATTCCTGGCGCGCGCTTTTGAACCGGCGCGCGCGGGGCACTCGTCGCGGAGCGGACCGCGAACACGACCGAGAGAAAAGGAACCACTGCCGAGAAAGGGGTGTCCGATGACCCACGAACTGTCCGCGAAGGACATCATGACGAGCGGCGCCGCGTGCGTGGGCGCCCACCAGACGCTTCAGGACGCCGCCCGGATGATGCGCGACCTCGATGTGGGCGCTCTGCCCATCTGTGGCGACAACAACCGGCTCACCGGGCTGGTCACCGACCGGGACATCGTCGTCCGCTGCTGCGCCGAAGGGGTCGACCCGGCCTCGGTGCAGGCGGGCACGCTCTCCGGCGAGCTGCACTGGGTGGACGCGGAGGCGAGCGCCTCGGACGTCCTGGAGATCATGGAGAGCAACCACATCAAGCGCCTGCCGGTGATCGACGTCCAGGGCGGCCACCGCCTGGTCGGCATGATCACGGAGGCGAACGTCGCCAAGAACCTCAGCGACGCCCAGATCGCCGAATTCGCGACCCGGGTCTACGCGCAGGCGTAACGACCGCGCGGGCACAGCGACCCGGCAGTCGGGCGCACCGACCCGGCAACCGGGACGGGGCGCACCGACCCGGCCGCCGGGACGCGCACCTCTCCGGCGCGCACCGGGAGCCGACCGCCCCCGGCGCGCGCCGGGGCCGTCGCATCACGCCCGGACGAGCCGGTTGGCAAGCGTGGACATCGTGTACGCCCCGATGCCCATGACCACCTCCAGCGCGTTGCGCTCGGTGAACCCGTGCGACAGGAAGGCCTCGATCCGCTCCTCCTCGACGGCCCCGGCGGTGCGCAGGACGTCGAGGGTGAAGGTCCGCACCGCCTCCAGGCGCGGGTCGGGCAGAGCCTCCTGGGCGTGCAGTGCCGCCACGAGCGCGTCGTCGGCGTCGAGTCCGCGGAGGGCGGCCGTGTGGATGTCGACGCAGACCCGGCAGCCGTTGCGGACGGCGACGGTCATCACGACCGTCTCCCTGGCGAGGGGGTCGAGGGTGGTCCGCTCGAAGGCGGCGCTGAGCCGGAGGAATCCGTTCAGCAGGTCGGGCGAGGTGGCGAGGCGGGCGACCGCGGGCGGGACCGCGCCGAACCGGCGCTCCGTGGCCTCCATCGCGGGGCGCGAGTCGGCCGGGGCGGTGTCGAGCGTGTGCGTCACGAACACGACATGCTCCTAGAATGGACAACATGGTTGACGACTCGGAAAAGGTAAACCAGGTTGTCGAAGCTCGCAAGGAGACTTCCGGGACGCCGTCACGGCCTCGGCCCGGACACGAGCTGCCCCTGCTGCTGTTCGCGGGCTTCCGTTCGCTGATCGACGCGCTGCACGCGCGCCTCGCCGAGCAGGGACACCCCGGCATCCGCCCGGCGCACGGCTTCGCCATGCAGGCGATCGGAGCCCACGGCGCGAGCGCCAGCGACATCGGCCGCAGGCTCGGGGTGTCCAAGCAGGCAGCGGGCAAGACCGTCGACCGCCTGGTCGCCCTGGGCTACGCGGAGCGCGCGGACGATCCTGCCGACGCGCGTCGCAAACTGATCCGCCTCACCCCGCACGGCCTGGACGCGCTCGCCCGATCCGCGGCGGTCTTCGACGAGCTCCGGGCCGAGTGGGCGCGCACACTAGGCCCCGGCCGACTGGACGGCATCGAGGACGCCCTGCGTGCCGTGACGGGACCGGAGAGCTTCCGCCTGGACGCGGCGGGATGGCTGGGCGGCGGGGGCTGACGGACCCGGGAAGCCGCCGGCCGGCCGCACTGCGCCGGTGGGTGCTGACGTCGCGGCGGTGCTGACGTCGCCCGCGGCCAGGCGGCATCGCCGAGCTCCTGCCGGCCCGAGGCGGATACGCCTCCCGAACCCTCACAGCTTCGGCGGAGACGCCCGGTCCCATGCGTCGAGCATCAGCTTCCGGTCCAGTGTCGGGGCTTTCACAGCGACCGCGGAGCCAGGCGGGTCCTGGCACATCAGGACCCGCGCGGTGGGAAGCACGACCCCGCCCTCCAGCTCCCCGAGAAATATCAACTGACGGTCATGAAGCTGCTTCCGGTCACCGGGATGCATCACTCTGACCTCGCAATGCTGCTGCCCGAAGGCCGCAATGCCGGCAGCGGTGAAGCCGATCTCGTTCTTGTTCTCGGCGACCAACAGGCGCAGAGGCGTACGGCAGTCGGAGCGAACGGCCTGCACGAATCTCAGGAGCTTCGCAGGATTGACGGCCATGTAACGGTCCACCCAGATGGCCTCCGGCACACCCGACAGCAATCCGCAGAACGCTCTCACAGACTCCCTGAAATCGGCGGGCCATGTCGGGACCCGACCGTCCAAGGCAGCGCGCGCGGCTTCTGTGTGCAGCGCCCGCACGACTCCGTACCGCCGTTCAGCAGCCGGAACCACCAGGGGAGCAAGAGCTTCCGCTGCCAGATCATCGTCAGGCAGAAGCGCGGGACCATCGCGCAGCACACCCTTGATCCAACTGGCGGCCGCCCATGGAACATCCGCCACCCACGTGGGCGCGAGAATCTCGGCCGCATCGCGCACCTGATGCAATGCGGCACGCCCCAGGACAGGCGCAACCCTCGACAGGAGCGCGGTGTTGCCGCCCACGCTTGCCACCACGTCCGCTGAACAAGGGCAGCCCACCGCTGTGAAGTCTTCTCCGTCCGCGATGGGCAGCGCGACCACGCGAGCGCGCGCCACCAGGGGGGATCCGGTGGAAACCAAGTGCATGTTGCGGCCCCACCGACCGGTCAGCAGCGCACCGGTGTCCAGCGCTTGGTCACCGTCCACCAGCAGCTTGAGCAGTTGGCGTTGGAGCCGGAGGCCGTTCGTGTTGCGCAGCGCATGCGGATAGTCGTCGAAGAGCAGTTGTGCCGCGCCATGCCGGTCCAGGGCCTCCGCGACGTCGACGTGAAAGGCGGTCGCCCGTTCTTCCTGGTTCGCCTCGGTGTAGGTACGCCCGCGGGTGCGAACGCTGGTGTCACCGAGCTCACGCGCGACCGCCTCCAGCAGGAAGGTCTTGCCAGAACCCGGCACTCCGCGGGCGATGACCGTCTCACCGTCTATCAAATGCTCGCAGACCTGATTGACCCAACTGCGCTGGGAAGGTAGTAACCGCATTCATGCCCTCACTTCAGCACGTGCTCACGCATGGCATGAATCCGCGGCGCCCAATTCTCATCAGTGATGCCGTACAGCATCAAGTGCGCCGCCATATCCGGTTCGCTCTCCGCCCATTCACGCGCATCCCGTTGCTCGTCGAGATCCCCCGACCACAGCAGCGGAAGCATGGCCGCCTCATCCCCGAACCAGTCGGCGAACGACTTCAGCACGTCCGCAACCTCTGTGCGCGGGGTGTTCGGCCCGCGGCGATGCAGAGTTTCCTGGAGCGCTTCCAAGGGAACGTGCCACGGAATGACATCGTCGGGGCGGGTACCTGCGGCAGCGGAGCAGGCCTTGCGGGTGAGCAAAGGGTGACCGCCGAATTCGCGGAACAGGAAATCGATGGTCGCCGGGTCCCGGTAGCGCAACCCCATACGCCTTCCGAGGCTGCGCACCATCTCCTGCATCTCATCCTTCTTCATCGGCGACAAGAAGGACAGGCGGACGAACTTGTAGAGCAGGTTGTCCCGGCCGTCGAGGAGGGGTCGTTCGAAGATCGCCGGGTCCACGCCGGCACATACGATGCCGATGCTGTCCTTTCCCTCGGCCTCGCGGCGCTGGATGACGCCACGAAGCTGGGTGAGGCAGCGCAGCAGCGCTCGCGCTTCCTCCTCATCCAGATTCGAACGGCCGCCTGGCCACGCCTGGTCGATCTCGTCGATGAAAAGCTCCAGGCGGCCGGGCAGCCCGTCGAGCAGGATGTCCAGATCGTTCAGCCAGTGCGTCGAGATACTGGCTACGGGGTGAGGACGGCCGTCACGCGTGAGCGAGGTCAGTCGTGGGGCTGTTCCCGACGCGGCACGCACCAGTTTGTGGCACTCCACGAGCAGGCCCAGTTGGAACTGCTCGGCCGAGAGTCCACTGACGTCCAGACGGATCACGGGCTTGCCCTGCTCTGCCCTGTGCTTCTCGACGTAGTTCAGCAGCGAGGTCTTCCCGGCCTTGCGGAGCCCGAAGATTCCGACGGACTGCCCGCGGTCGAGGGCGAAATCAAGCTGCCGCACCTCGGCTCGACGCCCGTAGAATGCGGCAGGTTCGGTAATGGGCTTGGTCAGGTCGTAGTGATCATGGGTGACCATTACCTGCGCGATGCGCTCGCGTAAGCTTATCGGCGCCCCATGCTCAATGAGCGCATTTGCGTCGACCGTTAAAATCGGCAGCTGCCCGCGACGACGGCGAACAAGGTTCTCCGCGCCCCCGTCCGGAGTGAGCAGGATCGCGAAGTCGGGATCCAGCCTCGCCTCACCCTTGCGCAACCGGTCAGCGATGATGTCGAGAGTCCGAGGCTCCACTCGCTCGTACGCGGCGGAGAGGCACAGCACTTCGAGATGCAGATCAAAGGTTTCCCGTACGTGCTCCGGCAGGGTGATGTAGATCCACCAGCGCCGGGCGTCCTTCGGATCCTCGACAAACCGGTACGGCTCCGCACCCATCTCACGGAGAAGCTTGTTGAACTCTTTCCCCCCGGAAACCATCCGCTCGAACTTTGCCTTGTGCCCTGCGAGCACTTGTTGGTTATGAGTGCTTGCCACGTACGCCTCTCAGCGAGCCCAGTTTCCCGGATCGTACGCCGGGCGAGGCACAGCGGGTGGGTCTTTGAAGATTGTCACGTCACACCAACAGACCCACGTTCCTCAAGCCTCAGCCGCCCCACCCCTCACGGCCCTGCCGTCGCGCCGCCCCGCCGCCCCACCGCCCCGCCGTCGCTGCGCCAGGACATGGCCGCGCCGCTCCCGCACGGCATGCCGCCACGGCCGCCCCGCGAAGACGCGTCCGGCGGGAGCGCGGAGCCCCCGGCGGACGCGGGTCGGAGCCGGCCGGCCCCGGCGCCGGAAGGGTGCCGGGGCCGGGCGGCCGGGCTCACCAGGCGAAGGCCTCCGGGGACGGGCCGGGGCCCGGGAAGATCTCGTCCAGGCCGGTCAGGACCTCGTCGCCCAGCTCCAGTTCGACCGCGCGCAGCGCCGACTCCAGCTGCTCCTGCGTCCGCGGGCCGACGATCGGACCCGTGACGCCCGGCCGGGTGAGCAGCCAGGCCAGGGCCGCCTCGCCCGGGGCGAGACCGTGCTTGTCGAGCAGGTCCTCGTACGCCTGCACCTTGTCGCGGACGGCCGTGTTCGCCAGGGCGTCAGCGCTGCGGCCGGTCGCCCGCCGCGCACCCTCGTTCTCCTTCTTGAGCACACCGCCGAGAAGTCCGCCGTGCAGCGGCGACCAGGGGATGACCCCGAGCCCGTACTCCTGCGCGGCCGGGATGACCTCCATCTCGGCGCGCCGCTCGGCGAGGTTGTAGAGGCACTGCTCGCTGACGAGGCCGTACGAACCGACGCGCCGTGCCGCCTCGTTGGCCTGGGCGATCTTCCAGCCGGGGAAGTTGGACGACCCGGCGTAGAGGATCTTGCCCTGCGTGACCAGGACGTCGATCGCCTGCCAGATCTCCTCGACCGGGGTGCGGCGGTCGATGTGGTGGAACTGGTAGAGGTCGATGTGGTCCGTCCGGAGCCGCTTCAGCGAAGCGTCCACCGCACGGCGGATGTTGAGGGCGGAGAGACGGTCGTGGTTGGGCCACGGGTCGCCGTCGCCGGCCATGTTGCCGTACACCTTCGTGGCGAGCACGACCTTGTCCCTGCGGTCGCCGCCCTTGGCGAACCAGGAGCCGATGATCTCCTCGGTGCGGCCCTTGTTCTCGCCCCAGCCGTAGACGTTGGCCGTGTCGAAGAAGTTGACGCCCGCGGCGAGCGCGGAGTCCATGATCTCGTGACTGGTGGCCTCGTCCGTCTGGGGCCCGAAGTTCATCGTGCCGAGGACGAGCCGGCTGACCTTGAGTCCTGTGCGTCCGAGCTGCGTGTACTTCATGAGTCCCTAGCCAACGCCTTCGAGCACGCTCGAAGCAAGAGCCGCCCGGGGGTCTCCCGGGCGGCCTTCCGGACCGTGCGGGTCAGCCCGCCAGGATGGCGTCCTCCAGCCGCTGGGCCACGTGCGCGTGGCCCTTGGCGTTGGGGTGAACCAGGGCGGGCACGGCCGGGAAGAGGCTGGTGTAGATCCCGTCCACCCAGTTCTGGCCGCCCGTCCGGTCGCACACGCTGTGGTCCTCGCCGCCCGCGTACACGTCGACGAAGGTGTCCCCGTGGCTGGCGGTCACCTCGCGGATGATCCGGTTCAGCGGTTCCAGCAGCTCGGTACGGGCCCAGGTGAGGTCACCGTGGGTGATGGTGGCGAACTCCCGGAAGTCGCCGAAGGTGCACCGCGTCGCGTCCTCGGGGACCACGTGGGGGTAACCGACCGTGAGCACCCGGGCGTCGGGCGCCTTCGCGTGGATCGCCGTCAGCATCGCGTCGTACTCGCGGCGCACCCCGGCCAGCGTCGCCGGCAGGGTGGCGCCCAGTTCCTCCTCGCACGGGGCGCCGTTGTTGCCCTCGGCCAGGCCGAGCTCGACGCAGCGCTTGAGGACCGTGCCGAAGCCGGCGGAGTTGCCGCCGATGCCGACGGTGATCAGACCGGTCTGCGCGGGGACCGATTCCAGCTGGGGCGCCACCTTCTCGAACGGCGCGTCCGGGTCGGGGCCGAGCAGCGGCTGCGGGCGGCCCAGCGGCTCGTGCGGCTCCTGCGCGATGTGCCGGATCTCGGCGGCGCCGCAGCTGACGTTGCGCAGGTCGACCAGGGGGCCGAGCTCGCGCCGCACGACCTCGGGGTACGACTCGGTGGTACGGACGCAGCCGTCCCTCGGGGTCTCGAACTCCTCGCCGGCCGCCTGGATGACTCCGGCGGTGTACGAGTCGCCGAGTGCGACCCACTCCATCGGCGCCTGCGCCCGGGAACCGGGGGCGCCGGGGGACGCCTGCGTCGGAGTGACGGCGGTGGCGGCGAGCGCGGCGGCGGCGCCGAGGACGACGAAGCCGCTGCGGAGACGGAGTCGTGGCACGGAACTCTCCCTGAGGTGCGGTCCGGGGCACGGCAGACCGCGACCACCCCCCGGAGGCACCCAGGTCGCGACCCTCCACACCAAGATCGCAACTCTGTGTAGTCAACTCAATACCCCAGGGGGGTGATGTGCCGATCGCGGTGCGGAGGGTCCGACGATGGGTCCGACGACGTGGAGGGAGACTCCGTCACCCACCTGGGAGGTGGGCGCCCCCGAGCGCGGGCGCCCCGCACCGGGGAGAGGTGGGCCGCTCCCGGCGAGCAGCACCGGAACGGCGGCCGCGCGGGCCGCACGCGGGCGGCGCGAGCCAGGGGTCGGTGACCGCGGAACGGCGGCTCCGGAGCGGCCGGCCTTCGGGAACAGGGCCGGACACCAAAGCCAGGCACGAGGGACCCGGCACGAAGGCCGCGGAGAGCGACCCCGGAACGAAGCCCGGCACCGCGGCCCGGGGCGGCAATCGTGCGCCGCGCTCCGCCGTCGGCGGACCGTGCCCGGCACATCCCGCCCGCACAGCCCGCCCGGCACGGTCCGCCGGAAGGGATCAGCCGACGGCGGCGGCGACGGCGATGATCGCGAACATCAGCACCAGTGCGGCGGCCATGATCTGGTTACGGGTCTTCGGGTTCACCCGCCGAGGTTAACCCGCGGCGTTCAGCGGCCAGGAATCGGCCACCTCGTAACGCGGCCGCTCCCCCGGCACCCCGCGCACGGGCAGGTTGCTCCGTACCAGCGCCAGACGGTCCGCCTGCCAGCCGGTTCCCTCGAACGGGGCCAGGGCCTCGACGCAGGGCCTCAGGTCGGCGGCGTCGTCACGGGCGCGGGCGATCGTGAGGTGGGGCACGTAGCGCCGGTGTTCGTCCATGGGGATTCCGGCGCGGCGGGCGGCGGCGTCGGCCCGTTCCGCGAGTCGCCGCATCTCGTCGAGTCCGCCGGCCGCGCCGACCCACAGCGCCCGCCGTCCGAACCGGCCGCCGCCGTGCAACCGCAGCGGGAACGCGTCCGTCCGGTGCGCGGCCGGCGCGAGGCGCTCGCGCAGGCCGGGGACGAGTGCGTCGTCCACCTCGCCCATGAAGGCCAGCGTGAAGTGCCACCCGGGACGCCCGGTCCACCGCAGCCGGTCCGCCCCCGGGAGGTCGCGCAGGCGCTCCACGACTGCGGAGAGCTCGTCGACGGCGGGTGGTGGAGGGAGGAGGGCGGCGAAGAGTCTCATGCCGCCAGTGTCGCGCCGGGCGTGCGCCGGGGAACGGCGCATCGCGAGGCCCCGGGCACGCCCCGGATGCGCCCCGTCCGGCAGCCCAGGGCGCGCGCTCTGACAGGCCCCGTCGCAACGCCGCGGGCGCCGTCGCGTCCCCCGGCGCGAAGCCCCGGTATGCGCCGCATGCCCCCGCATACGCCCCGTCGCGTGCCCCCGGCGAACGACGTCCCTGCCCCCGCGACCCGCCCCGTGCGAAAGCCCCTCGGCGCGCGGGCCGGTCACGCGGCCGGAGCCCGAGCCGCAGCCGCACCGCAGCCGCGCCGCAGCGGCCGGGTGAGCCGCAGCCGCCGGGTGCGCGGCCGCCGCGCACCCGGCGGCTGCGGTCCGCGGCGCTACGCCACGGTCGCCAGTCGCTCCCGGGGAACGAAGCGGACCTGCGGATGCCCGCGGTGCCAGCCGACGGCCACCCGGAGGTTGCCGGCGCGGGCCAGCATCAGGCCGACCGCGGCCGCCGCAAGCATCGCGACCGCGCCGCCGGAGGCGAAGCCGATCCGCGGCCCGTAGGTGTCGGTGACCCAGCCCACCAGCGGCGCCCCGAACGGCGTGCCGCCGGTGAACACCATCATGAACAGGCTCATGACCCGGCCCCGCATCAGGGGATCGGTCGCCAGCTGGACGCTGGAGTTCGCCGTGACGTTGACGGTGAGGCCGAACATGCCGATCGGCACCATCATCAGCGCGAAGATCCAGAAGGTCGGGGCGAAGGCGGTCACGACCTCCAGCAGACCGAAGAGGATCGCCGCGCCGACCAGCATCCGGAGCCGGGACGTGCCCCGCCGGGCGGCGAGCAGGGCGCCCGCCAGGGAGCCGGCCGCCATGAGCGTGTTGAGCAGGCCGTACGTGCCGGCGTCCGCGTGGAAGACGTCGTCGACGAAGGCCGCGAGCCAGATCGGGAAGTTGAAGCCGAAGGTGCCGATGAAGCCGACCAGCACGATGGGCCAGATCAGTTCGGGCTTGCCCGCGACGTAGCGGAGCCCTTCCCGGAGCTGGCCCTTGCCGCGGGGCGCGCGGTCGACCTTGTGGAGTTCGGCGTTGCGCATCATCAGCAGGCCGGCGATGGGCGCGAGGAACGACAGACCGTTGAAGAGGAAGGCCCAGCCGCTGCCGACGGCGGTGATCAGCACACCCGCCACGGCGGGGCCGACGAGGCGTGCGGACTGGAAGTTCGCCGAGTTCAGCGAGACGGCGTTGCGCAGCTGGTCGGGGCCGACCATCTCGGCGACGAACGTCTGCCGCGCCGGGTTGTCGACGACGGTGACGAGGCCGAGCAGGAACGCCGTGAGGTAGACGTGCCAGACCTGCACATGGCCGCCGAGCGTGAGGACGGCGAGCGCGACGCCGGTCGCGCCCATCGCGGCCTGCGTGGCGAGGAGCAGCCGCCGCTTCGGGAGGCGGTCCGCCAGCACGCCGCCGTACAGGCCGAACAGGAGCATGGGGAGGAACTGGAGCGCGATGGTGATGCCGACGGCGGAGGCCGAGCCGGTGAGGCTCAGGACCAGCCAGTCCTGGGCGATGCGCTGCATCCAGGTGCCGGTGTTGGAGACCACCTGTCCGATCGCGAAGAGCCGGTAGTTCCGGACCCTCAGCGAGCTGAACATGGTCTGCTTGACGGGGGTGGGGTCGATGGCGGTCGGTGCGGGGGCGGAGTCTGCTCCGGATCCCGTACTCAAAAGGGTCGCCTCCTCGGCGTGGGCGGTTACTGCAGGTGGGCGAGCTTCTCCAGAACGGGGGCGGCGGCGCGCAGGGTTGCCCACTCGTCGTCGTCGAGTCCTTCGGCGAGGCCGGTCAGCCAGGCGTTCCGCTTGCGGCGGCTCTCCTCCAGCATGGCCTCGGCCTGCTCGGTCTGGCTGACGACCTTCTGCCGTCGGTCGTCGGGATGCGGCTCCAGCGTGACGAGTCCCTTGGCTTCCAGCAGGGCGACGATGCGGGTCATCGACGGCGGCTGGACGTGCTCCTTGCGGGCCAGCTCGCCGGGGGTGGCGGAGCCGCACCGGGCGAGCGTGCCGAGGACGGACATCTCCGTCGGGCTGAGCGACTCGTCGACGCGCTGGTGCTTGAGTCGCCTGCCCAGCCGCATGACGGCGGAGCGGAGGGCGTTCACGGCTGCGACGTCGGCGTCAGTACCGTGGGACAGGTCAGGCATGTCCTTAGCGTAACTCATTACCCTGGCTAAATACCAGCCGGGATGCCGGCGGTTCCGGGACGACACAAGGGCAGCCCCGGGGGGCGCGCGGGCCGGTTACGGGCCTAGGTTCTGTCCGGCGGATCATGTGACTTTCCGACCGGTCGCTCGTTGGTTGGGGTATGGGTCGGGGGGATCTGACGAATCACGAGTGGTCGCTGCTGGAGCCGCATCTGCCTCCAAAGGGTCGCCGGGGTGGCCGGTGGAACGACCACCGCACCGTGATCAACGGGATCCTGTTCCGGGTTCGTACCGGTGTTCCGTGGCGCGATCTGCCGGAACGTTACGGGCCGTGGAAGACCGTCTATGAGCGGCATCGCCGCTGGTCGGCGGATGGCACCTGGGACCGGATCCTGCAGTCGGTCCAGGCCGACGCCGACCTCGCGGGCCGGATCGACTGGTCGATGGTCGGCGTCGACTCGACGTCCTGCCGGGCTCATCAGCACGCGGCCGGCGCCCGCAAAGCCAAGCCGCGGGTCCCGAAAAAAGGACGACGCCCCGGCACCACCGCCCCGACGAGGGACTCGGACGGTCCCGGGGCGGCCTGACTTGCAAGATCCACCTCGCGGGTGAAGGAGGCTGCCGCCCCATGGCCTTTCTGGTCACGCCTGGCCAGTGGGGCGATGCCCCCCAGATGGTTGAGGTCCTGGACCGGATCCGGGTCCCCAGACCGCTGGGTGGACGGCCCCGAACCCGGCCCGAGCACGTCAGCGGCGACAAGGCATACAGCTCCCGCCGAAACCGCCGCTACCTTCGAAGACGCCGCATCCGGCACACAATCCCGGAACCCAAGGACCAGCAGGCCAACCGTCGACGCAAAGGCAGAGAAGGCGGCAGGCCCACCGGCTTCCACCGCGACCACTACCGGCGCCGCAACGAGGTCGAGCGGACCATCAACCGGCTGAAGAACTCCCGCGCAGTCGCTACTCGTTACGACAAGCGGGCCTACGTCTTCCACGGGACCGTCACCGCCGCAGCGATCCGGCTCTGGCTTCGGCAGTGATCCGCCGGACAGAACCTAATCGTTTCATCACCCATACGGGTGACATTCAGCCGGAAATCGCCCCATGGGCCGCCGGAGCCCCGCGACTCTGGCTCGCATGGGATCGACAGTGCTCAGCCTGCGGATAGACAGTGAGCTGCTCGACCGGCTCAAGCAGCACGCGGCCAGAAGGCAGATGAGCGTCCAGGACTACGTGGTCCGGACGCTCATTCGCGACGACTTCGACGAACGCTTCAAGACGGCGGTCGACGAGACGGAGAAGTTCTACGGGACGGGGCCGGATCCGGCCCCGTCCGGCCAGGATCAGGTCAGGCCCAGCGCCGGCATCGCGTAGTAGAAGACGAACACCGCCGACACCGCGTACATCGCGGCGGGCACCTCGCGGCCCCGGCCCGCGGCCAGGCGAAGGACGGCGAAGGCGATGAAGCCGATGCCGATGCCGTTGGTGATCGAGTAGGTGAACGGCATCATGACCATCGCGAGGAAGGCCGGGATGGCGAGGGTCCAGTCGCTCCAGTCGATGTCCTTGACCGAGCCGGCCAGGATCAGGAAGCCGACCGCGAGCAGCGCCGGGGTGGCGGCCTGGGACGGCACCATCGTGGCGAGCGGGGTGAGGAACAGCGCCACCGAGAAGAGCGCACCCGTGACGACGGAGGCGAGGCCCGTCCGGGCGCCTTCGCCGACACCGGCCGTGGACTCCACGAAACAGGTGTTGGCGGAGGCGGAGCTCGCGCCGCCGGCGGCGACGGCGATGCCGTCGACGATCAGCACCTTGTTGATGCCGGGGAAGTTGCCGTCCTTGTCCATGAGCTTGGCCTCGTCGCCGACGCCCATGATGGTGCCCATCGCGTCGAAGAAGCAGGACAGCAGCACGGTGAAGACGAAGAGGCAGCCGGTCAGCAGGCCGACCTTCTCGAAACCGCCGAACAGGCTGACCTGACCGACGAGGCCGAAGTCCGGCGAGGCGACGGGGTTGCCGGGCCACTCCGGCGTCGTGAGGCCCCAGCTCTTCACGTCGGCGACGGCGTGGACGATCATGGCGAAGACGGTCATCACGACGATGGAGATCAGGATCGCGCCCGGGACCTTGCGGATCATCAGCGCGAGCGTGAGCAGCGTGCCGAGCACGAAGACGAGGATCGGCCAGCCGGTGAGGTGGCCGCCGGTGCCGAGCCCGAGCGGGACGGTGGTCTGCGCGGCGTCGGGGAGACGCGAGACGAACCCGGAGTCCACCAGGCCGATGAGCATGATGAACAGGCCGATACCGATGGCGATGCCCTTGCGCAGGCTCAGCGGCACGGCGTTCATCACGCGTTCGCGCAGGCCCGTGGCGACCAGCAGCATCACGACCACACCGGCCAGCACGACCATGCCCATGGCGTCGGCCCAGGACATCCTCGGCGCCAGCTGGAGGGCGACCACCGTGTTGACGCCGAGACCGGCGGCGAGCGCGATCGGGACGTTGCCGATGACGCCCATGAGCAGGGTCGAGAAGGCCGCGGTGAGCACGGTCGCGGTGACGAGCTGGCCACCGTCGAGCTGGTGCCCGTACATGTCCTTGGCGCTGCCGAGGATGATCGGGTTCAGCACGAGGATGTAGGCCATCGCGAAGAAGGTGGCGAATCCGCCACGCACCTCGCGGGCCACGGTCGAGCCGCGCTCCGAGATCTTGAAGAAGCGGTCCAGGCCGCCGACGGGCTGCTGCGGGGAAGCCGGCGGCAGGTCGGGCTGATCGACCTTGGCGGTGGCCGAGGAGGACATGCGGAACCTCAGTGGTGCGTGGGGACGGGGAGTAAGGCGGGGTGACACAGAAATACGGCCGCCATTTGTACGTTCCCACGACGGAAACCAGCCAGCCGTAAACAGTTTCAGTATGAACATATGAACGAAAGATCGCCATCTCCGCGCGTAGACCTATGGGGTGCAAGGGGCGGGTGGGACGGGAGTGGTGGCGGACGGGATGCGCCGGAGCCGCAGGAGCGCTCCCCCGCGCCCGGTGCCCGGGCCCCGGAGGGCGCACCGGACCGCCGATCTAGACTGTCCCCATGGCGAAGTGGACCCCCCGGCACGAGGCACCCGAACCCCTTGAGGGTCCGATCGTCGCCACCATCACCGGCGGCACGATCCTGTGGTTCGTCATGTTCCTCGTCCAGGTCCCGTTCTACGGCTGGTTCGACGACCGCGACCTGACCTGGTGGGTGTGGACCTGCCTGGCCGGCGCGGGTCTCGGCCTGATCGGCATCTGGTACGTCCGCGGACGCGACGCCGCGATCAAGCGCGCGAAGGCGGCCGAAACCACCGGAGCCACCGGAGACGCCGGAGCCGCCGGAGCCGCCGGGACCTCCTCGGAGCCCGGCACCTCCGCCTGACCGGCTTCCGCCCCGAACGCCTCCCCGCCTCCCCCGGCCGCCCCGCAAGCGCCCGCCCCGGCACCGGGACACCCCGCCGTCGCCCGCTCCCCCGCACCCCGTGGCACCACGGGACGATCTCCGTACGACCACGGTCGGATCTTCCGCCGCTCGGGGGGTGGAGGCGTCCCCTCCCCCGTACCGTCGGATGCATGACGCAGCGGGCGGACATCGACACCGACGGGCCCGAGCCGGGCGGCCGCACTCCCGTGATCGACGCGGGGGCCGAACTCGACCCCGTACACCCCAGGAACCCACCGCCCAGCCGGCGTGCGCGACAGGCGGCGACCGGGCTCACCCCGGCCGAGGTCGCCGAGCGGGTCTCCCGGGGCGAGGTCAACGACGTGCCGGTGCGCAGTTCGCGCTCGGCCGTCGACATCGTCCGCGCCAACGTCTTCACCCGCTTCAACGCGATCATCGGCGTGCTGTGGGTGATCATGCTCTTCGTCGCGCCGATCCAGGACAGCCTGTTCGGCTTCGTGATCGTGGCCAACACCGGAATCGGCATCATCCAGGAGCTGCGCGCCAAGAAGACGCTGGACTCGCTCGCCGTGATCGGCGAGGCGAAACCCCGGGTGCGCCGGGACGGCAGCACCGCCCCGGTCTCCACCTCCGAGATCGTGCTCGGCGACCTCGTCGAACTCGGCCCCGGGGACAAGGTGGTGGTCGACGGCGAGATCGCCGAGGCGGACAACCTGGAGATCGACGAGTCGCTGCTGACCGGTGAGGCCGACCCGGTCCTCAAGCGCCCCGGCGACCAGGTCATGTCGGGCTCGTTCGTCGTCGCGGGCGGGGGCGCGTTCACGGCGACCAAGGTGGGACGCGAGGCGTACGCGGCGCAGCTCGCGGAGGAGGCGTCCCGCTTCACGCTGGTCCACTCCGAGCTGCGCTCCGGCATCTCCACCATCCTCAAGTACGTGACCTGGATGATGGTGCCGACGGCGACCGGTCTGATCATCAGCCAGTTGATCGTGAAGGACAACGACCTCAAGGACTCCATCGCGCGGACCGTCGGCGGCATCGTGCCGATGATCCCCGAGGGCCTGGTGCTGCTGACCTCCGTCGCGTTCGCCATCGGGGTGATCCGGCTGGGCCGCAAGCAGTGCCTGGTGCAGGAACTGCCGGCCATCGAGGGCCTGGCCCGGGTCGACGTGGTCTGCCTCGACAAGACGGGCACGCTGACCGAGGGCGGCATGGACGTCACCGAGCTCCGGGCGCTGAACGGTGCCGACGAGGGACGCCTGCGGCAGGTCCTGGGCGCGCTCGGCGCCTCCGACCCCCGCCCCAACGCCTCCCTCCAGGCCGTCGTCGACGCCTACCCGGACGGGGCGGGCTGGCGGTGCACCGCCGCCCTCCCCTTCTCCTCGGCCCGCAAGTACAGCGGGGCGAGCTTCGAGGAGGGGGACGGCAGCGCGTCGACCTGGCTGCTGGGCGCACCCGATGTGCTGCTCCCCGCGGACGACCCGTCCCTGACCGAGGTCGACGCCCTCAACCGCGAGGGCCTGCGGGTGCTGCTGCTCGCCCGGTCGGCGAAGGAGCTCGACGCGGACTCCCCCGCCGCCGGCGCGGAGCCCACCGCCCTCGTCGTGCTGGAGCAGCGGCTGCGGCCCGACGCCTCGGACACCCTGCGCTACTTCGCCGACCAGGACGTCGCGGCGAAGGTCATCTCCGGGGACAACGCGGTCGCCGTCGGCGCGGTGGCGGCCAAACTCGGGCTGCCCGGCGCCTCGGACACCGTCGACGCCCGCAAGCTGCCGGCCGAGCGGGACGAGATGGGTGCGGCGATCGACGCGAACGCGGTCTTCGGCCGGGTCTCGCCGCAGCAGAAGCGCGACATGGTCGGCGCGCTCCAGGCCCGCGGCCACACGGTGGCGATGACGGGCGACGGCGTCAACGACGTCCTCGCGCTCAAGGACGCCGACATCGGCGTGTCCATGGGGTCGGGGTCGGAGGCGACCCGTGCCGTGGCGCAGATCGTGCTGCTGAACAACAGTTTCGCCACCCTGCCGTCGGTGGTGGCGGAGGGCCGGCGGGTGATCGGCAACATCACCAGGGTCGCGACCCTCTTCCTGACGAAGACGGTCTACTCGGTCCTGCTCGCGGTCCTGGTGGTCTGCTCGCAGGTGGATTACCCGTTCCTCCCGCGCCATCTGACGCTGCTGTCCACGCTGACCATCGGCGTGCCCGCCTTCTTCCTCGCGCTCGCGCCGAACAAGGAGCGCGCGAAACCGCACTTCGTGCGCCGGGTGATGCGGTACGCGATCCCGGCGGGCGTGATCGCGGCGGCGGCGACGTTCAGCACGTACCTGCTGGCACGGTCGCACTACAGCGGCACCGGGGCGCTCGGCGCCGAGACGAGTGCGGCGACGCTCTGCCTGTTCCTCGTCTCCCTCTGGGTCCTCGCCATCATCGCCCGCCCCTACACGTGGTGGCGGCTCGCCCTGGTCGGCGCGATGGGCGGCGGCTTCCTGCTGGTGCTGGTCGTCCCCTGGCTCCAGGAGTTCTTCGCGCTGAAGCTCGTGGGCACGGTGATGCCGTGGGCGGCGGTCGCGATCGCGGCGACGGCGGCGGCCGTGCTGGAGGTCGTCTGGCGCTGGGTGGGCCGCCGCTTCCCGGCGTGAGGCGACGCCCGGGGGCTTCGGGGCACGGGGCGGCCCGAGACCCGCGGCGGACCGGCGCCCGGGGAGCCGGACTCGCCGTTCTCCCTGCCGACCTGCGCCTTTGCGGTGCAGTGCAACGGCCTGGCAGCCGCACGCCCCAAGACGCGAAGCTCAGGGAGCGGAGCGGCGCGAGAGACCGCTCCACTACTCGGGGGAGTGGATGCCGGCATGAGACGGACTCTGGCCGCGACGTGCACGGCCGCGGCGATCGTCGCGGCGGCGGCATCCGGCTGTTCCGGGCCCGGGACGCGGTCGGACCCCGGGCCCGGGACACGCGACGACGCCGGCCTCGCACTGCTCACGGCTACGAACACGAGGAGAGCACATAACTCATGTCCGCCAGCAAGATAGTTAAGCGGTTCGGCATCAGTATTGCCGCGCTGGCACTCGTAGGTACCGGTTTCACCGGTACAGCAAGTGCCGCCTCGTCCGACTGTCCAGAAGGATGGTTCTGCGTTTGGCATGGAACGGACTACACAGGCCGGATGCAGAAGGTCCAGTACGACAACGCCGATCTTTCGCAGTACACGGTTTTCGCCAACGGTTCACTCTCCGGCTACAACAATGGCAACAACTGCGACGTAAACGTTTACGCCGGCAGAAACTACACCAATCTCATCGCCACGGTAAAGCGGGGGACCAAGGGCACTGGGACGTCAACACGAGTAAAGATTCTATCCAACAAATGGGTCAACTGCATTTGATTTACAAGCGCCGCCCGCAACAGGCATGTTTTCAACTCTGGTACCCCTTCGACCCGCATCCCCGGGACCGGGGCTAGCGAGGTAGTTCGCCCGCATCTCTGAGCGGAGTTGACCAAAAGGGACGAGAGCTCCACCTCGCCTGCGCCGCTCGCAGGCAGAAGCCAGAATTGGTCAGCCGCGAATGCGACGCATCATCTTCAGCCAGGGCGCAGGTCCTGAGATGGGCCAAGCTATCGAGAAGCAAGGGAAGGGTACGAGATGTCCAAACGTAGAACCGCGCGAACCATGACCGGAATCGTCGCCAGTGTGGTTGCAGTCACCGGTATGGGTGTCGTGACAACTGCGGGACCGGCTCAGGCAGCAGCCCCCACCTGCAACGGATCCTACGCCTGGAAGATCAGCAGTAGCTACTTCGCCTGGGTCCCCGCGCGTGGCGACACCACCGTATGCAACCTGGCTCCCGGTAACAGTTCGTCGGCTGTCGAGAGGCTCCAGAGAGCTCTGGTCCTCTGCTACGGGCAATCCATCGAGATCGACGGCAACTTCGGAAATAACACGAAACGGGCGCTTGAGGCGGCCCAACGAGTCGAGAGGATCGAAGACGACGGACTCTACGGCTTCGTCACCCGAAGCAAACTCAAGTGGCCCAAGCGGAACTACCAAGGCGAGACCTGGACCGGCAGCTGCATTCGCACTTGGTGAAGCAGCACCCCACGGCCCAGCCCTACCCTATGTCCTGAGTACCGAGGTGTTCCCATGGACCATCGGGATGCATTGTCGAAGACGAGTGCAGCTTGGATGATGCCACCGATGGCGATGGAGCTGACGGGTGACGTGTTGCAGAGTGGGCGGGCGCTGCTTGAGCACGGCTGCAGGTGTGCCCGCGACTGCGTTCCGGGCGGCGGGGCCTTTGACCGCGCCCCGCCGCCCGACCCGTCACGGCCTCGCGTACGGCCGGGTCATGATCTCCATGTTGTGGCCGGACGGGTCGTCGAAGTAGGCGCCCCGGCCGCCGAAGAGGCGGTTGATCGCGCCGGGTTCGGTGTGGGAGGGGTCTGCGTAGTAGGTCACGCCGAGGGCCTCCAGCCGGGCGATCATGCCGTCGAACTGCTCGTCGGGGACGAGGAAGGCGTAGTGCTGCGACTGGACCGGCTCGTCGGTCAGTTCGTAGTAGTCGAGCGTCACGCCGTTGCCCAGGTCGACGGGGAGGAACGGGCCGAACGGCGCGCCCACCTCGACCCCCAGGACGGCGGCGAGGAAGTCGGCGGAGAGCCGGCGGTCCCTGGCGTAGACGGCGGTGTGGTTCAACTGCACGGTGGTGACGGGGGAATGCGGGGAAGACTGCTGCATGGCTGGTGGCTCTCTCTCCGGGTCGGATCCTCGATGAAGGGAAAGACGCGGAGAGACGGGCGGGCCCCTGGCCCGCCGCGAGGTCACGCGGCAGCCGGGCGGCTCTCTTGTGTGCGGCGCGTGGCCGACCCGGCAGTCATGATCCCGAGCCTACCGGTCCCGGCCTGCCGCCACCGACACCTCGGCCCACACCGTCTTGCCGACCGGGTCGCGCGGCTCGGCGCCCCAGCGGTCGGCGAGCGCGTCCACCAGCAGCAGTCCGCGCCCGGACTCGTCGTCGTCGGCGGGCACCGGCCGCACCGCGGGCGGCAGCAGCGCGCACGCGTCCGCGACCTCGACGCGCACCAGTGCCCGCGCCCGGTCCAGGCGCAGGGCCAGCCGGAAGTCGCGGCCCGGCACCCGGCCGTGGCGGACCGCGTTGCCCGCGAGCTCCGCCACCAGGAGGGCGACGGTATCGGAGAGGTCCGTTCCGGCATGGTGGCCCCACGCGGCGAGGTGCCGCACCGCGACCCGGCGGGCGAGCCGCGCCCCGCGCCGGGTGGCCCCGAACATCGCCGCGAACTCCTCGCGTCCGTCGCCCTGTTCCGTCCGCGCGGGGTCCGTGCCCCGTGTCGTCGTGGTCTCCCGCACCGCGTCGCCCGTCCTGTTCGTCCCTGTCGCCACGAGCACCACCCGTGGGTGTACGGATGGTGACCTTCCGTGGTCAAGCGTGCTGGCGCGGCCCTAGGGTCGGAAGGGTGTACGGCCTTACATCACCAGCCGTAAGGAACGGGAGTGAGCCCATGGCCAAGGACATCGATCCGGACGCGTCGATGGCCGCCCTCTTCGGCTCCCGGGTGCGCAGGCTGCGCACGGCTGCCGGTCTCACCCAGGCACAGCTCGGCTCCCGCACCCATGTGGTGAGCACCCGGATCACCCAGGTGGAACGGGCCTCGGGGGCCCGGCCGACGCGGGAGCTGGCGCGGGCGCTCGACGCGGCACTGGGCGCCGACGGCCTGCTGGTCGACCTGTGGCCGCACGTCCACCGGGAGGCGTTCCCCGACTGGTCGCGGACGTTCATGGCCTACGCGGCCCGGGCCGTCGCCATCCGTGAGTACGCGGCCCATGTGGTGCCGGGCCTGCTCCAGACCGAGGAGTACGCCCGGACGGTCCTGAGCGTCGGCCTGTCCCACCGGGACGCCGAGCACCTGGAGGAGCGCCTCGCCGCCCGGATGGAGCGGCAGAAGCGCATGGCCTCGGACGACCGCCCGGAACTGCTGGTGATCCTGGACGAGACGGTGCTGCGCAAGCGGATCGGCGGGGCCGAGGTCATGCGCCGCCAGCTCGACGCGCTGCTGACGGCCGCCGGGGAACGCCACATCACCGTGCAGGTGCTGCCCTTCACGGAGGGCGAGCACGACATGCTGGGCGGCTCGCTCACCGTGCTCACGCTGCCCGACGGCTCCGAAGTCGCCTACACGGAGGGTGCGGACCACGGGCGGCTCTTCGAAGATCCGTCCGACGTACGGCGGTTCGCGGTGGCCTACGATCGGCTCCGGACGGCGGCCCTGCCCCCGCGCAGGTCGCTCGATCTGATCCGATCCGCGATGGAGGAGGACCACCGTGACCCGAGACGCCCTTCCCCTGCACAACGCCGTCTGGCGAAAGAGCAGTCACAGCAATCAGGAGGGTGGGAACTGCGTCGAGGTGGCGGACGGGGTCCCCGGCGTGATCCCGGTGCGTGACAGCAAGGCGCCGCACCTGCCGCACCTGGTGTTCGCACCGGCCGGCTGGGCCGCCTTCGTGGACGGGCTGAAGGCCGGCGACCGCCTCTGAGCCCGCCGGGGACCGGTCCGCGCGCCGTGTGCCGGGCCCGCCGGGGCGTGGTGCAGCGGGGGCCGGTGGGCCACGAACTCCCCATAAGAACCTGGGGGAAAGAACCCCTGCCCTCCCTCCCCTCCCGGCCGGTCAGCCGTCCGTCACCCGGACGGGTGACCGGCTTGCGAGGGCGGGAGGGCGGCGGCTACGTTCGCCGCAACAACCGAAGACATATGCGGCCCCCGGCCGGGACGGCAATCCCGATCGAGGGCCTCACCGATCTGGAAGAAGACGCTTCCCGATGGCTGACCCGCAGTCTAACGCGCCCCTGCGCGCCCCCGCCGGAGCTCAGGCCTCCGAAGCTTCGATGTCCGAAGCTCCGGCCTCCGGCGTGATCCATGTCCGCACCCGGCTCGCCGCCGACTTCACGGTGATCGCCAACTCCCTGCTCCAGCGCCCCGGAAGCGCGGTCACGGTGGGCGTCGCGGGCTACATCCTGTCGCTGCCCGACGGCGCCTCCGTCAGCATCGACGCCCTGTGCGAGCACTTCACCGAGGGCGAGATCCTGATCTCCCGCGCCCTGCGCGACCTGGAGTCCGACGGCTACCTGCGACGTCTCGTGAAGCGCGGCCCGGTCGGGCGCCTCTCCACCCGGACGTTCTTCTACGACGTGCCGCCCGCCGACCGGGCAGAGCCGCCGCGCCCGCGGACCGCGCCGCGGCGGCGGCGCGCACCGGGGTCCGGCACGGGAACGCCCCCGGCCCCTGCCGGGCCGGCGGCGGACGGTTCGGCCCCTGTCGGGGACGCGCGGGCCACGCCACGATCCGTCCCGCCCGCCCGGGCCACCCCGGCGGCCGAGCCCACCCCGGAGAACCCCGGGAACCCGGACCCCCGGAGCCCCGAAAACCCCCAGAACCCCGGGGACGCGGGGGACGCCGAGGAACCCGAGGAACCGGGCGACGCCGGGGAGCCGGGGGAACCGCCCGCAGCCGCGGGCCCGGACGCCCCCGCCGATGCCACCGGGCCGCCGCCCGCGCCGGAGGACCCCCGTGCCGTCGTGGTCCTCGCCTCGCTGCGGCTCGTGGACCGGCGGCTGATCCTGTCAGCCCGCGAGACCGCCGGACTCGCCCCCGCGGTCGGCCGATGGCTCGCCCGGGGCGTGGAGCCCGCGGACCTCACGGCCCATCTCACGGACCGCCTGCCCGCCCGCCTGCTGGCCCGCCCCGCCCGCATCCTCGCCCACCGCCTGCGCGAACTCCCGCCACCCCTGCCCGAACAGCCCGCCCCTCCCCCGGTCCTGCCCATGGTGACCTGCGACGGCTGCGGGCTCGCCTTCCGCTCTGCGGGAACGGAGCGCTGCCGCGGCTGCCGTCAGGACGCCCTGGCGGCGGCATGCTGACCGTCCGGCGTACGGCGGCTCCCCGCGAGGGATCCTGGTTGTGCGAGGCTGAGGCCGTCGGCCGGGAGAAGAGGTGGAGCATGATCGACAGATTCACGGACGGGCTGCTGACGCCGACGGAGACGTCCTCCTACCTGGAGATCCCCGTCTCCACCCTCAGCTCCTGGCTCAAGGGGACCGCCGCCGGTGCGCCCCTCGTCCACCAGGTCGAGCCCCTGCGCAAGAACCAGCCGTCCGTGCCGTTCGTGGCGGTGGCGGAGGCCCATGTACTCCGGTCCCTGCGTACGCTGGGGCTACGGATGAGTGAGATCAAGGCCGCCGCCGCCGCTGTGCGCGAAGCCTTCGACACGCCGTACGGGCTGGTGTCCAAGCGCATCGCGACGGACGGCGTCGACATCTTCGTGGAACACGGCCTCGGCGACCTCCGCCGCGCCAGGGACGGGCAGGCCCCGATTCACGAAGTGGTCTCCGACTATCTGCGCTATCTCTCCTGGGACGCCGACGACGCCTTTCCGACCAGCCTGCGGCTGCGGCAGTACCCCGATTCCGTGCCCGTCGTCATCGATCCCCGCTTCGGCCGCGGCCTTCCGGTCGTCGAGTCCAACCGGGTGCCGGTGAACTCCATCACCGACCTGTGGGAGGCGGGCGAGACCGTCGAGGACATCGCCTACGAGTACGGCATGACCCCGGATCAGGTGGCCGCTCTGTGCGACGCTGTGGTTCACCTTGCGGCCTGAGTTCTTCCTGGATCGCAACCTCGGACGTCGCGTGGCGGAGGCGTTGACGGCACGGGGCTGGACGGTGCACTGCATCACCGGGGTCTACCCCGCCGACGCGCAGGACGTCCCCGACGCCGAATGGATCCGGCACGGTCTGGACCGAGGCTGGGTCCCTCTTTCGAAGGACGGCCGGATCAAGACCCGCGATCTCGAGATCCGCCCGGTCCTGGAACAGGCGGCGGTCCTGTTCTACCTGGACAATCAGCAGCTGCGAAGCCTCGACATGGCCGAACGGCTCCACTCGCGGCGGGACGCCATCCACCAAGCGGTCGCGCGTGGCGGCCCGGCCGCCTACGCCGTACGCCATGACCGGCTCGAACGTACCTGGCCATGACGCGGCGCACGGTGACCGGCCACGGCCACCGTGACCGCTCAGGCCCCGGGCCTACGCGTCGAACCAGCGGTCGCGCTCCAGTTCCGCCGTGCGGGAGGCGTCCTCCAGCAAGGCGGCGACCTCGAAGCGGCGGGGCCACTGGCCTGCGGCCCAGGCCAGGCCGGCCGCGACGCCCTCGAAGGTGGAGGCGTGGATGGTGCCGTCCGGGGCGCGGCGCCAGTCCAGTTCGGCGTCGCCGGCGAGCAGTTCGTCGTGTTCGACATAGCTCAGCGGCGTCGCCGGACCGAGCAGGGTGCGCACGGACTCCGGCACCTCGTGCTCCTCGCCCTCGGTCGTGACCTCCGCCGTGACCGCCTCGCTCAGCCGGCTCACCTGGAACAGCTCCGCCAGGTCGGCGGCGCGTGAGGGCGCCACCGGCAGCAGCGGCAGTCCGGCGGTGAGCGGCAGCAGGTCGGGGGTGTCGGCGACGACCGCGTCGGCGGCGTCCACCACGACCACCTCGCCGTCCACCACGGCCCGCAGCTCGTCCGGCAGCGTGACCTGCTCCGGATCGAGGTCGGCGAGCGCCGTGTACAGGGCGTGCAGCTGGGCGGCGCGCACCGGGCGGTCCGGGTCGGCGAGACGGGACAGCAGCTCAGCGGCACCGCCCGGTTCGTCGAGCAGCGCGGCGACCGAGGTGCGCACCCCGAGGGCGTGCAGCACCTGGGCGTCCTCGAAGCCGGTGGTGTCGGCCGGCTCGTACAGGCCCTCCAGCAGCGGATCGGCGCCGGACGCGCGGAGCCCGGCGGGGCGGCGGCCGTCGAGCACCGGGTGGTCGCGCAGCCACCACGCCGTGTACGGGCGGACGGTCTCCGTCGTCCCGTCCGGCAGCAGCACCCGCACCGGCTGGGTGAGCGCGTCCCGCAGCGGGGGCTGCGCCAGCAGGGCGAGGGCCTGCGGCCAGCGGTCGTCGTCGACGAGGTCCAGGTCCCGCACCGCGACGATCTCCGTGGCGACCGGGGGCAGCGGGTGCTCGGGCAGCCGGTCGAGCACGTCCTCGCACCACACGTCGACCGCGTCCAGCAGGCCCGCGTCGTCCGGCTCGGCGAAGTCGCCGTCGCGCGGCTCCAGTTCGTCCGGGTCGAGGACGACGTCGGCCGCGCGGACCAGGGCGAAGTTCGCCAGCACGCCGCAGGCGGCGAGCGGCTGCTCGCCCCAGCGGTCCGCGAGGTCGGCGTCGCACAGCGCCAGTTCGCCCTCCCGCATGACGGAGGCGAAGGCGCTCCCGGGGAGCACCAGTTCACCGGCGGGCGCCGGCTCGCCGTCCTCGTCGGGAAGGGCCAGCGCGCCGAGCCACGGCTCGTCCCCCGGCTCCAGCTCCGCGTCCCGCACCAGCGCGAGGACGGTGTCCGCCAGCTCGTCGGCGTCGAGGGCGTCCGCGTCCTCGTCCCAGATCTCGCCCGCGTCCAGCGAACCGGCGACCGCGGCCCGCACCTGCGGTGTGGTCAGCACGGCCCGCGGCGTCGCGGGCAGCGCGCCCAGCTTCTCCAGCAGCGGGTGCGCGGCGTCGGGATGCACCACCTTCAGTCCGAGGCGGGCCAGGTGGGGCGGGGTGTCGGCGAGCGGCAGCAGCGTCTGGCGGGGGCCGATCGTGGTCCGCCCGTCGGCCAGCGGCACCGGGAGGCCGGTCAGCCGGTCCGGGTCCACACCGGCGAGGCTGTCGTACAGCCGCCGCCACCAGTCCGGTTCGCGCTCCAGCCCGGCGAGGCGGTCGACGGCCTCCGTCAGCGGCACCCGGGCGACGCCCAGCGTGCGCAGCTCCACGCGCCGTTCCAGCCCGGCGGGCAGCAGGCTCGGCAGCACCTCCGCCAGGACCCGTACGGTGTCGGCGCCCGCGCCCTCCAGGACCTCGGCCTCGATCGGGCGCAGCGCGGGCGGCGTCTCACGGTCCGGCAGGCCGGAGTCGTCCGCCGCCCCCTCCCGGGGCAGCGCGGGCTCCAGGAACGCCACCCGGGGCAGGCGCTTCAGCACGGCGGCGCGCAGCGCGCCGTCGAGCTCGCCCTTGCCGAGCGGTCCGGGCACCAGGTCGATGGTGCCGGTCGTCACCGGGCGCCACCCGCCGAGCAGTTCGGCGTAGCCGTCGGCCGCCCGCTCCACCAGGAAGTCGGTCAGTGCGCCGGGCGCGGGATGCCGGCGCGTGGGGTCGAGCGGAAGCGAGGCGATCAGCAGCGCGGGCACGCCGAGCGGCTCGTCGGTGGGCGTCGGCGCGTGGACGACCGGCGCGGTGGCGGGCCGGACGGGGGCGCCGTCGCCGTCCACCGGGACGGCCCAGGTGACCGACCAGTGCGGGCGCAGCCGCTCCTCGACCGGGCGGTCCGCCAGCAGGGCCGGCTCGATCGGGCCGTCGTGCGCGACGACCCGCCAGCGGCGCGGCCCGGGCGCCGAGCTGTCCGTGATCCGTACGCAGTCGTCCTGCGTCTCGCGCCGCAACTCCCGTGTGCCGTCCGGCGTCTCGACGACGATCTCGGCGAGGCCGGGCAGCGTGAGGAGCAGCGCGTCGTCGATGCCGGCGAGCAGACGCTCCACCAGGTCGGCCGCGGCGCCGTCGCGCAGCGGCAGCACGACGACCGTGTCGTACCCGTCGGGTGCGGAGCCCTCGGCGGGCAGCGGGAGCCGCAGCAGCGGGACGTGGCCGTCGCGGCGGCGCAGCTCGTCGCCGAGGCCGGGAGAGCCCGCCGCCACCTCCAGGGCGAGCTCCCTCGCCTCGGGAAGCGACCAGCGGACGCCGCCGTGGCGGCCGACGACCGCGGGCTCGTCGGAGACGGCGAGCACGGCGGCGAAGCCGACGCCGAAGCGGCCGACGGATGTCTCGTGGCCCTCGCGCTTCGCGGAGGCGCGCAGGGTGCTCAGCGATTCGACGCCGGTGGCGTCGAGGGGGGCGCCCGTGTTCGCGGCGGCGAGCGTGCCGGCGCCGCCGTCCGGGCCGGGCCGCAGCGTCAGCCGCAGCCGGCCGGGGACGCCGACGCGGGCGGCGGCGTCGGCGGCGTTCTGCGCGAGCTCGACGACGAGGCGGTCGCGGTAGCCGCCGAGGACGAGGTCCTCCTCGGCGTTGGCGTCCTCGCGGAAGCGGGCGGGACTCGCGCCCCAGGCGTCGAGCACCCCGCGCCGCAGCCGCGCCGTCCCGAACGGGTCGGCCCACTCGGTCGTCCTGACGCTCACGCTGCGGCTCCGCTCTGTGCGATGGGTGCTTCTCGTGGTGGTGCGGGGTGTGCTGCTCGCTGTTGCCGTTGGGCTGGACGGGGCAGGTCGGTGCCCACGGGGCCGAAGGTACCGCGTCGGCGGACACCCGTGCGGGGCGGAGCCCTGCGGGACGTGCCGTTTCGGCCGCGAAGCCCCGCCGGACCCGGCTACGGGCGCGGGGGCGGCGCGCCCCGGAGGCCGCGGCACCGCGCTGCGCACGGTGTCCTCAAACGCCGGACAGGCTGGAGTTACCCGGGCCAGGCCCACCCCCAGCAGGGGCTGGAGCGGCCCGGCCTGGCCCACCCCCAGGAGGGGACGCCGGACGGGCTGGAGTTGCCCGGGCTGGAGTGGCGCCCCGCGAGGGGCTAGGAGTGGCCGAGGTCGTCGGAGGACGGGTCCGTGTCCGTGGAGACCGACCCGCTGTCACGCGCGGGGCGCAGCGGGAACGCGTCCACCGCGAGCGAGTCCAGCACCGGCGGCGGCGGTACCGGAGGCTTCGGCATCACGGCCGCTTCGGAGTGCCCCCCGCAGCCGTACGCGAGGGACACCACGCGCCCGTCGGCCGGTGAGAACTCGTTGGCGCAGATGCCGAACGCCTGGCGCAGGGAGCCGCCGAGCGGGACCAGGAAGCCGCAGGACTGGCAGGAGGCCGGCGCGGCCTGTGCCATCGCGGTCTTCGGGCCGAAGGAGTCGTCCCAGCGGTCGGCGGCGGTGTGCAGGCCGTACCGGGAGAGGACCCGGGCGCGGCGCATGCCGAGTTCCTCGGCGAGCGCCGCGATCTGGCCGCGGCCGTCGTGGTCGGTCGCGTCGACGGCGGGTACGCGGTCCGTGAGCTCCGCGTCCTCCGCGTCGACGCGCTCGACCAGGTCGTGCGAGGGCGCGAGGGCGGAGTTCGGCGGGGGCTCCTCGTCGCCGGTGTAGCCGGGCTCCAGGCGCAGGTCGTCCGCCTCGGTGGGCAGCAGGTCGCCGGGGCCCATGTCGCCGGGGCGCAGCCGCTCGCTCCAGGGCACCCACTCCGGGGCGAGGAGGGCGTCGGGTCCGGGCAGCAGGACGGTTTCGTCGAGGGTGACGACCTTCGCGCGGGAGGCGCGGGCGACGGTGACGGCCCAGCGCCAGCCCCGGTACCCGGGCTCCTTGGCCTCGAAGAAGTGGGTGACGACCCGGTCACCCTCGGAGACGAGGGACACGTGCTCGCCGACCACTCCCGGGGCCGCGGCCTCTTCGGCCGCCTCCCGGGCGAGGTCTACCGCCTCGGCGCACAGGCGGTCGGGGGTACGGCTTCGCGTCGTCGCAGCACTCACAGGTCTCGCTTCTCTCCTACGCCGTCTCACGGGTGCGCCTGTCGACCGGGTGATCCGGGGCGGTGGGCGGAGCGGACCTGAGGGCCGCATCGACGTCCACGCCCGGACCGATCCGTTTCCGGGCGCACCTGACGTCATCCATTCTGCGGGATGCCGAAGAGGCGCGCGGCCGGGAACAACCGCCGGTGGCGCGCTACGCACGCTACCCCCTTCACAGCTCCCCGCCCACCTGCCCGCCCCAAGACGGGAGCAAGACCCGTACCGGGACGGGCGCGGAAGAGGGGACCGGCCGGCGGCGGAAGAGGGGCGGGACGGCGGCGGGAGAGGCCCGGACGGCGCCGGGAGCAGGGGGACGTCAGGCGTTCACGGGCAGGGCGGACCGGCGTGCGGACGACCGCGGCAACGGCGTGCCGGACTGCGGGCGGCGACCGCCCCGGGACCCGAACGACCGTCAGAAAGTTCCCCGGCCGGATCGCGGCCGGTCGTCGCGCCGCGCGGCGGACTCGTGGCGGACACGCTGCGGATCACGGTTCGGGGCGGCGGCCGTTGGGGCACTATGACGACGTGGCAACCGCGAGGTCGTCCGACGACACCGGGCCGCTCCGACGAGCGGGCCGGGCGGTCGGGCGTGCCCTGCACCGGCCCTTCACCGGCACGGCGCGCGGCATCCGCAAGGCGACGCACGCGCACGGCGCGGGCGAGTCGGGGCTCGGCAAGCTGATCGAGCTGCACGCGGTGAACGGCGCGGGCGACGTGATGATCACCGTGGCGCTCGCGTCGACCGTGTTCTTCTCGGTGCCGACCGACGAGGCGCGCGGCCGGGTCGCCCTCTACCTCGCGGTGACCATGGCGCCGTTCACGCTCCTCGCGCCCGTGATCGGCCCGCTCCTCGACCGTCTCCCGCACGGACGGCGCGCGGCGATGGCGGGAGCGATGCTCGCACGGGCGCTGCTGGCGATCCTGATGTCCACCGCGGTGGCGACCGGCGGGCTGGAGCTGTATCCGGCGGCGCTGGGCGTCCTGGTGTCGTCCAAGGCGTACGGCGTGGTGCGCAGCGCGGTCGTACCGCGCCTGCTGCCACCGAAGTTCTCCCTGGTGAAGGCGAACTCGCGGGTGACGCTCGCCGGTCTGCTGGCCACGGGCATCGCCGCGCCCATCGGGGCCGGGCTCCAGATGATCGGTCCGCAGTGGCCGCTCTACGGGGCGTGCGCGCTGTTCCTGCTCGGGGCGTACTGGGCGTTCACGATGCCGCCGAAGGTCGATTCGGCGAAGGGCGAGCGCAAGGCGCACATGCTGACGCACGGCGAGAAGAAGCCGAGCCTGCGGACGGTGGGCCCGTCGGTGCTGCACGGCCTCCAGGCGAACGCGGCGCACCGGGCGCTCTCCGGGTTCCTGATCTTCTTCCTGGCGTTCCTGCTGCGGGAGCATCCGCTGGCCGGGCAGTCGGCGGCGGTCTCGCTGGGGATCGTGGGCGTCGCGGCCGGCGCGGGGAACGCGATCGGCACGGCGGTGGGCGCGTGGCTCAGAGCACGCGGACCCGAGATGATCATCGTCACGATGCTGACGCTGGTCCTCTCGGCGGCCGTCCTCGCCGCGATCTTCTTCGGCGCGGGCATGGTGGCGGTCCTGACGGCGGCCGCGGGCTTCTCGCAGGCGCTGTCGAAGCTGTCGCTGGACGCGCTGATCCAGCGCGATGTGCCGGAACAGGTGCGCACGTCGGCGTTCGCGCGCTCGGAGACGCTTCTCCAGATGGCGTGGGTGGTGGGCGGCGCGATCGGGATCGCGCTGCCGCTCAACGGCGTGGTCGGCATGTCGGTGGCGGCGGGCATCCTGGCGGCGGGCGCGCTGGCGGCGGACCGGGGTCTGCTCTCGGCCGCGCGCCGACGCGGCGGCGGCAGCGCCCGCCCCCGCGTCGCCTGACCGGACGGTCGGCCCAGCCGCCTGACCGGATTGCCGGCCGGGACCGTCCGATACGACCGGACCGCCCGGCCGGATCGCCCGGCCCCGGCGGGGCGGCTGCCCGGCTGCCCGCACCCGCCCGCGCCCCGCGGCCGACACGCGCGGCGCGCCGGGCAGCGGTGCGGCCTGCCCGGCGGGGCGCGCGGGGCGCAGGGCGCGCCCGCGGCACGGCCGCCGCCGCGGGACGGGAGGCGCCCCCGGCGCACGGTGCGCGGCCGGTCCGGCCCGAAGGGTCCGGCGGCCGCCGCCGCGGGCCCTGGCGTACGTCCCCGCGGGGGCAACGGCACGCCGCGCCGTACCCCCGCGACGCGGGGCCGACCGGGACCGATAGCCTTCGGGCCATGACCGTTGCGTTCTACTCCGGCCGCCGCCGCCGGGCCGCCGCCGCCCTCGGCGCCGTGTCCGCCGGGCTGCTCGTCCTCTCCGCCTGCGACAAGCCGACCCCGCTCGTGACCGTGACGGTCGGTACGGAATCCGTCAACGCCGAGGCCACCTGCTACAACGACGGCGAGGCGATCAAGGAGTCCGAGGTGCAGAAGTGCCTCACCGAGGGCACTCCCACCAAGATCAAGTTCGCCGTCGACGACAAGGTCCGCCTCGGCGTCGACCCGGAGATCGCCGAGAACGGCTGGACCCTCCTGTTCGGCGCGCAGCCGGTGGAGCAGGAGCCGTTCAAGAAGACGTACCGGACCATCCCGGGCAACGCCTTCTTCTCCTCGCAGACCGGGGAGACGACCGACAAGGCCGACGTCAACATCATGGAGACGAACGGCACCAAGGTCATCGGGATCTACCGGTTCCAGTTCGAGAAGTCCTCCTGACCGGCAGGACCCCGCGATGCGCGTACTCGTCGTGACCGCCGTGGCGGCGGAGGCCGAAGCCGTCGCCGCCACGGAGGAGACCGGCACCCTGCTGAGGGGCGGGTACGCGATCACCCGGACCCCGGGCCTGCACGTGCTCGCGGCCGGAGTCGGCCCGGCCGCCGCCGCGGCCGGCACCGCCACGGCACTGGCCCTCGCGGACGAGCCGTACGCGCTCGTCGTCTCGGCCGGCATCGGCGGCGGCTTCACCGGCCGCGCCCCGCTCGGCTCCCTCGTCGTCTCCGACGCGATCGTCGCCGCCGACCTCGGCGCCGACACTCCCGACGGCTATCTCCCCGTCGACGAACTCGGCTTCGGACGCACCGTCCACCACCCGCCCGCCGCCCTGTCCGCGCACGCCGCCGACGCCCTGGGCGCGGCGCACGCGCCGGTGCTGACGGTCTCCACGGTGACCGGCACCGCCGGACGCGCCGCCGAGCTGGCGGCCCGTCACCCGCGGGCGGCCGCCGAGGCGATGGAGGGCTTCGGGGTGGCCGAGGCCGCCGCCGTGCACGGAGTGCCCGTCATCGAGATCCGCGCGGTCTCCAACGCCGTCGGCCCGCGCGACCGCGCCGCCTGGCGCATCGGCGACGCGCTCGCCGCACTGCGCGACGGCTTCCGCCGGCTCACCCCCGTACTCCAGGAGCACCTGTGACCCTGCAGATCGCCTACTCGCCCTGCCCGAACGACACCTTCGTCTTCGACGCCTGGGCGCACGGACGGGTGCCGGGCGCGCCCGGGCTGGACGTCACGTTCGCGGACATCGACATCACCAACGGCATGGCGGAGCGCGGCGAGTACGACGTGCTGAAGGTGTCGTACGCGGTGCTGCCGTGGGTGCTGGACGAGTACGCCCTGCTGCCGTGCGGCGGCGCGCTCGGGCGCGGCTGCGGGCCGCTGGTGCTGACCCGGGAGCCCGGGGTGGACCTGCGGGGCCGCACGGTCGCCGTGCCCAGCGAGCGCTCGACCGCCTACCTGCTGTTCCGGCTGTGGGCCGCCGACGCCGTCCCGGGCGGGATCGGCGAGGTGGTCGTGATGCCGTTCCACGAGATCATGCCGGCGGTGCGCGACGGCGCGGTGGACGCCGGGCTCGTCATCCACGAGGCGCGCTTCACCTACCAGCAGTACGGCCTCCACTCGCTCGCCGACATGGGCGAGCACTGGGAGACGACGACCGGGCTGCCGATCCCGCTCGGCGCGATCATCGCCAAGCGGTCGCTCGGCGCCGAAACCCTGGAACTGCTGGCCGCCTCGGCCCGCACCTCCGTGCGCATGGCCTGGGACGACCCCGAGGCCTCCCGCCCCTATGTGCAGGCGCACGCACAGGAGATGGACCCGGCCGTCGCCGACCAGCACATCGGTCTGTACGTGAACGAGTTCACCCACGACCTGGGGGTGGACGGCTACGCGGCCGTGCGCGGGCTCCTGACGCGCGCGGCGGCCGAGGGGCTGGTGCCGCCCCTCGGCCCCGACGCGCTCGCGTTCGTCTGACCGCACGACCGGCCGCACGTCCCGGCAGCACGTCCCCGCACGTCGGGCCGCACGCGCACGTCACCACCGCACGCGCCCGCGTGCGGTGGGTGGGGGTGGGGTGCGGTGACCGGTGGTCGGTGGTGGAACGAGTGCGGGCGGACGGCCGGGGCCGCCTGCGCGTCCGCGGCGGCCCGCCGGCCGCGGCGGCTCAGACGTCGAGCTGGTCGGCCACCGCGCGCAGCAGACCGGCGATCTTCTTGCCCTGGGTCTTCTCCGGGTAGCGGCCGCGCTCCAGCATCGGCGTGATGTTCTCCAGCAGCGTCGTCAGGTCCTGCACGATGGAGGCCAGCTCGTCCGGCTTGCGGCGCTGGGCCGCCGCCACCGACGGGGTCGGGTCGAGCAGGGTCACCGAGAGCGCCTGGTCGCCGCGCTGTCCGGCGACGACGCCGAACTCGACTCGCTGGCCGGGCTTGAGCACGTCGACCCCGGACGGGAGCACTGAGGAGTGGACGAAGACGTCACCGCCGTCGTCGCGGGAGAGAAAGCCGAAGCCCTTCTCGCTGTTGAACCACTTGACCTTGCCGGTAGGCACGTCTGTCCTCGTCCTCGTACTCGTGGGGCGCTGGGGGCACCGCATGTCGGGCGCCGAAAAACGGCTCTGGATAGCACTACAGCGGGTCGCCTGACCCGCCACCCCCAAGGCTAATGGTCCAGAGGCCGGTGACAAGACGTCCTCGACCGGTTCCTACGCGCAAGGGAATACCCTGGCCGAATGACTGCTACTCCTCAGGCCACGGCACCCGCACCGGGCGACGGACTGGTGCGCGTCGGCGCGATCGTCTTCATCGTCGGGGCGGTGGCCACACTGGTCACCGTGGCCCCGCTGTTCCTGGGAACGGAACCGTTTCCCTCGATCGCGTACGCCGTGTGCATGCTGATGGGCGTCGGGTTCGTGATCGCCGCGGCGGGCGTGCTGCGCTCGATCGCCGCCCAGCGGCGACAGGCCGGATCCGGTCGTTCCTGACCCGGCCTCCGCCGCACCTCGCCCGCCGCGGCCCCGTGCGCCGAGGTGACGCCCCCGCCCCGCCGCCCCCAGGAGCCACCGCGCTCAGGACTCGGCGCGCTCAGGACCCGGCGCGGAGATGACCGTCCAGCCATGCCGGGAACGCGGTGAGGTCGGCGAGGACCACGTCGGCGCCGGCCTCGCGCAGGGTGGCGGCGTCGCAGGGGCCGGTGGGCACCCCGACCGAGAGCGCGCCCGCGGCCAGCGCGCCCCGGACGTCGCCCACGTGGTCGCCGACGTACACGCCCGCGCCGTGCTCGCGCAGCGCCTCCGCCTTGGCCTCCGCCCACAGCCAGCCGATCGTCTCGTCCGGCTCGATGCCGAGGTGTTCGAGGTGGAGCTCGGCGTTCGGCTCGTGCTTGGCCGTGACGACGATCGCCCGGCCCCCGGCGGCCCGCACCGCGTCGACTGCCTCCCGCGCCCCGGGCATCGCGAGCGTCGGCTCGATGGCGTACTCCGGGTAGAGCTCCCGGTAGCGGTCGCTCATCTCCTGGATCCGCTCGTCCGGGAACCAGTGCGCCAACTCCTGCTCCAGGGGCGGCCCGAGACGCGTGACCGCCAGATCGGCGTCTATCCGCACCCCGGTCTCGGCGGACAGCGCCCGATAGGCGGCGTGGATGCCGGGGCGCGAGTCGATGAGCGTCATGTCGAGGTCGAAGCCGACGGTGAGAGGGGCGGCGGCGGGGTGTGTGGTCATGGCACCCATTGTGCGGGGAGGTGTCCGCGGCGCGGGAGGGCGCCGCGGACGGGGCCGCCGGGCCGGGCGGGCGGCCCTCCCGCGGGGCGTCGCCCCCGTACCGCCCGGGGCACGGCTCCGTCAGGGATCGCGGCGGGCGCGCCAGAGGAGGAAGAGGGCGGACGCCACCGCGGCGCCCTTCAGGACCCACGGCCACGTCTGAGTCAGCGCGTCGCGCATCGCGCCCTCCGGGACCGCCTCCCCCCAGCGTCCGTTCACCCGGCCCCACAGCCACAGCAGGCCGCCCGCCACCGCCGCGCCGGGGAGGACGAGGAGGGCGACCTTGGTCTGCGCCGCGTTCAGACGGCGTGAGCCGTACGCGATGAGCCAGCCGCCGGCCAGCGGGATGAAGGACCCGAGGACCGCCCCGGCGAGGAGGAGCACCGCGCCCAGCAGGAGCAGCGGATGCCCCAGCCGCCGTCCGGCCCCCGGCAGGACCTCCGCCCGGCGGCGCAGCCGCGGCCGCCACCGCCGGGTCCGCCCCGCGGGGACCGCCTCCGCGGCACCGGGGTCTGTCTCGGCGTCCGCGTCCCCTTCCCCGTCCGGCGCGTCGCGCTCGTCGTCCTCGCGCGGCGGGCGCAGTATCTCCGGGATCTCGACGCCTCCCGTGAAGCCCGCGACCCGGTCACCCGGGCCGAACGGGCCGGGGTCGATCCGCCACCAGTCCGGTTCCGAGCCGGAGGGGCCGAGTTCGTCCGTGCCCGCGAGGTGCGGGGGCGAGGCGGCCGGGGGCGCCGGCGGGGCGTCGGGCGTACGGGGACGGGGTGCCCGGAACCGCAGCCGCTGGCGCGGCACCGGCGGCCCCGGCGCGTCGCCGGCCGCCTCCCCGCGCGCGTCGACGGCCCCCTCGGCGGGGCGGTCGGCGGGGCGGTGCACCGGCTCCGCGGGGGCGGTCGGCGGGGCGCCGCCGCCCTCCTCCGCGGCCGCCGCCACGACCTCGTCGGGTGTGCCGAGCCGTCCGAGGATGCGGCGGACGCCGGCGGGCGTGTTCCCCCCGGTCCTGGTCCGCTGCCGGTCGATCTCGCCCCGGAGCGAGGTCACCAGGCGCATGCGCGACCCGGACGGGAGCTGAGCCTGCTGGGCCAGGTCGCCGACCCGGCTCAGATAGTCGAAGACGAGCTGGTCGCTCTCGATCCCCACGGGCGTTCCCCTGCTGTTCCCGGCGTGGCACCGGTCGGCCCGGCGCGACGCCGCCGGTGTGCGCGACGAGGGCGGCCGGGGCCGCCCTGCCCCCGACGGTAGCGTTCCAGCGGCTACCGTGGGGCGGATGGGGACGATGCCCGATTCACGTGGCGGCTCGCACGCCGACCGTACGGCGCCGCGCACGCTCGCGGAGGCGCTGCGCGCCCGCGCCGACGAGGAGCTGGCCGCGCTGCTGCGCGCACGCCCCGATCTGCTGAGCCCGGTACCGAACGACGTCACCCAGCTCGCCACCCGGGCCGGCACCAGGGCGTCCGTGGTGCGCGCGCTGGAGCGGCTCGACCGGTTCGCGCTCCAGACCGCGGAGGCGCTGGCCGTGGCGTCCGACCCGGCCCCGTACGAGGAACTGCTCGGGCTGCTGACCGGCGACGAACCGGTCCCCGCGATCGCCGCGGCGCTTCCGGACGCGCTCGGCGAACTGCGGCGCCAGGCCCTGGTGTGGGGCGAGGACGACCGGCTCCGGCTGGTGCGCACCGCCCGGGAGCTGCTCGCGCCGCAGCCGACCCGCCCCTCGCCCACCGGCCTCGGACCGACCGTGGCGGAGGCGACGGCCGGCATGTCGCCGGGCAGGCTCCAGGAGATCGTCTCGGCGCTCGGCCTGCCGCCGACCCATGACCCCGTGTCGGCGGTGGCCGCGCTGACCGCGCTGTTCACGGACCGGGAGCGGATGGCGCGGCTGCTGGACACGGCGCCGTCCGAGGCGCTGTCGGTGCTGGACCGGCTGGTCTGGGGCCCGCCGTACGGCGAGGTGACCGCGTCCCCCGCGCCGCCCGTGCGGTGGCTGCGGGACCACGGGCTCCTGCTGCCCGCGTCGCCGCGGACGGTGGTGCTGCCGCGCGAGGCGGCGCTCCATCTGCGGGCGGGCCGCGCGCACCGCACCCCGGAACCGGCGCCGCCCGCGGTGCTGGTGGCGGCCGAGCGCCGCCCACAGGCTGTGGACGGCGCGGCGGCCGGACAGGCGCACACCGCCCTGTCGACCGTCGAGGACCTGCTGAAGGACTGGCACGAGGGCGGTCCGGCGGTGCTGCGCGCCGGGGGCCTGTCCGTACGGGACCTGAAGCGCACCGCCGCGGCGCTCGACACCACCGAGCAGCTCGCCGCCTTCTGGCTCGAACTCGCCTACGCGGCGGGCCTGCTGGCCTCGGACGGCGAGGCGGACGAACGGTACGCCCCGACGCCCGCGTACGACGACTGGCTGGAGCTGCCGGCCGCCGAACGGTGGGCGGTGCTGGCGACCGCCTGGCTGGCCGCGACCCGCACCCCGGGCCTGGTCGGCGGCCAGGACGCCAAGGGCCGCACCCTCTCGGCGCTCGGCCCGGAGCTGGACCGCTCGGCGGCCCCGGAGGTGCGCCACCGGGTGCTCGCGCTGATGGCGTCCCTGCCCGAGGGCGCCGCTCCCGACGCGCGCTCGCTCCAGGACCGGCTGCGCTGGGAGCGGCCGCTGCGCGGTGACGCCCAGGGCACCGGCGCGCGGGACCTGCGGGCGCGGCTGGCGGAGTGGACGCTGGCCGAGGCCGAACTCCTCGGCGTGACGGGCCGCGGCGCGCTGGCGGCACCCGCGCGGGCACTCGCCGGTCTCGGCGGGCCTGGTACCGGCGGCGGGTCGGGCGCGGGTTCCGGTTCCGGTACGGGCGGCGGGTCGGGCGCAGGTTCGGGTACGGGCACGGGCGCAGGGGGCGGCGCCGTGACCGCCACAGCCGACGCGCGCCGGGCGCACGCCGTCGCCCTGCTGACGCCGCTGCTGCCCGAACCGCTCGACCACGTCCTGCTCCAGGCGGACCTCACGGCCGTCGCGCCGGGCCCGCTGGAGCGCCCGCTGGCCGAGACCCTCTCCGTCCTCGCGGACGTCGAGTCGAAGGGCGGCGCGACGGTCTACCGCTTCACCCCCGGCTCGGTGCGCCGGGCGCTGGACGCCGGCCGGAGCGCGTCCGACCTGCACGCCTTCCTCACCGCCCACTCCCGCACACCGGTGCCGCAGCCGCTCAGCTACCTGATCGACGACGTCGCCCGCCGGCACGGCCATCTCCGCGTCGGCGCCGCCTCCGCCTACGTGCGGTGCGACGACGAGACCGTGCTCGGGGAGATCCTCGCGGACAGGCGCTCCCAGGGGCTGGGCCTGCGCCGGCTCGCGCCCACGGTGCTCGCCGCCCGCACGGACCCGGCGGCGCTGCTGGAGGCGCTGCGCTCCCTCGGTTACGCCCCCGCCGCCGAGTCGGCCGAGGGCGATGTGCTGATCACCCGCGCCCACGCCCGGCGTACGCCCCCCAGGACGGCTCCGGTGCCCGTCCCGGACGGGCCCCCGCTGCCCGACGGGACGCTGCTGGGCGCGGCGGTGAAGGCGATCCGGGCCGGTGACCTGGCGGCCACGGTCGAACGCAGACCGGCAGGCACGCCGGCCGGCACGCCGTCGGCGGCCGACGGCGAACTGCCGCGCACCACGGCCGCCGAGACCCTGGCGACCGTCCAGGCCGCCGCCCTGACCGGTTCCGCGCTGTGGATCGGCTACGTGAACGCGGACGGCGCGGCCAGCCAGCGGGTGATCGCCCCGGTGCGGGTGGAGGGCGGCTTCGTGACGGGGTACGACCACACCGCGGACGAGGTCCGCACCTATCCGCTGCACCGCATCACGGGCGTCGCCGAGCTGGTGGAGGACTGACGGCCGGTCCCGGACAGGCCCGAACGGTCCCGGACGGTCCCGGACGGTCCTCCCGCGGTCTCAGCGGAGCTGCCGCCGGAGCAGGTTCCGGTCCGGCTTGCCGACGGCGGTCAGCGGGATGGTCCCGGCGAACCGCACGCTGTGGGGTGCGTGGTCGCCGCCCTTGCGATCGGCGACGAAGGTGTGGAGTTCGTCGGCGGTGAGCCGGTGGCCCGGCGCGGTGACGACGACGGCGTGGATCCGCTGGACCGCCTCCTTGTCGTGGACGCCGACGACCGCGCACCGGGCCACTCCGGGGTGGGTGAGCAGCAGTTCCTCGATCTCGCGGGGGGAGACCTGCCGGCCGGCCAGGGTGAGGAGATCGGTGCCGCGGTCGGTGAGGAAGAGGTAGCCGCGGTCGTCGAGGTAGCCGACGTCCCCGGTGCGGACCCACCCGTCCCTGAGCACGCGGTCGGTGAGCTCCGGCTGCTTCCAGTAGCCGCTCATCATGGCGGGGGTGCGGGCGTGGATCTCGCCCTCCGTGCCGGCCGCCACCGCTTCGCCCCGGTCGTCGCGGACGACGATCTCGACACCGGGCATGGGGCGGCCCACGGTGATCTGTCCATGACGGCCCGTCACCTCGTGCTCGTCCGCGTGCACCTCGGTGAGGCCGAGGGTCTCGGTCTGCCCGTACCAGCCGTGGAGCACCGGTCCGAGGACCTCGGCGGCCTGCCGCAGTCTCGCCGCCGAGGCGGGGCTGCCGCCGTAGGTGACGCGGCGGAGCGAGGACACGTCGGTGGTGGGGAGCGCGGGGTGGTCCAGCAGCTGGTGCAGCAGGGGCGGCAGGAGCCACAGGTGGGTGATCCGCTCCCGCTCGACGGCGCGGAGCACCTCGCCGGGTTCGAAGGAGCGCTGCAGGACGACCGATCCGCCGTCGAGGAACGCCAGGTCGCAGCAGAGCCCGGCGACATGGCTGAGAGGAGTGGAGACCAGATGGCGGGGCGGCGGGCCGGCGGGTTCGCGCAGGTGATCGAGGCTGCGGAGGTAGGGGCCGTGCCTCATCTGAAGGCCCTTGGGAACGCCCGTGGTGCCTCCGGTGTGGCGGATGCACCAGTCGTCGTCGGGGCCGGCCGGCGAGGGGAAGGGCGACGCGTCGAGACCGGCGGACGCGGCGACCACGTCGTCGCCGTGGCGTCCCGGGCCCAGGGTCCCCGCCTCGGGGACCCGGACGAGCGGCAGCAGCCGGTCGAGGTCCCCGCCCCTGGTGGAGTCGGCCAGGAGCAGCCGTGGCCCGACGCTCTCCACGATGTGGGCGAGCGTCCCGGCGGGCAGGCGCTCGTAGAGGTGGACCACGCGGGCGCCGGCCAGATTCGCCGCGTACCGGGCGTACAGCGCCTCGGGGGTGTTGCCCGTGAGCAGGCAGACGGTCTGCCCGGGACCGATGCCGCGGCCGGTCAGCCACCGGGCGAGCCGGCAGGTGGCCGCGAGGAAGGCCCCGGCGGTGAGCCGCCGGCCGTCGACAGCCGTCACCGCCGGCCGCCCGGGCTCGTGCGCGAGGGTGTCGAGGATCTGCTCGGCGTAGCTGACGAAGGGACGGGGGTCCGCCGCCGTCCGCGCGTCGGTCATGGTCGTCTCCGGTGGTGAGTGGGTGGCGGCGGGGATGCGGGGGTGCGGTGGCCGGCCGGGGCGGCGGCCGGTGCGCCCCGGGCCGGCCGCGGCGGTCGGTGCGTCGGCGGCTCTCCCCGGGATCGGGAGGGTGTCCGCTACAGGGCCCCGGTCCCGGCGGGGAGGGGCTGCCTCTCCAGCGGGGTGGTGTAGGGCAGGTCGTGCAGGGGGCGGTCGGTGAAGAAGCGCGCCACGAGGTCGGCGAACTCCCGGGGCCGTTCCAGGACGGGCAGATGGCCGGCCTCGCGGATCATCGTGAACACGGCGCCCTCGATGGTGGCGGCCGCCTCGCGCCCCAGACCGGGGCAGGTCAGCGGATCGTGCTCGCCGGTGAAGCAGAGCGCCGGAACTCCCCCGATGCCGCCCGGCCGCAGCCCCTTCCACTCGATCAGACGGAGCGTCGAGGCGATGTGCCGCGGGATCTCGTCGGGCGTCACCGCCCCCATGACCAGGGTGAGCAGCTTCGTGACCGATGGACGGTTGCGGATCCTGCGGTCGGCCGGGGGCACCAGTGCGGCGACGATCAGCCGGGCGTAGGCCTCCGTGTCGCCGGCCTCCAGCGCGTCCACCAGGGCGCGCAGGGCCCGGAGCCCGGCGTCCGGATACCGCGGGGCGACACCGAACAGGGCCATGCGGGCCACCCGCTCGGGCCGCTCCTGGGCCACGCCGTAGACGACGGGCGCGCCGTACGAGGCACCGAACAGGTTGGCCCTGGCCAGGCCCAGACCGTCCAGGAGGTGGATCAGGACGTCGGAGAGGAATTCGAAGCCGTGGGAGGCGGGCAGCGCGTCGGCCGCTCCGGAGCCGGGCAGTTCCACGTTGATCAGCGTCGACGAGGCGGCCCACGGCCCCTCCAGCCGCCGGAAGGCGTGCATGTCCTGGAAGGCGCCCCCGACGACGACGATCGGCTCGGTCAGCGGTGCGGGGTTCTCCACGATCCGGCAGCGGTAGCCGAAGCCGTCGTAGGTGAAGCGGCGCACCTGGTCAGCGTTCATGATCGGCTAACCGGCGAAACCGGTGCCAGGTCACACCGGCGACGGCCCGGCACCGGAACGGCGCACGCGGGGGTGGCGCCGCCCGGCCCCGCGGGAGGCGATCGTGCGGCACACTGGAGGTTTGGCCTCGTCGAAGGCTCGAACCGAAAGGGCGCAGGCGTGAACGGTCCCCTCATCGTCCAGAGCGACAAGACGCTACTCCTCGAAGTCGACCACGAACTGGCCGACGCCTGCCGCCGGGTCATCGCGCCCTTCGCCGAACTGGAGCGCGCCCCCGAGCACATCCACACCTACCGGGTCACTCCGCTCGGTCTGTGGAACGCGCGGGCCGCCGGGCACGACGCCGAGCAGGTGGTGGACGCGCTGGTCGAGTACTCGCGCTACCCCGTGCCGCACGCGCTGCTCGTCGACATCGCCGAGACGATGGCCCGCTACGGCCGCCTCACGCTCAGCAAGCACCCCACCCACGGGCTCGTCCTCACCACCACCGACCGCCCGGTGCTGGAGGAGATCCTGCGGTCCAAGAAGATCCAGCCGCTGGTCGGCACCCGGATCGACCCGGACACGGTGGCCGTGCACCCCTCCGAGCGGGGGCAGATCAAGCAGACGCTGCTGAAGCTGGGCTGGCCCGCCGAGGACCTGGCCGGCTACGTGGACGGCGAGGCCCACCGCATCGACCTGGCCGAGGACGGCTGGGCGCTGCGCCCGTACCAGACCCAGGCCGTGGAGGGCTTCTGGCACGGCGGTTCGGGTGTCGTCGTCCTGCCGTGCGGCGCGGGCAAGACCCTCGTGGGCGCGGGCGCGATGGCGCAGGCGAAGGCGACGACGCTGATCCTCGTCACCAACACCGTCTCGGCCCGGCAGTGGAAGCACGAGCTGGTGAAGCGGACGACGCTCACCGAGGACGAGATCGGCGAGTACAGCGGCACGAAGAAGGAGATCCGCCCGGTCACCATCGCCACCTACCAGGTGCTGACGACCCGGCGGAAGGGCGTCTACCCGCACCTGGAGCTCTTCGACTCCCGTGACTGGGGCCTGATCGTCTACGACGAGGTGCATCTGCTGCCCGCGCCGGTGTTCAAGTTCACCGCCGACCTCCAGGCGCGGCGGCGGCTCGGCCTGACCGCGACGCTGGTGCGCGAGGACGGCCGGGAGTCGGACGTCTTCTCGCTGATCGGCCCCAAGCGCTTCGACGCCCCGTGGAAGGAGATCGAGGCGCAGGGCTACATCGCGCCCGCGGACTGCGTCGAGGTCCGGGTCAACCTCACCGACTCGGAGCGCCTCGCGTACGCGACGGCCGAGACGGAGGAGAAGTACCGCTTCTGCGCGACGACGGCGACCAAGCGGAAGGTGACCGAGCGGCTGGTGCGCAAGCACGCGGGCCAGCAGATCCTCGTCATCGGCCAGTACATCGACCAGCTCGACGAGCTCGGTGAGCACCTGGACGCCCCGGTCATCAAGGGCGAGACGCCGAACTCGCAGCGCGAGAAGCTGTTCGACGCGTTCCGCAACGGCGAGATCAGCGTGCTGGTGGTGTCCAAGGTCGCGAACTTCTCGATCGACCTGCCGGAGGCCACGATCGCCATCCAGGTCTCCGGCACCTTCGGGTCCCGCCAGGAGGAGGCCCAGCGGCTGGGGCGGGTGCTGCGTCCGAAGGCGGACGGGCACAAGGCGCACTTCTACTCGGTGGTCGCCCGCGACACGATCGACCAGGACTTCGCCGCCCACCGGCAGCGGTTCCTGGCGGAGCAGGGCTACGCGTACCGGATCGTCGACGCGGACGATCTGCTGGCGGACTCGGGCGAACCGGCCTGACGCGCGGGCCTGCGGCGCCGCGGCCCCGGGCGGGGTCAGCGGCGGCGCACGCCCGCCTCCTGCGCGTACTCGCCGAGAACCGCCACCGAGAACACGGTCTCGGCGAAGACCTTGACCGCGCGCAGCGCGTTGCCGACGCGGTGGCGGGGGTGGGAGACGCTTCCGGTGGCGGTGGCACCGCGGTGCGGGGCGCCGCCGGAGGCCGGGGTGCCTGGGGTGAAGGTCGCTGTGCTCATGTCTCCATGGTGGCTCTTCTCACCCGTACGGAGCATCGGCCCGTGGACCGAACCGCGGGTGGTGCCGCGTACGACTCGGGACAGACGCCGCCCCCGCCGGGTCCCTATCAGGGAGGAGGCGCGACCCCGAGTCCCCCCGGGGCCGCCCGGATGCCCGGCTGCCCGGCTGCCCGGCCGCCCGCGGAAAACCGTTCGCGCGGCTCCGGGGCGCTGACTACAATCGCGAGCTTGCCCCGGCCGCGGCCGGGGCCTCTCCCGCCTCCCGCCGAGGAGCGCCGCCGCCCGGACGGAAACCGGCCGGTCCGCCTTGTTCGTGATCACGAAGCACCCAGTCCGGAGGCAACCCGTGCCCGCGCACGTCCCCGCACCCCCGACGCCGGCCTCCGCCGCGTCCTCCCCCGACCCGCAGCCCGACGGCGGTCCGCTCGGCCGTGAACGCGCGCATCTGGCGGCCTCCCGGTCGGCACTGCGTGCGATGCGCGAGGACGTCCAGTCGCTCGACATCAAGGACGTCACCGCGAACTGGGTCAACGCGGCGGTGCTGGAGGCGCAGATCGGCGAACGGGTCCGGGCGCTGGCCGATCTCGCGCACACGCCCCTGTTCTTCGGCCGCCTCGACTACCTCCACACCGCCCAGGAGGGCCAGAGCTTCTACATCGGGCGCCGCCATGTGCACGACGCCGAGGGCGACCCGATGGTCGTCGACTGGCGCGCTCCCGTCTCGCAGCCGTTCTACCGGGCCTCCCGCAAGGACCCCCTGGACGTGGGGCTGCGGCGGCGCTTCGGCTACACGGGCGGGGAGCTCACCGCGTACGAGGACGAGCACCTGACCGATCCCGCGGAGGCCGAACAGACCTCGAAGCTGCTCCAGGCGGAGATCGAACGGCCGCGCGTGGGACCCATGCGGGACATCGTGGCGACCATCCAGCCCGAGCAGGACGAGATCGTCCGCAGCGGGCTGTCCGGCTCGGTCTGCGTGCAGGGCGGTCCGGGCACCGGGAAGACGGCCGTGGGCCTGCACCGGGTGGCGTACCTGCTCTACGCGCACCGGGAGCGCCTGGCCCGCACGGGCACGCTGGTCATCGGGCCGAACCGGTCCTTCCTGCACTACATCGAGCAGGTCCTGCCCGCCCTCGGCGAGCTGGAGGTGAAGCAGGCCACCGTCGACGACCTGGTCGCCCACGTCGAGGTGCGCGGCGCGGACGGTGCGGCGGCCGCGGTCGTGAAGGGCGACGCCAGGATGGCGCAGGTCCTGCGGCGGGCGGTCCGCTCGCACGTGACGCTGCCGGCCGAGCCGGTGGTGGTCGTCCGGGGGTCGCGGCGCTGGCGGATTCCCGCGTACGAACTGGAGGAGATCGTCCGCGAGTTGCTGGACCGGGACATCCGCTACGGCGCCGCACGCGAGGCGCTGCCGCAGCGGATCGCGCACGCCGTGCTGGTGCGCATGGAGCAGTCCGGCGAGGCGCCCGACGACCGCGTGCAGGACGCGGTGGCCCGCAACACGGCGGTCAAGGCGGCGGTGAAGGCGATCTGGCCGCCGGTCGACCCGGCGAAGCTGGTGCTCCGGCTGCTGTCGGACGCCGGCTTCCTCGCGGCGCACGCGGAGGGCGTCCTCGACGCCGGCGAGCAGGCCGCGATCCTGATGGCGAAGCCGCCGCGGAGCGTGAAGTCGGCGCAGTGGTCGGCGGCGGACGCGGTGCTGATCGACGAGGCGAACGACCTGGTGCAGCGCACGCATTCGCTGGGCCACGTCGTGCTCGACGAGGCGCAGGACCTCTCCCCCATGCAGTACCGCGCGGTGGGGCGCCGGTGCTCGACCGGTTCGGCGACGGTTCTCGGCGACCTGGCGCAGGGCACGACGCCGTGGGCGACGGGCTCGTGGGCCCAGGCGCTGGAGCACCTGGGGAAGCCGGAGGCCGTGGTCGAGGAGCTGACCGCGGGTTTCCGCGTCCCGCGTGAGGTGATCGCCTACGCCTCCCGTCTGCTGCCGCACATGTCTCCCGGGCTGGCGCCGGTCTCCTCGGTGCGCGAGAACCCCGGCTCGCTGACGGTCGACGCGGTCGGCGGGGCGGCGGAGCTGGACGCGGCCGTCGTCGCGGCGTGCGCGGCGTCGCTCCGCCGCGAGGGTTCGACCGGTTTGATCGCGGCGGACGGCCGGATCGCGGCGCTGGCGGCGGCGCTCACCGCCGCGGGCATGCCGTACCTCGCCCCGGGCGAGGAGACGACGGCCGAGTCCCGTCTGACGCTGGTGCCCGCGTCCCTGGCGAAGGGCCTGGAGTACGACTACGTGGTCCTCGACGAGCCGGCCGCGGTCGTGGCGGGGGAACCCGACGAGCGCACCGGCCTCCGCCGTCTCTACGTGGCCCTGACGAGGGCGGTCTCCGGCCTCGCCGTCCTCCACGCGGCACCGCTGCCCGTACAGCTCGCCTGAGGGCGGTGCGCGGCCGCCGCCGCGGGCGCCGGTGACGCGGCCACCGCCCGCGCCCGGCGGTCGCACCCCGCGGTGCCGCGCCCGGAGGGAGAGCGGCGCGGGGCGACGAGGCCGCGCGGGCACCGGGGCGTGGACGTGGATGTGCCGGAGGGGAGGGCCCGACACGTCTTCGGCCGGTACATCCGTCGCACATCCGCCGCCCGCCCGGCCCTGGGGTGCGGCCGGCCGGCTGCGCGGGAAGGGCTCGGCGCACGCCTGCGAGCGAGCCCACCAGCGGATGGGCTCGGTGCACGCCGGCGGAGCGCCGGCGGAACGGCCGCCACCCGTCCCCGCAGGCGCGCACGTCTGCGGGGACACCAGCGGAACGGCCCCCGGGGCCGCGGACCCGCAGCCCGCACGCCGGCTCACACGGCAGGCGCGCCCGGACCGGGAGGAACGGCCCCCGGGCGGACCGGCGGTCCGGTCGCGTCCCGCCCCGGACGTCCCCCCGGCACGCACGCCGCCCGCCCGAGGGCTACGCGTCGAGGGCCTCGCGCCAGGCGCGGACCGCGTCGGCGCAGACGGGGGCGGACCAGCCGGAGGGGCGGGCGGCGCCGCCGATGTGGAAGGCGGTGAGGCCGGCCCGGCGCAGTCCGGGAACGTGCTCCAGGCGGAGGCCGCCGCCGACCAGCAGGGTCGGCTCGTAGCCCGGATCGTCGTGCCGCGCGGCCTCGGCGACCAGCGTCGGCAGCCCGTCGTCGACTCCGGCCGGGGAGCCGGCCGTCAGGTACGTGTCCAGGCCGGGGACGTCCGCGAGCTGCTTGCGCAGCGCGTCGCGGTCGGCGGCCCGGTCGATGGCGCGGTGGAACGTCCAGTGGCAGCCGTCGAGGACGGCGACCAGGCGCTCGACGGTGACCAGGTCGGGCAGACCGTGGTCGTCGAGGAATCCGAGGACGAACTCGTCCGCTCCCGCGTCCCGCAGTTCCGACGCGGTGCGCACGAGCGTGTCGACGTCGCCGGGACCGCCGGCGGCGAATCCGTCGGTGAGGCGGAGCATCACGCGCAGCGGGATGTCCACGGCGGCGCGGATGCCGCGGAAGGTCGCGGTCGGCGGGGTCAGGCCGTCGGCCGCCATGTCGGTGACCAGTTCCAGGCGGTCGGCTCCCCCGGCCCGGGCGGCGACCGCGTCCTCCGCGTCGAGGGCGATCACCTCAAGGAGTGCACGGTTGCTCATGGGGCCCATTCCTCCAGGAAGTACGGCTGACGGTGCGGCGCGGCTCCGGTGCGAGCCCGCCCGACAGGTCTAGTCCAATGTCCACCCTAATGCCCATCGGCCTCCCAGGCAGCAGTGCGCGGCCTCCTCACCCCTCGGATTCCCCGTCGATGCTTGCGCCATATACAGGGAGGGGGTATACAAGAGGTGCAAGATACCCCCAGGGGGTATCCTCGCAGTAGGATTCGAGACCGACGAAGGAGCACCGGAGATGCCGACCGCAGCCGCACACCCGGCCACCAGCGAAGCCCGCGAGGTAGAGCTCGCCATCGGCGGCATGACGTGTGCCTCCTGCGCGGCCCGCATCGAGAAGAAGCTCAACCGCATGGACGGCGTCGAGGCCACCGTCAACTACGCGACCGAGAAGGCGAAGGTCTCCTTCGCCGACGGCGTCGACGTGGCGGATCTCATCGCGACCGTCGAGAAGACCGGCTACTCCGCCCACGAGCCCGCCCCCGTGCGCCCCGCACAGGACCAGGACGGCGGGAGTCCCGCCGAGGAGCCGGACGAGCTCACGCCCCTGCGGCAGCGCCTGGTCACCGCCGTCGTCCTCTCCGTGCCCGTGATCGCGATGGCCATGGTCCCGGCGTTCCAGTTCGAGTACTGGCAGTGGCTGAGCCTCACCCTCGCGGCCCCCGTCGTCACCTACGCGGCCTGGCCCTTCCACCGCGCCGCCTTCACCAACGCCCGCCACGGCGCCGCCACCATGGACACCCTGATCTCCGTCGGCACCTCGGCGGCCTTCCTGTGGTCCCTGTGGGCGCTCTTCTTCGGCACCGCCGGCACCCCGGGCATGACCCACCCCTTCGAGTTCACCGTCGCCCGCAGCGACGGCGCCGGGAACATCTACCTGGAGGCCGCGGCCGGCGTCACCGCGTTCATCCTGGCCGGGCGCTGGTTCGAGGCGCGCTCCAAGCGCAAGGCGGGAGCGGCCCTGCGGGCGCTGCTGGAACTCGGCGCGAAGGAGGTCACCGTCCTGCGCGGCGGCCGCGAGGTGACCGTCCCGACGTCCGAGCTCACGGTCGGGACGCGCTTCCTGGTCCGCCCCGGCGAGAAGATCGCCACCGACGGCACCGTCGTCGAGGGGTCCTCCGCGATCGACGCGTCGATGCTGACCGGGGAGTCCGTGCCCGTGGAGGTCTCCGTGGGCGACACCGTCACCGGCGCCACCCTGAACGCCGGCGGCCGGCTCGTCGTCGAGGCCACCCGCGTCGGCTCCGACACCCAGCTCGCCCGGATGGCCAAGCTCGTCGAGGACGCGCAGAACGGCAAGGCCGCCGCCCAGCGCCTCGCCGACCGGATCTCGGCCGTCTTCGTCCCCGTCGTCATCGGCCTCGCCCTCGCGACCCTCGGCTTCTGGCTCGGCAACGGCTCCGGGCTGACCGCCGCGTTCACCGCCGCCGTCGCCGTCCTGATCATCGCCTGCCCCTGCGCCCTGGGACTGGCCACCCCGACCGCGCTGATGGTCGGCACCGGGCGCGGCGCCCAGCTCGGCATCCTGATCAAGGGACCCGAGGTGCTGGAGACCACCCGCGCCGTCGACACGATCGTGCTCGACAAGACCGGCACCGTCACCACCGGCCGGATGACCCTGCTCGCCGTCCGCACCGCCGAGGGCGTCACCGAGGACGAGGTGCTGCGCCTGGCCGGCGCGCTGGAGAACGCCTCGGAGCACCCCGTCGCCCGGGCCGTCGCCGCCGGAGCCGCCGAGCGCGTCGGCACCCTGCCCGCCCCCGAGGACTTCGCCAACGTGCCCGGCCTCGGCGTGCAGGGCGTCGTCGAGGGGCACGCGGTGCTCGTCGGGCGGGAGAAGCTGCTCGGGGACTGGGCGATGGAGCTCACCCCGGAGCTCGCCGCCGCCAAGCAGGAGGCGGAGCGCGCCGGGCGGACCGCGATCGCCGTCGCCTGGGACGGCGAGGCCCGCGCCGTCCTGGAGGTCGCCGACGCCGTCAAGGACACCAGCGCCGAAGCCGTCCGCAGGCTGCGCGCCCTCGGGCTCACCCCGATCCTGCTCACCGGCGACAACCGGACCGTCGCGGAGGCGGTCGCCGCGGAGGTCGGCATCGACGAGGTGGTCGCGGAGGTCATGCCCGAGGACAAGGTGGACGTCGTCCGCCGCCTCCAGTCCGAGGGACGCAGCGTCGCCATGGTCGGCGACGGGGTCAACGACGCCGCCGCGCTCGCCACCGCCGACCTCGGGCTCGCGATGGGCACCGGCACCGACGCCGCGATCGAGGCGGGCGACCTGACGCTGGTCCGCGGCGACCTGAACGCCGCCGCCGACGCGATCCGGCTCTCCCGCCGCACCCTCGGCACCATCCGGACCAACCTCTTCTGGGCCTTCGCCTACAACGTGGCGGCGCTGCCGCTGGCCGCGGCGGGCCTGCTGAACCCGATGATCGCGGGGGCGGCGATGGCGTTCTCCTCGGTGTTCGTCGTCGGGAACTCGCTGCGCCTGCGGGGCTTCCGCCCGACGGGCTGAGAGCCGCAGCCGCCCCACCCGCCGACCGAGGCGCCTCCCTCCCGGGGGGGGGCGCCTCCGTCACGGGGCGCCTTCACGGGGGCGCCTCCGTTTCACCGAGGACCCGGCCCGTCCGGCGAGGACGCGGCCCGTCCGGCGATCGAGGACACGGCCGCAGGCCGAGCCCCCGCTCCGGCGGGGCTGGAAGGCTCCCGAGGCCCCCGCACCCCGCTGAGCCGCCCCCCGTCGGCGGCACAATGGGCGCATGCCCGCCCTCCCCGCGCACCCCGCCCACGACGCCCTCCGCACGCGCTGGCGCACCACCCTGCTCGACGCCCTCGACGTGGGCGGCACGGGCCGGCCCGGGCACCCCGGCCCCGACCCCGACCCCGACCCCGACCACCGGTACGCCGATTCGCTGCTCGCCCGCTGGGCCGAACTGCAGCGGCGCTACCACACCACCGACCACCTGCTCGCGGTCCTCGACCGGATCGACGAGATCGCGGACCATGCCCACGACCCCGCGGCCGTCCGCCTCGCGGCCTGGTTCCACGACGCCGTCTACCTGCCGGACCGCTCCGAGAACGAGGAGCGCTCCGCCCGCCTGGCCGAGCGGGCGCTCGCCGAGCTGGGCGTCGACGAGCGGCGCACCGCCGAGGTCGCCCGGCTGGTCCGGCTCACCGTCACCCACGACCCCGCTCCCGGCGACGCCGACGGCGAGGTCCTCTGCGACGCCGACCTCGCGATCCTCGCCGCGCCCCCGCAGGCGTACGCCGCCTACGCGGCCGCCGTGCGGGAGGAGTACGCCTTCGTGCCCGAGGAGGCGTTCCGCGACGGCCGGGCGGCGGTGCTGCGACAGCTCCTCGCCCTGCCCGCGCTGTTCCGGACGCCGTACGGGCGCGAGCAGTGGGAGCGGGCCGCGCGGCACAACCTCACCGTCGAGCTGGAGCTGCTGGCCGCATCGTGAGACGGCCCGGCGCCGGGGAATGACAGGTACGACGACGTCGTTGGCACCTGTCATGCCCGATCCTTCCGCACGACCCGCCGGCGCCCGCATGCCGCTCGCCGTCTACATCCTCGGCCTGTCCGTCTTCGCACTCGGGACCAGCGAGTTCATGCTCTCGGGGCTGCTGGAGCCGATCGCCGAGGACATGGACGTGTCCATCCCGAGCGCCGGGCTGCTGATCTCCGCGTTCGCCATCGGCATGGTGGTGGGCGCCCCGCTGCTCGCCGTCGCGACGCTGCGGCTCCCGCGCAAGACCACGCTCGTCGCGCTGATCACCGTGTTCGGTGCGGGGCAGGTCGCGGGTGCGCTGGCACCGACGTACGAGGTCCTCTTCGCCTCCCGCGTCATCAGCGCTCTCGCCTGCGCCGGCTTCTGGGCCGTGGGCGCGGCCGTCGCCATCGCCATGGTGCCGACGACCTCGCGGGCCCGGGCGCTGGCCGTGATGATCGGCGGGCTGTCGATCGCCAACGTGCTGGGCGTGCCGGCGGGCGCCTTCCTCGGCGAGCACCTGGGCTGGCGCTCGGCGTTCTGGGCGGTGGGCGCGGCGTCCGCGGTCGCCCTCGTCGGCGTGGCGGCGCTGATCCCGCGCATCCCGCTGCCCGAGCGGCGGCCGCGGCTGAAGGGCGAGCTGTCGATCTACCGCGACCGGCAGGTGTGGCTGTCGATCGCCGTGACCGCGCTCGCGGCGGGCGGCGTGTTCTGCGCGTTCTCGTATCTGGCGCCGCTGCTCACCGATGTGGCCGGGCTCCCGGACGGGTGGGTCCCGACGGTGCTGGCGCTGTTCGGGCTCGGCGCGCTGGTCGGCACGACTGTCGGCGGGCGGGTGGCGGACGCCCACCTCTTCGGCGTGCTGCTCTCCGGCACCGCCGCCTCCACCGTGCTGCTGGTCGCGCTCGCGCTCCTCGCCTCCAGCCCGGTGGCGGTGATCGTGCTGTCGTTCCTGCTCGGCGTCTCCGCGTTCTACACGGCGCCCGCGCTCAACGCGCGGATGTTCAACGTGGCGGGTGCCGCCCCGACGCTGGCCGGCGCGACGACGACGGCGGCGTTCAACCTGGGCAACACGGGCGGCCCGTGGCTGGGCGGCACGGTGATCGACGCGGGGCTCGGTTTCGCGTCGACCGCCTGGGCGGGGGCGGGGATGACGCTGGTGGCGATCGTGCTGGTCGCCGTCTCCCTTCGGCTGCACAGCCGCTCCCGCGTGGTGACGGGTTCCAAGGGAGCCCTGTCACCCGCCGAGGCGGCCTCGCCCGTGTCCCTCCGCTCCACCGACTGACCCGGCCCCGGCCGCATCCGGCCTCGCACGGGGCGCCTCCCGAGGCCGCCGGGCCGCAGGGGGAGTCCGAGGCGCGGGGTGCGGGGCGGAGCCCCGAGGGCGGCAGCGGGCGGCTACGGCGCCGTCCGGTGCTTCGGGCGGCGCAGGCCCGCCGCGGTGATCCGCCGGACCAGCTCCTTCGAGCCGATCTCCACCGCCCCCGCCCCGACGGCGTCCGCGTAGCGGTGCGACGGCACGTCGTAGTGATCGCGTTCGAACGCGCGGCGCGGGCAGCCGATCGCGTCGGCGAAGGCGTGCAGCTCGTCGAAGGAGACGTCGCTGACCAGGTGCGACCACATGCGGCCGTGGCCCGGCCAGTTCGGCGGGTCGATGTAGACCGTCACCGCAGACTGCCCACGGGGGCGACGACGGTCGCCGCCTTCGCGCACACCCAGCGCGGATCGGCGCCGAGTTCGGGGTCGACCTCCAGCGCGTGCGGGTCTCCCGAGTCGCAGACCGGGCACAGCGGCCACCGGCCGTACCGCTCCAGCAGCGCGTCCTGCACGTCCTGGGCCACCAGCCCCGTCACGAACGCCGCGCCGTCCGGCCACTGCTCGACCCACCAGCGGCGGTGCGTGACGGCGTCCTCCACGAGGGAGACGACGTCCGCGTCCGCCACGTCCCGTGCGGCGAGGTCGGCGAGGACCAGGGCCCGGGCCGCGTGCAGGGCCTGTTCCAACGGGTTCGTCTCGTCCATGCGGACCATTGTCCCGCGACACCCGGGGGTCTTGACGGGGGCCGAAATCTGAAAATACCTTTCATAGGTGACCTATCCAGTGAAGGAAATTTTCAACGGTGAGGCACCGCCCGCCCCCGCCGCTCTCGCGGCGAAGGTGCGTACGCTCTCCCCGTCCATGACCCGCTCCATGCAGCGGGTCGCCGAAGCCGTCGCCGACGACCCGGCCGGCTGCGCCGCCCTCACGGTCACCGGGCTCGCCGAGCTCACGGGCACCAGCGAGGCGACCGTGGTCCGCACCGCGCGCCTCCTCGGCTACCCCGGCTACCGCGACCTGCGCCTCGCCCTCGCCGGCCTCGCCGCCCACCAGCAGTCCGGCCGCGCCCCGGCGCTCACCACCGACATCGCCGTCGACGACCCGATAGGCGACGTCGTCGCCAAACTCGCCTACGACGAGCAGCAGACGCTCGCGGACACCGCCGCCGGCCTGGACACCGTGCAGCTCGGCGCGGCGGTCGCCGCCGCGTCCACGGCCCGGCGCATCGACATCTACGGCGTCGGCGCCTCCTCCCTCGTCGGCATGGACCTGGCGCAGAAGCTGCTGCGGATCGGGCTCATCGCCCACGCCCACACCGATCCCCACCTCGCCGTCACCAACGCGGTGCAGCTGCGCTCGGGCGACGTGGCCATCGCCATCACCCACTCCGGGTCGACGGGCGACGTCATCGAGCCGCTGCGGGTGGCGTTCGACCGCGGGGCGACGACGGTCGCGATCACCGGCCGCCCGGACGGCCCGGTGACGCAGTACGCCGACCATGTGCTGACCACCTCGACCGCCCGCGAGAGCGAGCTGCGCCCGGCCGCGATGTCCTCGCGGACGAGCCAGCTGCTGGTCGTCGACTGCCTGTTCATCGGCGTCGCCCAGCGCACGTACGACTCGGCCGCACCCGCCCTCGCCGCGTCGTACGAGGCGCTCGCGCACCGTCACAGCCCGCGCGGCCGCTGACACCCACCCGCCTGCCGACGCCGCCCGTCCGCCCTCCGACCGACCGCCTCCCGACCGTCCACCTGCCCGGACGGTCCCGTCCCGCTCCGGCCCGTCACGCCGCACCGCACCGCACCGCACCGCACGTACGAAACGCGGCCCGCCCGGCCGCCCGTCACGAACAGCCTCGCCGTATGCCCGAGAAAGCAGAGCCGCACTCCATGACCTCCACCTACGGTGAACTCCGCGCCCAGCTGGCCTCGCTGACGACCGAGGCGTTCCGCCCCGAGCTGGCCGACATCGACCGCCTGCCCACCCTGGAGATCGCGCGGATCATGAACGGCGAGGACACCTCCGTCCCCGCCGCCGTCGCCGCCCAGCTGCCCGTCATCGCCCCCGCGATCGACGCCACCGCCGCGCGGATGGCCCGCGGCGGCCGGCTCGTCTACGCGGGTGCCGGCACGGCGGGCCGGCTGGGCGTGCTCGACGCGAGCGAGTGCCCGCCGACGTTCAACACCGACCCGTCGGTGGTCGTCGGCCTGATCGCGGGCGGGCCGTCGGCGATGGTGAAAGCGGTGGAGGGCGCGGAGGACAGCAAGGAGCTCGCCGCGGCCGATCTCGACGCGCTGCGGGTCGGCCCGGACGACACGGTGATCGGCATCTCGGCGTCCGGCCGCACCCCGTACGCGATCGGCGCGGTGGAGCACGCGCGGTCGCTCGGAGCGCTCACCATCGGCCTGTCCTGCAACGCGGGGAGCGCGCTGGGCGCGGCCGCGGAGCACGGCATCGAGGTGGTGACGGGGCCCGAACTGCTCACCGGCTCCACCAGGTTGAAGGCGGGCACCGCGCAGAAGCTGGTCCTGAACATGATCTCGACGATCACGATGATCCGCCTGGGCAAGACGTACGGGAACCTGATGGTGGACGTCCGCGCCTCCAACGACAAGCTGCACGCCCGCTCCCGGCGGATCGTGGCCCTCGCGACGGACGCCGCGGACGCCGAGATCGAGGCGGCGCTGGCGGCGACGGGCGGGGAGGTGAAGGACGCGATCCTGATGATCCTGGGGAAGGTGGACGCGGGGCGGGCGGCCACCCTGCTGACCGCGTCCCGCGGCCACCTCCGCGCGGCCCTCACGGACGCGGCGCCACCGAGCGCCTGAGCCCGCCTCCAGCCCCGCCGGCGCTTGAGGCGCGGGGTGCGGGGCAGAGCCCCGCCGGACCCGGCCACCCACCCCGGGCGGGCGCGCCCCGGTGGCCGCAGCACCGCGCTGCGCACGGTGTCCTCAAACGCCGGACGGGCTGAAGATGCCCGCCCCGCCGCACCCGGGGCAGGCGCGCCCCCTTCTTCCAGCCCCGCCGGCGCTTGAGGCGCGGGGTGCGGGGCGGAGCCCCGCCGGACCCGGCCACGCACCCGGGGCAGGCGCACCCCGTAGGCCACACGCCGCACCGGCTGACGATGCCCGGCGCGACGCGCCCCGGCCGCTCACCCCACCTGTTCCCGCACGGTCACGCGCCCCGCGCGGATCGTCGCGACCCGGTGTGCCCGCTTCGCGAGCACCGAGTCGTGGGTGACCATCACGAACGTGAAGGCGTGCTCCTGCCAGAGGTTCTCCAGGACGTCCATCACCTCGTCCCGCATCGACTCGTCGAGGTTTCCGGTGGGTTCGTCGGCGAGCAGCACCGCGGGGCGCTTCACCAGGGCACGTGCGATCGCCACCCGCTGCTGCTGCCCGCCGGACAGTTCGCCGGGCACATGGCGCAGCCGCTCCCCCAGTCCCACCGACTCCAGTGCCTCGGCGGCGCGTTCGCGCCGCTCCGCCGCCCGCAGACCGAGGGGGACGAGGGCGGTCTCCACGTTCTCCTGTGCGGTCAGTGTGGGGATCAGGTTGAAGCCCTGGAAGACGAACCCGATCTTCTCCGCGCGCACCCGGGTGAGCCGGGCCTCGGGCAGGGTCGCGAGGTCCGTGCCGTCGAGGAGGACGCTGCCCGCGGTCGGGCGGTCGAGCCCGCCGAGCATCTGGAGCAGCGTGGACTTGCCGCCTCCGGTCGGGCCCTTGATCACCAGACGGTCGCCGTCCTCGATGGTGAGGTCGACGCCGTCGAGGGCGTGCACGGTGTCCTTGCCCCGCCGGTAGCTCTTGGTGACGGCGCTCAGCTGGTACATCTGCAACTCCTGTTGTGCGAGGGGGAAGTGGGGGCGGGGCGCGTCACTCGACGCGGCGCAGGGCGTCCGCGGGCCTCAGCCGTGAGGCGCGCCAGCCGCCGAATCCGCCCGCCACGAGTCCGCCGGCGACGGCCAGCGCGACGGCGAGCCCGATGGTGGTCGCCGAGACGGGTGCGGTGAGCACGATGTCCAGGGCGCGGGAGGAGGCCCCCGGGCCGTCGCCTCCCCCCGGGCCGCCGGCCCGCATCCCGCCGCCGAAGCCGCCGCCCCCGCCGCCCGCTCCGCCCGTTCCGGCGCCCAGTTGCGCGGTGAGCGTGGGGCCGAAGGCGGTGACGAGCCAGGCGCCGAGGAGCCCGAGGCCGATGCCGAGCGCGCCGCCGACGAGTCCGTTGACGAGTGCTTCGCCGGCGACCTGCCGGGTGACCCGTCCGCTGCGCCAGCCGAGCGCCTTCAGCGTGCCGAACTCCCGCACCCGGCGGCTGACCGCGGAGGACGTGAGCAGCCCGGCGACCAGGAACGCGGCGGCGAGCACCAGCCAGGAGAGCCACTTGCCGACGCCGGAGGCGAGGCCGGACGCGGTGGACAGGGAACCGGAGACGGTGTCGGCGAGGTCGGCGGAGGTGGTCACCGTGGTGCCGGCGATGTTCTTCTGGACGGCCTGCTTGACGGCGTCGATGCGCTGCGAGTCGGTGGCCCTGACGTAGACCGTGGTCACCTTGTCCGCCGCGTCGGCGAGGGTCTGGGCCTCGGCGAGCGGCAGGTAGACGTCGGCCGCGGCGTCGCCGCTGTCGGCGGTCGCGATGCCGATGACCTCGTACGCGGTGCCCGAGACGGTGAGGGTGCCGCCGACGGCGAGTTCCTTCTCCTTGGCCCAGGCGCTGTCGAGGACGGCCACCTTCGCCGCGGTCTCGTCCTCGGCGAACGTGCGGCCCGAGGTGATCTTCGAGGAGGTCAGCGGGCCGAGGTCCTGCTTCGTCACGTCCGTGCCGTAGGCGCTGTAGGAGTCGACGTCGAACGCGGCACCGCCGCCGCGGACCTCACCGCCGCCTCCCGCACCACCGGGGCCGCCCGAGCCGCCCTGCCGGGGCGCCTGCTGCACCTCGCCGCGGCGGAAGGCGCCGTCGACCTTCATGACGCGGACACTGAGCCCGCCGACGGCGTCGGCGACGCCGTCCTGGCCCGCGACGTCGGACACGGTGGTCGCGGCGAGCGACTGGAAGCCCTGGACCATCACGATGTCCTGGCTCTGCTCGGCGTCGTCGTCGTTGTCCTGCGCGTCGAACTCGAAGCGCGGGCGCCGGACGGTCTCCCCCTCGCCGGGCGGTTCCGCGGCCTTGGTGACGGTCATGTCGGTGCCGAGTCCGTAGAGGGATTCGAGGACCTTGTCCTGGGCCCGGTTCATGCCGGACGACACGGAGTTGACGACGATGACCAGGGCGATGCCGAGGGCGAGCCCCGAGGCGACGACGAGCGCCGCCTTCCTGCGGCGGCGCAGCTCGCGCCTGAGGTAGGTGAAGAACATGGCGTGACCGTAGGAGCGGGGTGTGATGGCGGGTTAAGGCGCGGATGAGAGCCGCATGAGTGTTCTCACGCGGGGCCGCACGTCTCCTCCGCTCCCCGGAACTTCCCGGGACCTCCCGGGACCTCCCGGGACCTCCCGGGACCTCCCGGGACCTCCCGGATGCCTACCGGTCACCTACCCGGGCCCCACATTCTCCCAAACAAATTTTGCAAAAACTCTTTTGCAGAGTGCCGGTCCCGCTCTACGCTCCTCCCATGCCCACTCCCCTCACCCGCCGCGTCCTCGACCCCCGCGAGGACGCCGCCGCGCTGAAGGCGCTCACCCACCCGCTGCGGATCCGGCTGCTCGGCCTGCTGCGCCAGCACGGTGCGGCGACCGCCAGCGAACTGGCCGGGCGGACGGGCGAGTCGTCCGCCTCCACCAGCTACCACCTGCGCGTCCTCGCCAAGTACGCCTTCATCGAGGAGGCCGAGCACCGCGACGGACGCGAGCGCCGCTGGCGCTCCGTGCACTCCGTCACCAGCTGGTCCAACGCCGCGATGACGGACTCCCCGGAGACCAGGGCCTTCGTGGACGCCGCCCGACGCGCCCAGCTGGAGCACCTGGAGCGGTCGCTCGCCGCCCACCTCGCGGACACCGCGGAAGGCCGGCTCGGCCCCGAGTGGACGGAGGCGTCCGGCTTCACGGACCTGGTGCTGCGCCTCACCCCCGAGTCGCTGACCGAGCTGTGGGACACCTTCCACCGCACGGCGCTCGAACTCGCCGCGCGGGACGAGGGCGACGCACGCGGCACCCAGGTCGTGCTGTTCGCCGCCGGTCTCCCCCTCGGCGGGGAGGACGAGGCATGAGCACCGTCCTCGACCCGGCGGCCGCCCGCCGCCGCTTCGCCGCCGTCACCTTCCTCTTCTGGCTCCCGGTCGGGATGTACGTCCCGTCGCAGGTCCTGCTGTTCACCGAGCGCGGCATGACGCTGGCCACCGTCGCGGCGCTCTTCGCCGTCCACTCGTTCACCGTCTCCGCGCTCGAACTGCCCACCGGCGGACTGTCGGACGTCCTCGGACGCCGGCCCGTGCTCGCCGCGGCGGGCGTGCTCAACCTCGGCGCGCTGCTGCTGGCCGCGCTCGGCGACAGCGTGTGGCCGCTGGTCTGCGCGATGCTGCTGCTGGGCTCGGGACGCGCCCTGTCCAGCGGCCCCGCCGAGGCCTGGTACGTCGACACCGTGCAGGCGTCCGAGGGCGCCGGCGCCGAGCTGCGCACCGGGCTGGCCCGCGGCGGCACCGCCTCCGCCGCCGCGCTCGCCGCCGGCACCCTGATCGGCGGCTCCCTGCCGCTCGGCCTGTCCGCGCTCGGCATGGAGGCCGTCGGCACGGTCCTGCCGCTGTCGGTCCCCTCGCTCGTCGGCGCCCTGGTGTGCGCCGGCTACGTCGCGTACGTGCTCGCCGCCCTCCCCGAGCCGCCCCGGCCGCCCGCCGGTCTCCGCTCGGTGCTGCGCGGCGTCCCGGCCACCGTGCTCGGCGGCCTGCGGCTCGGCGCGGGGGACGCCGTGGTGCGCAGGCTGCTGCTCACGGCGGGCGCCGCCGGCGCGGCCCTCGCCACCATCGAACTCCTCACCCCGGGACGGGCCGCGCGGCTCACCGGGGCCGCCGAGTCGGGGGCGGTGCTCTTCGCGGTGCTGGCGTGCGCGGGGTTCGCCGGCACGGCGCTCGGCAGCCATCTCGCGCCCTGGGCGGCCCGGGTGACGGGCAGCGGCGAACGGGCCGTGCTCGCCACCCTCGGGGTGAGCGCCTGCGGTCTGCTGCTGCTCGGCGCGACGGCCGCGTCCGCCGGCCCGCCGGCCCTGGCCGTCGCCGCGCTCGGCTACGCGCTGGTGTACGTGGGCTTCGGCGCGGCCGGCCCCAACGAGAACGACCTGCTCCACCGGCGCGTGACCGGTGACGTGCGGGCGACGGCGCTGTCCGTGCAGTCCCTCGCGCTCCAGCTGGTCGGCGCCCTCGCCGGCCTCGGCGTCTCGGTCCTGCCCCTCGGCCCGCTGCCCTGGCTGCTGGGCGGCGCGATCCTGCTGGCCGGCGCCCTGCTGTGGGCTCGCTCCACCCCGGTCCCGTCGCTTCCGCCGACGACCGCGGAGACGGTCCCGGACCCGACCCGGCGGGACGGCGTGACGGCGTGACGGCGGAAGGCCCTGGCGTGACGGCGTGACGGCCCGGGGGTGACGGCCCGGGCACGACGGCGGGACGGCCCCGCCGCGCGGCGCTGTTCGAGGCCGTCGGGCCGGCGGGTGGGACCTCGTGGGGCGACTCCGCCGGCCCGGCGGCAGCCGGGTCCCGTGGCCGGCCGGCGGTTCACGCCGGCCGCCGCGGGGGACTGTCGGGTCCGGTCAGAAGGTCAGGCTCCAGGAGTTGACCGAGCCGGTGTCCTGGGCCGCCCGGTCCTGGACGCGGAGCTTCCAGGTGCCGACCGCCACCTCGGACGAGGCGTCGACGGTGTAGGTGGCGATGACGTTGTCCGCGCTGTCGCTGCCGGAGTACGCCTTCAGGTTGCGCACGGTGCCGTCGGGGGCGACGAGGTCGACCACCAGGTCCCCGCGGTAGGTGTGCCGGATGTCGACGGCGACCTTCAGCGTGGCCGGGGCGTTGCCCGCGACACCGGTGACGGCGATCGACGAGGTGATGGCGGCGCCGTTGTCGGGGATGGCGACGACCGCGCTGCTGGTGAAGGTCTTCGGGTCGGTCGGGGTGGTGCCGCCGAGGGACGCGACGGTCTTCGCGGTGTCCGCGATGCCGACGCCGCAGCCGCCGGTGCAGGTGCCGGGCAGCGGGCGGGCGTTCGCCTTCATGGCGGACTCGATCTGGGCCGGGGTCAGGCTCGGCTTGGCGGCCTTCATCAGCGCGGCGAGACCGGCGATGTGCGGGGCGGCCATGCTGGTGCCCATGGACGGCTTGTACGCCTCCGTGGTCGGCGAGGTCTTGCTCGCGTTGACCGTCGAGAGGATCGCGTTCTCCGGCGTGGTGACGGTGCCGGGGGTGTCGGTGGCGCGGCGGGTCTCGCCGCCCGGGGCCGAGATGTCGATCTTCGAGCCGAAGTTGGAGTAGAAGGCCCGTGCGCCCTCACGGTTGGTGGAGGCGACGGAGATGATGTTGTTGCAGTTGGCCGGGGTGAAGCCGGAGACGTCCTGGTTGCTGTTGCCCGCGGCCACGACGACGGTGGAGCCGCGGGAGACCGCTCCGTCGATCGCGTTCTGGTAGGTGCTGGGGCAGGTCGCGGAGGCGCCGCCGAGGCTCAGGTTGAGGACCTTGGCCGGGTTGGGGTTGGCCGGGACGCCGGGCACGGTGCCGCCGGAGGCCCAGGTGATGGCGTCGGCGATGTCGACGCTGGAGCCGCCGCACTTGCCGAGCACGCGCACGGGCTGGATCTTCGCGCCGTACGCGATGCCGGCGATGCCCTTGCCGTTGCCGGTGACCGCGCCGATGGTGCCGCCGACGTGGGTGCCGTGCCAGGAGGAGTCGGACGGCGTGGTGTTGGTGCCGCACTCGCCCACGGCGTACCAGTCGCCCGCGTCGGCGGGGTTGGCGTCGCGGCCGTTGTTGTCACGGGCGCGGGCGGCGTCGGATATGAAGTCGTACCCGCCGGATATGTTGCCCGCGAGGTCCGAGTGGGCGACGTAGCCGGTGTCGATGACGGCGACGGTCACACCGGAGCCCGTGGTGGTCGGCCACGCGCCGGGGACGTTCATGCCGCCGGTGGCCTCGAAGAGGTCCCACTGCTTGGCGTAGTCGGTGTCGTTCGGGTCGGCGGCGACGGCCAGGGGCTGGGCGATCAGCTCCGGCTCGACGAAGGCGACGTCCGGGTCGGCGCGGAACTCGGCCATCAGGTCGGCGACTTCGGCCCGGGACTTCTTCTCGCCCAGGTCGAAGACGGCGGCACCGGTGCCGGTGCGGCGCTCGAAGGTGAGCTTCTGACCGGCGTCGGCGGCCTTGTCCTGCGCGTCCGCGGCGGCGACGCCGTTGGAACGGGCCTCCTGCACACCGGACTTGTAACCGACGATCAGCCGCTCGGCGGCGACCGCGGCGGACGGGGACGCGGCGCCGGAGGCGGCCGGGGTGACGGCGACGGCCGTGGACGACGTCGCGGCGAGCCCCAGCAGCGTCGCGGCGGCGGCGACGGCGGACAGGGTTCTTCGGGTCGGCTTGTTCACGTGGCGGTTCCCTCTCGGGCAAAGGACGACGCTCCCTTGCGGAGGGTGCGGACACGCATCCGCAAGGGAGCAGCCGTACTGGTGGGGGGTCCATGACCCGGCCACTGGGTGGCCGGAACATGTCACTTGGAGGAACGTAGCCATCCCGCCACATGAGGGGAAACAGGGAGAACCCTTGCCGGACCCTCTCCCCGGGCCTTCCGGGACCTGCCGCGTCACGGGGGTCGCCGTCCGCCCCGCCATGCGGTATTGCAGGTCGGCGACGCGCCGCGGCGGCGGGGGCGGAAGGATCGCCTCCCCTGGCCGGAACCGCCGCCTCCCCCGCGCGGACCACGCCCCGCCCTGTACCGCCACGCCCTGCCCTGCCCCGCCCCGGACGCCAGGACGCGCCGGCCCCCGAGGGACCAGCGCGTCCGGACTCCGTTGTCACGCACCGCGGTTCAGGCGGGCACCGCACGTCAGGCGCACCGCACGTCAGGCGCGCAGCCGTACGCCAGGCGCACCGCGCGTCAGGCGCGCAGCCGCACCCCGTGCCGGGTCCGCAGCCGTTCGATCTCCCACCAGGCGATCGCCGAGACCGAGAGCGGCCCGCAGATCACCGCGAGGACCTGCACCAGCGGCGGACCGGGCGGCATCCCCGCCGTCACCAGGTTGATCCCCGCGAGCTCCCACACCAGCACACCCGTCAGCAGCGCCGGGAGCGCCGCGTGCACCTCGGAGGTGCCGAACGCCGTGCGCACCATCGTCGACGAGCCGAAGCCCACGAAGAACATGACCCAGACGACGGGAAGCAGCAGTGCCAGCGCCAGGAACGGCGACCACATCTGCCCCTGCACCTGCTGGGTGAGCAGCATGACCCCGGCGAACAGCAGCGGTACGGCGGTGAACGCGCCGAAGTACCAGAGCACCATCCGCACCGAGGGCCGCAGCCGTGCCCGCATGTTCGGGCGCGCGGCCGGCGGTGCCATCCGGAACAGCAGGGTGATCACCAGCGGCGCGGTCAGCAGCAGCAGCCACGGGGTGATCGCCAGCCGCATCATGTACTGGTCCTGGATCTCCTCCCAGTCCTCGCCCGTGCCGTAGGCGACGAGGATCAGCATCGAGGCGCCCAGGGCGGTGTACGCCCGCACCTTCTGCGCCCGCCACACCTCGGGGTCGTGGACGCGCCGGTGCAGGTCCGGCGGGAACTTGATGCGCGCCTGCCTCCGCGCCGACCGCGCCAGCGGGTAGAGCACGAGGATCCAGACGGGCATGCAGCAGAAGAGCAGTGACACCAGCCAGCCGCCCCGCAGCCGCCCCATCACCTCGCGCAGCGGGGGCCACTCCTCGTGCCGGAACTGCTGCCACAGCGACGGGGGCCTCGGCGGACCGTACGGCGGGATGTACGGGGGCGGCGGCTGCGGCGGCACGTACGGGCTCCCCGGCGGCGGCCCCCCGCCGTACGGGTTGCCGGGCTGCGGCCCGTACGGATTGCCGCCCGGTGGCTGCCCGCCACCGTACGGGTTCCCGGGCTGCGGCCCGTACGGATTGTGTCCCCCGAACGCCACGCCGTCCTCTTCTCACTCAGCTCGCGAGTCCACACAACTCGCCTCGGTACAGCGGCAGATCATTCCAGGCCACCGACGCTCCGCGCATGGATCCGCACACGCTGCACCCACGATCTGCCCTGCGAACAACCGGAATCCGCCCGCGCCGCCCCGGGGTGCGCTGGCAGGATCTCCGTATGCGGACGGTGTACGCGCTCTTCGTGGGAATCGACAAGTACCCGGTGGACCGCCCCCTGCGGGGCTGTGTGAACGACGTGGAGGCGGCCGAGGACTGGCTGGTGCGGCAGCCGGAGGTGCGGCCCGCCATCATGCGCCTGCGCGATGCCGGGGCCACCCGGGAGGCCGTGGCCGACGGCATCCGCGACCATCTCGGCGGCGCCGGCCCCGGCGACACCGCCCTGTTCTGGTACAGCGGCCACGGCAGCGAACAGCCCGCCGCCCGGCCGGGATCGAGCACCGGCCTCAGCGAGGCCCTGGTCTGCCACGACAGTCTCGGCGCGGGCGGACAGCCGCTGTACGACTCCGAACTCGGCCCCATGCTCGACGAGATCGCGGCCCGCGGCGTCCATGTCGTCGCCGTCCTCGACTGCTGCCACTCGGGCGGCGCGACGCGCGGCAAGGACCGCGATCCCGAGCGCGGAGAGGACGAGGGAGCGACGCGCGGCATCGACTGGCGGCCGTGGTGGCGGCCGGAGGCCGTTGCCGGGCACCTGAGTCCGGACCCCCGCCGCGCCGTCTCCAGCGGCGCCTTCTCCCGCGAGTCCGGCTTCCGTGACACCGGTGCCGGCCGGGAGCCCGGCCACGTACTGGTCGCCGCCTGCCGGGCACGCGAGCTGGCGTACGAGGAGGTGATCGACGGCGTGGACCGCGGATGCTTCTCCCACGCACTGCTGCGGGCGCTCGACCGGCTCGGCCCCGCCGCCACGTACGGCGCGGCCCACGCCCTCGCCGAGGAGGACGTCCGCTCCCGCAGAACCGGTCAGCGCCCCGGTTTCCGGGGCCCGGCCACCGGGCGGTTCCTGCACGGCGAGACGTCGGGGACCACCCCCTTCCTCCTCCGTCTCACGACGGAGGGCTGGGAGGTGAACTGCGGCGCCGCCCACGGACTGCGCGCGCCCGGCGGCGAGTTCGCCCTGCTGCGGCCGGGCGCCGCAGCCCGGCGGGCGGTGACCGTGACGGAGGTCCGCACCGAGAGCTCGCTCGTCGAGCCCGTGGGCTGGTGGCCGGCTCCCGGGGAACGCGACACGGCGCACGAGGTCACCCCGTCGGCGCTCGCCTTCTCACCCGCCGAGGTGAGCGTCAGCGGCACGCCGCAGGAGCTCCGCCTCGTCGCGGACGCCGTCGCCGCCTCGCCCCTGCTGACCCTCGCGGCCCTGGGACGACCGCTCACCGGCGCGGGGCCCGCCCTGCGCGTGAAGGTGGTCGACGGAATGGCCGAGGTGCGCGGCGGAGCGGGTCGTCGCCTCCCCCTGCTGCCGCTGAGCACGCTGGCCGACGCACGCCGCATCGCCACCTGCTGCGCGCACATCGCCCGCTGGCACCAGCTGTACGACCTGGCCAACCCGGACGTCTCGCTGTCCTCCCGTGTCCGCGTGACGGTCGCCCCGCTCGTCGGCGACCTCCGGCACACCGGGACGGGCGACGTCGTCTGCGAGTACACCGCCGACGGCCAGGAGCCCCAGGTGCGGGTGCGCATCCACAACGACTCGCCCCACGAGCTGTGGTGCGTCCTGCTCGACCTGACCGACGGCTACGCCTGCTCCCCCCACCTCTTCGACGGCGACTTCATCGGCCCCGGACGGGCGGGCGAGGCGCGCCAGGGCGAACCGGTGTGGCTGCGGCTGCCCCCGGAACGCGAGGTGAGCAGAGGCGCCTTCACCGACGACGTGCTCAAGGTGATCGTCGCGGAGCGCGAGCTGGACATCGAGTCCTTCCGGCTGCCCGCGTGGACGCCCGGACTCCCCGACCGGGGGCCCGCGTCACCCGGAGCCGGGGCCGTGCCCCTGATGCCCGTGCCGAAGGACGCGGGCGGCCCGTCCGCCGTCCCGTCGCGCGGCCCCGCCCGCTGGGGCACCGCGTCGGTCGCGATCCGCACCCAGGTGCCCTGACCGCGACCGCGGCGTCCGCACCCGGACGCCCCCGGCCCATCCGCGGCGATCCGCAGCCAGGCACCCCGACCCCGTCCGTGGCGGTCCGCCCCCGGGTGCCCCGGCCGCCGCGCTCACCACCCGAGGTGGGTGAACCCGGCCCAGCCGACGAGGTCGTCCGCGTCGATCCTGCCCACCCGGGCCACCATCTCCGCCGGCATCCCGGGCGGTGCCTCGCGCCGGGGGTCCAGCATCCACGACTGGGCGCTCCGCAGGGCCTGCCCGGCCGGGCGGCCCTCACGCGCGGTGAAGTGGTGGACCATGTACATCAGCAGCGAGGTCGCCTCGTCCGGCACCGGCCACAGCGAGCCGACGACCGACCGCGCACCGGCCACCAGGAAGGCGGTCGACAGGCTGTACGCCTCGTCGTGGCCGTGCCCGGACACGTTCGTCCGGCACGCGGCCAGCACCACCAGTTCCAGATCGCGGTAGCGGTCCGACCCCTCCGTCAGCTCCTCGGCGGGCAGCCGGCCCCCGGCGAGCCGCAGATACGAGCTGTGCCGGCCGCCCTGCTCGACCACTCCGTGGCAGGCGAGGTGCAGGACGCCGCCGCGCTGCCGCCCCAGCCACTCCTTGACCGCCGCCGGGGTGGCGGCCCCGGGCCCGAGCTGTTCGCCGCCGGGGTAGAACACCCGGCGGACGGCCTCCGCCTCCTCGCCCGCGTGCCGCAGGTCCCGGGTCGGGTCGCCGACCACCAGCGCCTGCCGCGCCCCGGGGGCCGGCCGCTCGGCGACCTCGCAGAGCAGCCGGGCGGACGGGATGTACGAGATCTCCGCCTCCTGGCAGGCGTACCGCCCCGAGGGCAGCCGTGCCGCGTGCCACGGCACGGCCCCCAACTCCCCCATCGGCACCAGCACGACGCTCGGCGCCCGCCCCCAGCCGCGCGGCAGCTCCCGCAGCAGCGGCTCCATCACAGCCCGCCCGGCCCAGTCGCACAGCCGCGCCAGCGCGGTCGTGTCGCGGGGCGGCGGGGCCGCCCCGGCCGTCGGCGGCCCTCCGGCGTCCCGCCCGGGTGCCCCGGCCGCCCGGTATCCGGCGAGCTCGGGGGCCCCGGCGTCCAGGCCGGGCAGCCGCACGGCCCGCACGGAGCCGTCGGGGGTGACGACGAGTGCGGCGCCGGGGAACCCCTGCCCGCCGGGCAGCAGGTAGACGAGCGCCGCCCGCCCCATGGCCCGCAGCGCGGCCCCCGTCTCCCGGGGCGACGGGACCTCCAGCAGCCGCTGCCGGTAGGGGGAGTCGGCGAGCGCCTGGAGCACCCGGCGGCGGAGCCGGCTGGAGGGGCCGGTCTCCGCGCCGGCCGCGCCCTCGCGCCGCCACTCGTCGGCGAGTTCCGTCCGCCCCACGGCGCTCAGCATGTCGACCACGGTGGACCCCACGGTCGCCGCGTGCAGCACCAGGCCGCGACCGGCGTCCAGCGCCCGGGCAGCGTCATCGGCACGACCGTCGGCCAGGCACCATGCCGCGACCGTCAGCGCCTGAGCGCCTGCCCGGCGGCCGGTTTCGGCCCCGTGCGCCGTACCGGACTGGAGCAGCACCGACCACCCGGAGGCGGTCAACGACAGAAGCCCCAGCCTGCGGGCCTCGGACCGGTCGAGGTCCCGGCGCCTGCGGTCGTGCCGTTCCGCCTCGGCGCGCATCCGGTGGGCGATGGCCTGCACCATCGCACCGGGCCCCCACTGTGGGTGTTCCGGCCCCCGCGTCATGCGCAATGTGTGGCGCAGAAAGGCGATGCCCTGATCGAGATGGCCGGGACGCGACCGCGGCGGGGTGCCCTCGTCCCGTGCGAGGGCGACATGGAAGCGTCCCAGGGCTCCCGTGCACATGAGCCAGTGCGGATCCTCCGGTTCGAGGAGGTCGAGCCCCCTGTCCAGCAGGTCGATGGCCTCCACGACGCCCTGCCGGTCTCGTCCTGTCATGGCGGCCTCACCTCGTCCCACGCCCGAGACGACGAGGGACGGACCCCGCGCTCCGGCCGGCACGCTGCCGGCTGAATCCACGACCTCGTCCACGGTTCGCCGCCGAGTCGGCCTCGTGGGCGCTCCGCCTCCGGCCTGCTGCTGGATCAGGCTCAGGTTCGCCCGAGCGTTGTCCAGGTAGGCCTCCATCCTGAGCAGGTCGGCGTGGTCGTGGGGCAGCCGGGCGACGACCGCCTCCATGACATCGATGTGGGCCGCGAGACCGGCGGCGTCGCCTCTCCGGATGTCCTGCTGCACACGGAGGGCGGCGAGCTGCGCATCCAGGAACAGCCGGTTCTGCGGGTCCATCTGCACGATGTCGGCCAGTCGGGCCGCGTCGTCGAGCGCCTTGTCGAACTCGTCCTCACCGCCCCCGAGTTGCGCGAGGTTCGCCCGCGTCATGGCCTGCTGCAACTCCAGCATGGCGCGGTGTTCGCTGCCGGGTGGCGACATCCGTGCGGCCTCGTCGAGGATCGCGAGGTCGCTCTCCATCCGCTGGCGGTCCTCCGTCGGATACAGCAGCACCGCGGAGGCCGCGGCCCCGAGGACCGCGGACTGCCAGTCGCTGCCCTGCGGGCCGTATGCCTTTGCGGCGGCGAGCAGTTCGTCCCGCTGGTCGATGTCCAGTGGCGTGTCCAGCCGCAGCATCGTGAGCAGCACGATCGTCTCGCCCGCGTGCTTTCCGCTGTGCAGCGTTCCCTTCGGGATGGTGCCCCAGTCGGCGTAGAGGCGTGCGAACGCCTCCCACGCCGTCCCGCACCCGAGCCGCTCCTTGATGAGCGCGGACGTACGGTCCATCTCCGCGCCGGAGGTCACCAGACCGCCCGCCAACTGCTGGACCTCGTACATCACGGCACTCAGGTCGTACGGCTTCCCCCTCACACCGCTCCCCCCGCCCTCGGCGCCCCCTGCGCCCAGTACGCCGCCAGCACCCCGTTCAGCCACCGCTCCCCCTCCCCCGTCCCGAAGTCCACGGGGTCCGGCCCCGCGGGCTCCAGCACCGCGTTCCCGCAGCGGTCCTCGAAGAGGACCGCCACCCGGTCCGACGGCTCCCGCTTCGACGGCCAGACGAAGCCCCGGGCCCACGGAGCCGTCCCGCGGCGGATCCAGTGGCCCCAGTCCCGCGTCTGCGGGTAGTCCGCGCCCTCGGCGTGGACGAGCCACGAGTCCTGCGCCACCGCGGCCAGATCCGCACCGGACATCAGCGAGACGACCTCCGTGTCGGCGGCCAGCCGCAGGAACGACAGGCTGCGCCGCTCGAACGAGGCGCGCGGCAGCAGCCGCACCGCGCCGCCGCCCTCGAAGGGGACGGACCTCAGCAGCACCTCGCAGACCGCCGCGCCCACGCTGAACCCGATGTACGCGTAGCCGTACGGCTCGTACACGGTGCCGTCGAAGCGTCCGCCGTAGTAGAAGGGGTGCGCCGGGCGGGTGTTGAAGGCGGTGGCGTCGCGGTGGGTGCCGTGGACGCGGTAGACCGGGGTCCCCGCCGGGAGCAGGGCGCGTCCAGGGCGGCCCGGCAGGGCGTCGGGGGGCGGGTATTTGGGCACGCCGCTCTCACCATTCCCCGAGGGCCCGTGCCGCGCCCAGCAGTTCGGGGTCGCGGGCCCGCCCGAGGAGTCCGGCGGGCGTGGTGCCGGTCCAGGCGTTGGCCGAGAGCCACCAGTCGGCGGCGCCCCACGGGTCGCGTTCCGCGCCGATCACGGCGTTGACCTCCAGCACCACGGGCCACGGCATGCTGCCGGCCTCGTACTGGAAGGCCGGGGCCCGGCGTGCCCCGTCCACCCCGGTCAGCACGATGAGCCGCCGGTCGGCGGGGCCTTCCACGGGCAGCGCGGGCGCGGCGAGCAGCCGGTCGCGGACGGGGCCGAGCACCGGACCCACCATGGGGTTGCGGTCGAGCACCAGCATGCACAGGTCCTGGACGCCGTAGCCGGAGACGGTCGCCGCCCCGGTCCCCGTGAAGCGTCCCGCGTCGTCCGCGCCGCGCCGCAGCAGGGTCGCCTCCTCGTCGGGGAGCGCGTCGAGCACGGCCCGTGCCGCCTCCTCGACGGCGCCTCCGCCCGGGGCGCCGGTGCCGCCGTCGGCCCGCAGCCGCTCCAGGCGTTCGCCGAGGGTGTCCAGCGCGGCGGGCGCCATCAGCAGGGAGAGCCGGGGCCAGTCGGCCGCCACGGCTCCGAGCATCGCCAGGGGGTTCGCCGAAGGACTCATCCGCAGTCCGGTCCTCTCTCCTCGTCTCCGGCCGCCGTCCGCGCGCCGAGCACCTCGGTCACCAGGTCCGCGATCAGCGGCCGGCGCACGACCAGGTGCAGGTCGCGTCCCTGCCCGGCGGCCGGCGCGAGCGCCGACCACAGGGCGCTGACGCTGCTCCCGACCGGCAGTCCGGCCCGCCCGGAGCCGAGGAGCGGGAAGCAGACGGAACGCAGCGGCGGGTCGTACCCGGTGCTCTCCTCGGCCGCCAGCACCAGGACGCGGGCCGCGGCGGTGGCGACGTCCTGCGGGGTGGCGTCGTAGTCGTTGGTCCCGGGTCTCGGGACGGCGACGGCCGCGTGGTGCAGCCGCCGGATGCCGCAGTCGGCGAGGGCGCCGGGTCCGGTCGGCGCGACGGTGCCGGGCCGCACCGGGCGGTGCAGCACCCCGTGGCGGGCGCGCCAGGCGAGGAGTTCGTCGTGCACGGGGTCGGCGACGATGTCCCCGGCCGCGTCGCGGACCGCGCCGGCGCGGCGCAGCGAGGCGGCGACGGAGGACTTGTACATCTCCGGGAGCCCGAAGTGGATGTTGCTCGGTGAGACGACTACGTCCATGTCCCGGAGCAGTTCGACGGGATGGACGTGGAGCGTCAGGACGGCGGGCCGTCGCCCGGGTCTCGGGACGTGGAGCGTCCGGTGCTGGAGGCGGGGCGCGAGGAGGGCGACGCCGTTCGGTGCGGTGGCCCGTGCCCCGGTCCCGGCGAGCCAGCACACCTGCTCGGCGATCTGCCCGAGGACCATCTCCTCCTGGCTCTTGCGGAAGCGTTCGACGCTGATGCTGTAGACCTGCGCGGCGAGTCTGCGCCGGTCGGCGGGTGGCCGGTCGCGCATGCCGTGGGTGAGTCCGAGGGTCAGTTCGGCGGCCTGCTGGAGTTCTCCGCCGCCGAGCCGGGAGACGGCCGCGCGCAGCAGGTTCTCGACCTCGACGGGCCAGGCGTCCGTCACCGCGCCGGGCACGGACACGGCTGCCCGCCTCAGGAGCGGCAGTTCGAGGTCCCGGATGCGGACCAGTCCTTCCAAACGCACCGCTTTCACCTCCCGGAGGACCGACGCGACGTCGAACTGTCCGGCACGAGGTGACATGAAGCCATGATTGTGCGCCGGACAGGGCTCTCACAAGGGCGTTCCAGCCGTCTTCGATCAGGCTAGCGAGGCCCGGCCCCGCCGCCGGGTCGGCGGCGGGGCGGGACCGGGGCGGATGCGGGGCGCTCCCCGAACCCGGCGGCGGGGCGCGCCCGGCAAGCGGCTCACCACCCGAGGTGGGTGAACCCCGCCCAGCCGACGAGGTCGGAGCCGTCGATCCGGCCCACCCGGGCCCCCATGTCCGCCGGCATCCCGGGCGGGGCCTGGCGCCCGGCGTCCAGCATCCACAACTGGGCGCGGCGCAGGGCCGATCCGGGGGTCAGACCTTCCGCGTTCAGGTAGTGGTGCGTCATGTACATCAGCAGGGACGTGGCGTCGTCCGGCACCGGCCACAGCGACCCGACGACGGACCGCGCGCCCGCGACCAGGAACGCGGTGGACAGGCTGTACGCCTCGTCCCACCCGTGCCCGGAGACGTTCGACCGGCACGCGGCGAGCACGACCAGGTCCAGATCCCGGAACCGCGACGCCCCCTCCGTCAGCTCCTCGGCGGGCAGATGCCCTCCGGAGAGCTCCAGGTAGGAGCTGTGCCGCCCACCCTGGGCCACGTTCCCGTGGCAGGCGAGATGCAGCACTCCTCCGCCCTGCCGCGCGACCCTCGCCGCCACGTTGGCGGGTGTCGCCGTGGCCGTGCCGAGCAACGTGCCTTCCGGGTAGAACTCCCCGTGGATCGCCCGTGCCTCCACTCCCGCGTGGTACAGGTTGCCGGTCGGGTCGCCGACCACCACCGCACGCCGCACGCCCGTCGACCGCCTCCCGGCCACCTCGCAGAGCAGCCGTGCCGAGGGCGTGTACGAGATCTCCGCCTCCTGGCAGACGTACCGCCCCGAGGGCAGCCGCGCGGCGTGCCAGGGCACGGCGCCCAGCTCGCCCATCGGCACGAGGACGAGAGAGGGCTCCCGTTCGCCGGGCCGGGTGACGGCGTCGAGCAGGGGGGCCATGACCTCGCTCCCCGCCCAGCCGCACAGGCGGTCGAGTTCCTGCCTGTAGCGGCCCGACGCCGCCGGCCCGGGTACCTGGGAACCGTTCGTCGGCGGGCCCCCGGCGATCCGTGCGGCATCCCGATAGGCCTCGAATCGGGGTGCGGCCGCGTACAGCGCGGGCAGCGGCACAGGCTGTACGCGGCCGCCCGCCGTGACCACCAGCGCGGTGCCGGGACGCCCCTGACCACCCGGCAGCAAGTAGACGAGCGCGGTCCGTCCCATGGCCCGCAGCGCACCGCCCATCCGGTGGGGCGACGGCACGTCCAGCAGCCGCTCGCGGTACGGGGAGCCATCCAGCACCTCCAGCACGCGTCTGCGCAGACGGCTCGGCGGACCGGACGGGCCCGCCGCCGCAGCGGCGAGTGCGGAACGGCCCGGCGGTGGGGGCACGGACGGCTCCGCGCGACGCCACTCGTTCGCAAGGTCCGCCATGCCGAAGGTGTCCAGCATGGCCGGGACGGATGTACGCACCGTGGCGGCGTGCAGGGTGAGCCCGCGGCCTGCGTCCAGGCTGCGCACGGCTTCGTGGTGCGCACCGTCGGCAAGGCACCAGCCGGCGACGTCGAGTGCTTGGGGACCGACCAGTTGGGCGCTCTGAGCCGCATGGTCCGTGCCTGACTGCAGGAGCACGTTCCGCAGGATGCCGTCCACGGCCTCCAGACCGAGACGGCGGGCCTCCTCGAAGTCCGCACGCGCCGAGCCGCCGGGCGACGCCGCGTTGCCTCTGGCCCTCAGGGCGTCTGCCAGTGCGAAGCACACCTCGCTCCACATGGGGTGGGCAGGCCCGCCGGATGTGTCGACGGTGCGGGTGAGCAGGGCGATCGCTTCGTCTCCGTGCCCCGGGCGAGGGACACCGCTCGTGATGTTCTGCTCGGCGACATGGCGTTGGGCGAGCGCGAGCTGAAAGGCGAAGGACACCCAGCGGGAGTCGTCCCGTGCGACGGACCCGACTCCTTCACCGAGCAGGGAGACCGCCTCGAGCGCACATGCGGGATCGTCCGCCACCAAGGCCCGCATGAAGCGCGCGGCTCCCGTCTCGCACAGCACTGCTGAACGCGTGTAGGGGGGAAGGTCCTGCGCGAGCCGTCTCACGGAGGCTGCGGTTCGTGTCGGGTGGTCTCCCCCGGGAAGGAGGGGCGCGCCCTGCTCGTCACGCAGCATCTGCCGTGCGTACCAGGCCCATTCCCGGGCGGCCTCGAATCGCAGGACGAGCACCGGCGCCGGGGGCTCCCTTTCCAGCACGGCGCCCAACGCCGCCCACTGCCTGCCGAGAGCCGCCTCGTCCGACCTCCTGAACGCGGCTGCCAACTCCCGCATGGCCAGCACACCGTTCAGCACATCCCGCTTCCAGGGATCGCCCGCGACCCGCTCCTGGAGCATGGCCAGCTCCTCCTGCACCGCGTCGTACTCGTCCGAACCGCCGAGTGCGGCGAGCTGACCGCGGATGAAGGCGGCGGCGAGATCCACGTTCTGCCGGTGCTCGGAGTCGGTGGGGATCGACTCGCGCACCCGGTCGAGAAGGGCGAGTTCCGCTTCCAGAGCGGCCGGATCACCCGTCTCGATGCGCATGCCGCGCGCCGCCGAGAGGAGCACGACCCAGGCACGGTAGGCAGGGTCGTCCGGACCGTGGTCCAGTGCCTCCCGGAGGAGTTCGACACGTGCGGCTTCGTCGGACAGCAGACCGGCGTACGCGAGGTAGGGGTACATCCGAAGGACGCGTGCGGCGCGGAGGGCGGAGCGGCGTGTCCCTCTTCGCCCGGCCCTGAAGTCGCCGACCAGCCGGTCCCATGCCTCGTCGGCAGTGGACACCCCCAGCCCGTCCATGATCACGGACGCGATGCGGGCTTCGTCCGCCGGGCTGCTCACGCCCTGCCGGACTGCCCGCCCGACCGCCCGATACAGCACGCGCAGCTTGTACCGCTTCTCTCCCACGCCGACGCCCCCGCCCCCACGATCCATCCGGCCCGGAGGTTCTGCCCCGGACTGACCCCGTTCAGCCTCGAATCTGCCAGATGCTCCGGGTCGGCCTCCGGTCGGCAACAGGGCGCATCCGGGGCGCATACGGAGCATCCGACGCACCGTCACATGTGCTCTACAACAAGCCGTTTGCGGCGCCTTCGGCCTCCGCTCCGGCTCGGTTACGCTTCGCCCCATGCAGGGGGAGCAGGAGAGCAGTTCAGGTTTGCAGGGCAGCGGGGCCACCCCGCTGACGCCGGGTGACCCGCGCCGCATCGGCGCGTTCCGGCTGCGCGGGGTGCTGGGCTCGGGCGGCATGGGGCGGGTGTACCTCGGTACGGCCGAGGGCCGGTACGCCGCGCTGAAGCGCGTGCTCCCGGCGTTCGCCGAGGACGAGGACTTCCTCCGCCACTTCGGCCACGAACTCGACAACCTCGCCCGCCTGCCCGGGGGCGTCAGCGCCAAGCTGCTGGCCTCCGACCGCACCGCCAGGCCCCCGTGGTTCGCCACGGAGTACCTCCCCGGCATCACCCTCGGCGAGGCGGTCCGGCTGCACGGGGGAGCGCTCCCGTCCGCGAGTCTGTGGCGGCTGCTCCGCGATTCGTCCGCCGGGCTGCGCAAGGTGCACAAGGCGAAGATGGTGCACCGCGACCTCAAGCCGTCCAACGTCATGCTGACGACCGGCGGTGCCGCGCTCATCGACTTCGGTGTGGCCCGCGCAGCCGACCAGAGCCGGCTGACCAAGACCGGCATGTTCGTCGGCACCCCGGCCTACATGGCCCCCGAACAGGCCACCACCGGGAAGCAGCTCACCGGCGCCGCCGACGTCTTCGCCCTCGGCAGCCTGCTGTCGTACGCGGCGAACGGGCGCCCGCCGTTCGGCGACGGCTCGGGACTCGAACTGCTCTACCGCATCGTGCACGAGGAGCCCGACACGGGCGACCTCGCGGCGGCCGTGCCCGGCCTGGCCGACATCGTCAACCGCTGCCTCGCCAAGGACCCGGCGGACCGGCCCACGGCGCAGGAGCTGTACGACCTGGCGGGCGACCACACCATGCCGCTGACGCCGACCTCCCCGGCCCCGTGGCCGCGCCAGGTCGCCGAACGCATCGCGGAGCGCGCGGCGTTCGCCGCGAAGCCGCCAGCCGAGGCGTTCGGCCCCGACCCCGAGACCGACGAGGACGACGAACCGGCCCCCGTGGCGGCCGTCGTCCCGCCCGCTGCCGTCCCGCCCCCGGTTCCGCCGCCGGTTCCGCCGCCGCCCCCGGAGACGGAGACGGAGAAGAAGCCGCGCAAGCGGCGCAGGCGTACGATGATCATCGTGGTGCCGATCATCGTGATCACCGGCGTGGGACTGAGCCCACTCTCCCCGTACAACATCCTGGACCCCGACAACGGCCGCGGCTCCTCGGCGCAGCCCTCACCCACGCCGTCCGGCGCCGCGTCCTCCACCCCGTCGCCCGACGGGGCCTCCCCCTCGCCCAGCCCGTCGGGAGCGTCACCGGCCGGGAGCGCGTCGCCGTCGGCCGGCGCCCCGGGCGGAGTGCCCGGAGACGGCGGGGAGGGCGCCGGAGCAGGCGGCTCCGGCGGCGGCCGGGACCCTGGCACCTCCGGCAACGGCGGCAACGGTTCCGGCGGATCGGGCTCCTCCGGCGGGTCCGGCGCCTCGGGCGGGTCCGGCGGCGGCCAGGACCCGGCGCCTCCCCCGGCGCCGTCCACCAGCGGGCAGCTGAAGAACCTCGCGTTCGGCCGGTGCGTCGCGGAGAACAGCAACCCCTACTCGGGCAGCTCCTCCGTCATGAACTCGGTGTGCGGCGAGCCGGGGGCCAGCGGCGCCAAGCGGTACTACACCTGGACCTACCAGCCGGTGTCGGCGACGGCGTTCAAGCTGGTCGGCGACACCGGCAAGTGCCTCAAGTCCAACACCTTCTACGGCCTCGCGGTCGAAGCCTGCAACGGCTCCGAGGCCCAGCTCTGGCAGGTCGGAGCGCGGGCGGGCGGCGGACAGACGCTGAAGAGCTCCGACGGCATGTGCCTCGCGATGACGAGCAACGTCGGATTCGCGAAGGCGGCCTGCGACGCGGGACAGAAGTCCCAGCTCTGGGCGGGCTGACCGCCCGGCCCCGCCTCCGGCCGCCGCCCCTGCACCGCTACGGCAGCCGGCCCTGCGCGTTGCGCACCCGCACCCGGGCCCGCAGCACCTCGGAGGGCTCGGCGGGGCGCAGGTCGGCCGGCGGGCAGTCCCACTCCCGCCCGCCGCCGACCGGGCGCAGATAGCCGTACGCACCGAAGTACGCCATCACCCGGCCCACGCGCCCGTCCCGCCGGTCGACGGCCCACGTCCCGAGCTCCGGCACCCCGGGCCCCGGCGCCCTCACTTCTCCAGCCCCTTCAGGACGGCCGCGAGCCGCAGCGCCGTGTCGAGGTTGCAGCGCCCCAGCTCGATCAGCGGGTACGGCGCGTCGCTCGCCAGCGAGACGACGTCCACCCGCAACGACGGCAACGTCACCGACACCACGTCCAGCCCGTCCTTCAACCGGGCCACCACCTCCTCCGCGGCCCGCAGCCGCTCCCCCGAACGCACGACCTGTCCCATGACCGGATTCCTCCACCACTGAGTGTTCACTTTCCTCACCCAGCGTGTCCGTCACGCCGCTAACCTGGGAAGAGTCGACGCCCAACAACGCGGCCTGCTGTCCCTGGAGTTGCGCCATGCCCGGACCGAAGGATCTCGACCCGTCCACCTCCCCGAGGGCCCTCCTCGGCGCCGAGCTCCGCCACGCCCGCATAAAGGCCGGCCTCACCCAGGACGAACTCGGCGAACCGCTGTTCGTCAGCGGGTCGTACATCGGCCAGATGGAGGCGGGCACCCGCCGCATCCTGCGCGAACACGCGGTCCGACTGGACGACGTGTTGGGCACGACGGACTTCTTCGCCCGCAACTGCGAGGCGTCCGGCAAGTCCCGCTATCCCGACCACTTCGCGGAGGCCGCGGAAGCGGAGGCGATGGCGGAGAGCATCCGCGAGTACGCGCCCCTGCTCATCCCGGGGCTGCTCCAGACGGAGGGGTACGCGCGAGCGGTGTTCCGCGCCTACCAGCCGACGGCCACGGAGGACGTCATCGACGCGCTCGTGGAGGCGAGGCTCGACCGGGCACGCCTCCTGGCAGATCCGACTCGGCCGCTGTTGTGGGCCGTGCTGGACGAGGCGGTACTGCGGCGACGAGTGGGCAGCAACGCCGTCATGGCGGAGGCACTGCGACACCTGACGGACCTCGCACGGCGCCACCGCATCCTCGTGCAGGTGCTTCCGTTCGGCGCGGGGGCGCACGCTTCCATGGGCGGTGCGCTCAAGTTGATGAGCTTCGCCGATGCACCCCCGCTGACCTACCTCGAAGGCCCAGGAACAGGCCAGCTGGAGGACTCTCCGGCCTCAGTCACCCGACATCAGTTGGCCTACGATCTGATCGGGGCCAGCGCGCTGTCGCCGGAATCATCCTTGGCCCTGATCACCTCAGTGGCAGAGGATTACGCGCATGACGAGCAGCCGTGAGCACAGCCTCACTTCGGTGACCTGGCGCAAGTCCAGCTACAGCGATGGCAGCGGCGGCAACTGCGTCGAAGTCGCGGCAGCTTGGCGCAAGTCCAGCTACAGCGGCGGCAGCGGGGGCGACTGCCTCGAAGTCGCCACCGCCCCCCACCCCCACCCCATCCCCGTCCGGGACTCCAAGGTCCCCGACGGGCCCCGTCTCCACTTCTCCGCCGCCGTCTGGCAGACCTTCCTCACCGGGCTGAAGCAGCCGTAGCGCACGTCCCGGATCTCGGGCGGCGAGAGCCGAGCCGCTTTTTCACGGAAGGGGTGGAAGGGCCTCAACCCACCCTCCCACCCTGCCCGTTGACATGGGCACGGACGCTCGGCGACCGACTTGCCACGCAGCGTCATCACGCTCTACCGTTCCGATAAACGAACAGCCCCCGCCCGGTGCTACCAACACCTGACGAGGGCCTGACCATCGAGATCGAATCGAGCGATCCATGGCTGACAGCCACTTTAGTGATGCCGCGCACCCCCTCGCCAATCCCGGCTACGGCAAGCGCTCCGCTTCCGCGGAAGGCCCCCTCAGGGCTGACCACTTCGCACATCTGACGCCCCGCGAGGGCGCCGTCGCCGCCTACATCGACCGGCTGCCGGACACCAGCGACATCAGCATCAAGACCCTCGCCAAGCACACCCCGTACGGGCAGACCGCGATCACCACCGTCCTGCGGGCGCTCGTCCGCGCCGGGCATCTGCGGCACGGGCTGGAGGCGGTGCGCACGCCCGAGGGCAACACGCGGTGGGTCACTCGCACCTGGTGGTCCCGCGCGCCGCGCGCGGACTCCTGGTGGGACGCGTACGCCAAGGGAGAACTCCCGGCCGAGCGTGCCGAGGAGCGGCGCCGCCCCACCCGCTCCCGGGCGTACATCCTGCTCGCCGCCCTCGGGCGGGAGCACGGGCTGATGTCCCTCTCGCACGCCGACTGCACCGCTCTCGCACCGCTCGTCGAGGAGTGGTTCGCCCGCGAGGCCACCGACGAGCAGGTGCGCCGCGCCCTCACCACCGGCCTCCCGACCCCGGTCCACCACCCGGCGGCGCTCGCCCGGCGCCGGCTCATCGACAAGCTGCCGCCCGCTCCCCCGCCGAAGGCCCGGCCGGTCCGCGTCATCGAATGCGCCGAGTGCGGGCGTCCGCCCCGCGCGGGGACGCTGACCGGCGGGAAGTGCGCCCCCTGCCGGGGCGTGCCCACCGGGGCCCCGCCCGCGCTCCCGGCCGCCCGCGTGCACGCCCTCGCGGCGGCCTGCCGCACCCCGGCACGAACACCCGGGCGCTCCCCGGACCGCACCCCGGAGGGAACACCCGCATGAGCCTGCCGCTCACCCGTCCCCGGACCGGGGCACGATGGAGGGGAGGAGGCGACGCCATGACCCGCATTTCCGCCGAGCACCCCCAGATGTCCGTCGAGGAGTTCGAGGAGATCGAGCGCCACGCGCCGGACACCGTGCGGCTCGAATTCGTCAACGGAAAGCTCGAGGTCAAGCCCGTGCCCGACGGCGACCACGGAGAGATCTTCATGTGGCTGCTGGAGCAGTGCATGCGCCACCGGCCGGACCTGCGGCTCTATCCCGACCGGGGCCTGGTCGTCGAGGGATACCGCAGAGGACGCGCGCGGCCCGACGGCGTCCTCGCCCCGGCACGCCACTTCGCCGGTCACGGCGAATGGTCCAGCCCCCAAGGGGTGGTCATGGTCGCCGAGATCACCTCCCACGACGCCGACACCGACCGCCGCGACCGCGTCGAGAAGCGCGACGGCTACGCGCAGGCGGGAATCCCCGTCTACGTTCTCGTCGACCGTGACGCGGACAGCCTCGTCGTCCACAGCCGGCCGGAGGACGGTGTCTACCGCCTCGTCGAGGTGCACGCGTACGGCACGCCCGCCCTCCTCCCCGCCCCCGTCGGCATCCCCCTCGACACCGAGCCCCTGAGGGACCTGTCCGCATGAGCGCCCGGTCCGCATGAGCGCCACCGGACGGACCGTCCGAACGGGCCCCGGACCGCACCCCGGAGGGAACACCCGCATGAGCCTGCCGCTCACCCGTCCCCGGACCGGGGCACGATGGAGGGGAGGAGGCGACGCCATGACCCGCATTTCCGCCGAGCACCCCCAGATGTCCGTCGAGGACTTCGAAGAACTCGCCGCGAAGGCCCCCGAGGGGGTCAAGCTCGAACTGATCAACGGAAAGTTGCAGGTCAAGCCGGTGCCGGACCAGCTTCACCGGGCCATCGTGATGTGGCTGCTCACCCAGTGCATGCAGCAGCGGCCGGACACGCTCCTCTATCCCGAGCAGGATCTCCGCGTCTCCGCGTACCGCCGTGGGCGGGCCGTCGCGGACGCCGTTCTCGCGCCGGTCGACCACTTCGTGACGCACGACGGCATGTGGCCGGAGCCGGCCGGTGTCCTGATGGCCGTCGAGGTCACCTCCCACGACGCCGACACCGACCGCCGCGACCGCGTCGAGAAGCGCGACGCCTACGCCCAGGCCGGCATCCCCGTCCACCTCCTCGTCGACCGTGACGCCGACCGGCTCGTCGTGCACGCGGACCCGCGCGACGGGATCTACCGGGCGACCCACTCCCACGACTACGGGGACACCGTCGCCCTCCCCGCCCCCGTCGGCATCACCCTCGACACCGGAAAACTCAAGGACTACAGCGGCTGACCCGCCCCGCCCCTCACGCCCGCAGCGACACCCCGTGACGCCTCCGCAGACGGTCGATCTCCCACCACGCGACGGCCGTCACCGATGCCGGCCCACCCAGCAGGGCCGCGATCTGCACGGGGAGCGGTCCGGGCGGCAGGCCGGAGACGGCGAGACTGATCAGGGACAGCTCCCACACCAGGACACCGGTGAGCAGCGCCGGAAGAGCCGCGTGCACCTCGGCCGTTCCGAAGACGCCGCGGACGACGGGCCCCGAGGCGAACCAGAGGAAGCAGGCGAGCCAGAGCACCGCCCCGTACAGCGCGACGTCCGCGAGGACGGGGACCAGCGGCAGGCCGCCTCCCTCCAGGAAACCCAGGCTGAAGACGGACACGGCGAACCCGAACTCCGCCACCATCAGACCGGCCAGGACCGCGAAGGCCGTGAACGCGCCGAAGAACCACAGGACGGACCGCACCACCGGACGCAGGCGCGTTCTCAGCCCGGTCCGTGCCGTCGCGGTCGCCGAGCGGAACAGCCACCAGATCACCAGCGGCGCCGTGAGCAGCAGCAGCCAGGGGGTGGCCACCAGTCGTATCCAGTACTGCTGCTGGGCCTCGCTCCAGTCCTCCGAGGTGCCGAAGACCGCCAGAATCCCGAAGGACGCCACCAGGGCCAGCCAGGCCCTCGCCGTCTGCACCCGCAGCAGGTCCCGGTCGGCGGTCCGGCCGTCGTGCGAGGGGAAGCGGAGCCGGGCCCGGTGCCGTGCGGAGCGGATCAGCGGATAGACCGTCAGGAAGGACAGCACCGGTCCGGAGAAGCAGAGGATCATCGGCAGCCACAGGCAGCTGTTGACCTGGACCACGCGCGTCAGCAGTTCTCGCAGCGTCGGCCAGTCGCCGTCGCGCACCTGCCGCCACGGCGAGCGCTGCGGACCGTACGGCTCCGGCCGCCACGTCGGGCCGTACGGCCCCGTTCCCCCGTTCGTCACGCCTGCCCCCTCCGGATTCCGGTTCCGTACTCGTGTGCGAGTACCGGGAACAAGTCAACCGACGGGTTCGGCAGGGGTCATGGGGCCCGGGGCGCGGCGCCCGGGATACGCCCCGAAGCCGCCCCGGTCCCGGGCCGGGACCGGCCCAGGGCGGGGCGGCCGGGACCGGGACGCTTTCGTGCACGCCGCCCCGGCCCACGCCGGCCTGCCCCGTCCCGCGCCGCCCGGCGCATTACGCGGCGCAGTACACGTCCCGCGCCGGGCGCTCCCCGGTCAGCAGGAAGCGGGTCACCTTCGCGTCGCCGCAGGCGTTCCCGTTGTCCACGTAGGCGGCGTGGCCGACCGAGTCCACGACGACCATCCGGGCGCGGTCGCCGAGGGCGTCCCGCAGCTCGCGCGCGCCCGCCAGCGGGGTGGCGACGTCCCGTTCGTTCTGGATCATCAGGACGTTGGACGGGCCGTGCGGGGTGATGCGGGTCGCGGGCTCGGACGGGCCGAGATCCCAGAAGGCGCACGGCATGACGTTGACCGGCATGCCCGCCGTCAGCGGGTGGCGGGCGCGGCTGTCGGCGACGTCCTTCTCGTACACGGCCTGCCCCTCGCCGGACCAGGCGTCCACGTCGTTGCAGATGGTGGCCAGGGAGGCGGCCACGGTGTTCTGCATCGCCTCGTCCGGCGGGGTGTTCGGTGCGGGCAGCGGGCCGCCGTCGCGGGCGGCGGCGATCAGGCGGGCCAGTGCCGGGAAGCGCTGCTTCGTGTACAGGCTGTCGAGGAGCGTCTGCCGCAGGACGTTGCCGTTCAGCTGCGCGGGGTTGGCCCCGGGCCAGGGGATCGGCTCCCGGTCGAGGCGCGCGGCGAGGGCGAGGAACAGCGGCCGGACGTCCCCCGGGCGGGCGGCGAGGCGGTCGGGGTTGCCCGGGTCGGCGGCGAAGTCGGCGAAGTCGGGGAAGGAGTCCTCGACGCCGACGGCGTAGTTCGCGAGCCAGCCGCGGGCGACGCGCGCCGGGTCGGGGTCGTCGTTGCTGTCGAGGACCCAGCGGTCGGTGCGGTGCGGGAACATCTGGGCGTAGACGGCCCCCGCGTACGTCCCGTAGGAGACGCCCCAGGCGGACAGCTTCCGCTCGCCGAGTGCCTGGCGGAGACGGTCGATGTCGCGGGCCTCGTTGCGGGTGCTCATGGTGCGCAGCACCGCGGTGTCACCGGCCTGGCAGGCGTCGGCGAGGCGGCGGGCGGTGGCGGTGTTGGCGTCGATCGAGCCGTCGGCGGCGGGCCAGGGGCGCAGGCGTTCCATCGCCAGGTCCTCGTGCGCGAGGCCGCAGGAGACCGGGGCCGAGCGGCCGGTGCCGCGCGGGTCGAAGCTCACGACGTCGTAGGCGTCGCGCACCGACTGCGGGAGCTGCCGCCCGCGGCGGGAGGGTTCGTGCAGACCGGCGTTGCCCGGGCCGCCGGGGATGATCAGCAGGGTGCCGCGGCGGGCGGCGGGCTTCCCGCTCGCGATGCGGGAGACGGCCAGGTCGATCCGCGGACCGGACGGGTCGGCGTGATCGAGCGGCACCGGGACGGTGCCGCACTGCTGGCGCGGGTCGAGTCCGCTCATCCCCGCGCAGGGCCCCCACTCGATCGCGCTGCCGCTCGCGGGGGCCGCCGCCGCGGCGGTCCCGGGCGGCAGCGCGAGGAGTGCCGTGGCGAGCACGGGCAGGGTGAGGGCGACGGTGAACGCGGAGCGCCGGACGGTGAGTGTCTGGGTCATGCCATGACCCTCCCGCGCCGCGCGGCTCCGCCCCACGGGGCCAACCGGCGTCTTCCCAGGGGGGTTTGCCCCCGGTACGGCGCCGCGGGCCCCAACCCGTGGCACCCCGGAGGCCCGCCCTCGCGCCCGGCGCCCGCGCCCCGTCCGGAACCCGTGTCACGGCCGGGCGGGCCGGCCGCGCCAGGGGATCAGAAGGGCGGCTTGTAGCAGTCGATGAACTCGATGTCCCCGTTGGACGGGTTGCGCCAGTAGTCCGGCCACTGCATCGCCGCACGCGTCGCGGGCCCGTAGACGCCGTCCGCGCTCACACCGAGCCGGTTGGCCTGGAGCCACCGGACGGCGTCCACCGTGCCGGTGCCGTAGACCCCGTCCGCTCCTCCGGTGTCGCGGATCCGCTGGGCGGCGGGAGTGGTGCGGTAGCAGTGCAGAATCGCCCGCTGCAGGGCCTCGACCGCGTTCTCGCTGCCCGTCCGGTACCGCATGTAGCAGCTCAGGCCGTTGCCCGTGCGCGCGGGCACCACGTAGTAGTTGTGCACGGCCAGCCCGTCGGTGCGCTTCACCGTCGTGTTGCACGGGCCGTACGCGGCGTGGGCCGGCGTGGTCATCGCCGGACTGGCCGTCAGGCCGGCGGCGAACAGCAGGGCCGTGGCCCCCAGCACACCCCACCGCGTGCGCCGTCTCGTCAGTACTCGTTGCACGGTGCAACCCTTCTGCTCGGTGACGTCGTCTCAACGACTGTCTCGGCCATGGACCTTAGGTTCGTCGCCGGTCGCGGACTGTGTCGTCCGTGCAGAGAACGTTGTCGGTGGTGCAGGACCTGCGCCGGCCGGCCGGCGCAGGGAACCGAAGCGGATCAGGGGGACGCGATGAGAGAACGGGCCGCGGTGGGGCCGGTGCCGCCCCACGGCCGGCGCGGACGGGGGTCCGCCGCATGAGCCCCGTCCTGGACACCGCCTTCGTGCCGCCGGCGGACCGCGAGGAAGTGGTCCGGCACGCGGTGTGGGAGTCCGTGGTCGCGGTCGACATCGACCACGGGCCGCCCGCCGAGGAGATGTCCGTGCGCATCGGGCTCGGCGCCGCCGGCCCGTTGCGGATCTGCTCGGCGCGGGCGACGGCGGTCACCATCCACCGCACGTCCCGGCAGGCCCGCCGCGACGACGAGGAGCCCGCCGTCTTCCTCGGACTCCAGGTCTCGGGCACCAGCCTGGTCGTGCAGAACGGCCGCGAATGCGTGCTGCGGCCCGGCGAGTTCGCCGTCTACGAGTCCGTCGCGCCCTACACCCTGCTCTTCGACGAAGGGGTGGACCACCACTTCCTGCGCTTCCCCCGCTCGGCGCTCGCGCTCCCCGACCGGCTGCTGCGGGAGACCGGCGCACTCGCCCTCGGCCCGGGCGACCCCCTCGCACGGCTCGCCTTCGACTACTTCGCCCGGCTCGCCTCCGACGACGCGCTGCACGAGGGCGCGTACGCCGAAGCCGTGGTGGAACCGAGCGTCGAACTCCTGCGCGCCGTCCTGACCTCCCGGCACGGGGACACCGACCGGGCCAGGGCGCCGATGGAGGCGACGCTGAGCCTGCGGATCACCCGGTACATCCGCGCACACCTGGCCGACCGCGACCTGTCTGCGGCCCGGATCGCCGCCGCGCACGGCATCTCCGTGCGGCACCTCTACGCCGTGCTCGCCCGCTCCGGCATCAGCCTCGGCGACCACGTCCGGGCGCTGCGCCTGGCCGAGTGCAGACGGGACCTGGCCGGCCCGCCCGGCAGACTGCGGACCATCGGCGCGACGGGCCGGCGGTGGGGCTTCACGGACGCCACCCACTTCAGCAAGGTCTTCAAGCGCGCCTACGGCATGTCCCCGCGCGCCTGGCGCGACCTCAACCACCCACGCTGACCCGCCCCGCCCCGGACGCCCCACGAGAACGCCCGAGGGCGGCAGCCTCTGGGAGCGGGCCTCACCGCTCCGGATCCGCCGGACGCCCGCTGTCCGCGCGGGCGGCCAGCCGTTCGGAGACAAGACCGAGCCAGCTGCTCGGGGCGTAGGGCGCCGGTGGGTCCACTTCCATGCCCAGTTCCGCCAGGGCCAGCACACAGTCGGGCTCGTCCAGGCCGAGCGCCAGGAACTCGGCGAGTTCGCCGACGGCGCGGGCCACCAGCTGCGGCTGCGTGGACCGGGCGTAGTCCCCGAGCGCCGCGTCGTGGTCGGCGAACTCGTCGGGCATGTCCTGGGAGAACCAGCCCCCGAGGAGCTGGGCGAGTTCCGGGAAGCGCGCGCGCCACTCCCAGTGGGTGCGCGGCACTGCCGGGGGCGGGACGGCACCGTCCTCGATCGACCCCTTGAGGTGGTCGGCGATCCGGAAGAGCCAGTCCTGGATCATGGACTCGGGCAGTCCCACGTCCGGCACCGGATAGAACTCGCCCAGACTGAGCCTGAGGCGGCCGGGCGGATTGCGGGCGTATTCGCGGACCTGCTGCTCGGCGATGCCCAACGCCCACGGACGGGTGTGCCAGGTGTGCCGCAAGTAGGCCAGCAACGCCTCGTCCGGCCCCTCCTCGGCATCCTCCGCACCGTCGACGGGCCGGCCGAGATAGGCGCTGATCACCTGGTCCAGCTCGCCGTAACGACGGTCGAACTCCAGAGGCTTCATGGGCACGGGTGCGGCATCCCTACAGATAGACGGGGAAGGTGGCGTGCACGACGAAGCCGTGCGCACTCTCGGGGGCACGATGCAGGACGACCCGTGCGGCGCGGACGTCCACGGGCTCCCGCCCGGCGAGCATCATCGCCTGCAGGAGCACGCGGCCCACCGGCTCCTCCCGCGACGGCCACGCGGCCTCGATCGTCAGCCGCTGCCGGGTGCCCTGGGCGAGCCACCGGTGGATGGCCTGCTCGTTGCGGGTCACGACCTGCTGGGTGGCCCACTGGGCCGTCTCCCGGTCGGGGTAGCTCGAACTGCGTGTACGCACGGCACTGATCTCCGTCAGATGGGGTCGAACGACCAGAAGACACCGACCTCGTCCGGAGAGACGACGACGAACCCGGCGTCACCGTCATACTCGGTGAGCGGCATCCATCCCGTCACGCCCGCGCCGAGGTCCGGTGCGGAAGTGGTCCGGGCAGAGGTGATGTTGCTGTAGCAGGAGATCTCCTGCCCGTAGCGGGCCAGCACCGTCCTGGCGTCGTCCCAGGTGGCTGAGTCCGTCTGCGCTGGGACGGGGCCCCACTCGTACGTCATGGTGATCAGAAGTCGCACGGCGACGGTGGGCTCGACCGGGAACAGCTTCGCCGCCAGCGTCTCCTGGGTGAGCGTCGAAAAAGGAAACGAGGCATGGCTCTCGTCCCGCTCCGCCGCATCCCTGTCGAGCGTGAGGCAGCCCTGCGGATCACTCACGTCCCGGCGGAGTACGGCCAGCACGTCGTCCCGCCAGTCCGCCTGGGTACGCGGCCCAGTCGCGGCGAACGCGTACACGTCGCCGAGCAGCCTGAGAGCCGCCGCCTCCCAGGCGGTTCGCTTCAGAGGGTCCATTCGCTCTCTCAGCTCTCGGTCAGCGCGCAGGCATGGAAGTGATGACGGCAAAGGGGGGATCGAGGCTGGAATCGTACTTCAGCCGCGTGTCGATGTTCTTCACGTCGATGGGCTTGGCCTCCATACCGCCCTGCTTGAATCCGGTCATGGGGTCCGCCGGATCGTACGGCTGCTTGGTGACGCTCGTGCCCGTCACCTCACCGTTCGGGCCGGCTCCGACGAACTTCCTCACCTCGCCGTCGGCCGGCGGCGGCGGGCCGTCGAGCCACTGCTTGATATCGGCCGAGTGCTGATCGATGTTGTACTGGGTGAAGCGCTGGGCACTCGACAGATCAGTGAAGCTGGATGCCGCGCCGACCGTGGGTTTGCCGTGCGGCCAGCTCGCCGTTGCCGGATCGCCCTGATCACGCAGACGCTGGGCCAATTGCTCCGGTGACTTGCCGACATGCTTGTCCACGGTGTGGCCGTTTGCCATGTACTCAGAACTGGCCAGGTCGATGCGGTAGATCCCGTTCTTCGTGTCCTCGGGATCGGTCCACCGGTGTTCCTTCTTGAACTCGTCGAGAGCACGTCGGCCGAAGGCCTCGGCGCGGGCCTCCTGGGCCTCGAACCGGGGAGCGCTGCGGAACGCCTCGTCCAGCGGGCTCATCAGGGCGTCCATCTGCGGCACCAGCGCGTTGACCCGCCGGTTGTACTCGGTGACGATCGCGTTCAGCTTCGCGGTGTCGAGATTGAGGACGATGCCGGCGCCGAGCTGGGCCGCCCCCTTGGCCGCGCCCTTCACCAGGCCCTTGACGAGACCCTTGACGTCGTCCATCCCGACACCGTCCTTGAGGTTCACCTCGACCTTGGGGATCGCGTCGAGCACCGCCTCCTTGTACACCTCCCACACCTCGTGGTTGATGTAGACGGCCGCCTCGGCAAACTGGTACAGCAGGTCGCCGACCTTCTGGGCTGTGTCGAAGAGGACCGTCATCACGGGATGGGTGGACGTCTGCGACGCGGCGGAGTCGTGCTTCCACTGGTAGCCCGCGGTGCTCTTCCCCCACGCCGACGTGCCCCACAGTGAACTGCAGAAGTGCCGCATGGCGTTGTGCCACTCGCTGTTGCTCTGCCGGGTGATGCTGTCGACGTTCCCCGTCAGCGCGCTCTCCGTCACGGAGAGCGTCATGGTCATCGACATCCACGCCTTGGAGAGCGAGTTCAGGTAGTGCTGCTGCGGGTACGGGTAGACCTCGGCCACCTTGCCCATCCGGAAGGCGTGTTTCACCACGGGGCGCAGCACGTCCCGCACCGGCCCGGGAACCCATTCCAGCAGCGTGCGGATGACGTCGTCCCCGCCGTCGTCGTCGCCCCACCTGAGGTTCGGCACGGAGCCGTAGTCCGGCACCTTCTCGATGACCGCGGGCAGCGGCTGATGCACGGCCTTGGTCTTGCCCGAGGGGTCGTTGGCGGCTTCGGCCTTGGCGTAGCTGTTGGCCGTCGACGTGAACCCGACCGCGGCTCCGCCGATGCTGACGATGCTCTTCGCCCACACCTCCAGGAAGCGGTTGCCCACCTTGACGTACGAGGCGGCGAAGGCCTGGGGGGCGGTTCCGTAGCCGCCGGCGTCGGGATACTCGCGCAGCTTCTCGAGGAGCTGCTTCGCGCCCCGGTCCATCGGCGACTGCTGGGCGGCGACCCCGCCGGACACCCTGTAGAGGTCGGACGGCTTGACGTCGATGGTGCCGTTCGGTCCGGCCGCCGGGGGGCCGGGCTGCGGTCCGGCCATCAGGCGCCGCTCCAGCCCCGCAGCACCGCCTGGTGCGCCGCGGAGTAGTTGATGTGCCCCGTGGTGACGATCTCGTGCAGCCACGCCTGCGCCGCTTGGAGGTCCTGCGCCGAGCGGTCCCACTTGTCGAGCTCGTCGACGAAGACCTCGCGGGCCTCGCCCTCCCAGGTCAGCACGACCTTCTCGACCCTGCCGTGCAGCAGGTCGAGCCGCTCGTTCATCTTCTTGAGGATGTCCTCCAGATCACCCGACAGCCGTTGCAGCGTGGCGAAGTCGACGGTTATGTGCTCGTCGTCCGACATTGATCCCCCGTGTTTCAGAAGTCGGCGATCCTGCTGCGTGCCGCGTCAGGAACACCCGGACCGGGTGTGGAGAGCTCACGCGTCTCCGCTTGCACGTCCACCGTGGCCTGGATGGCCCGCAGGCGGTCCATGACGTCGAGGTCGTTCTGCGAGAAGCCGTCACGGCTCAGGCGTACGGCCTGCTCGAGTCTCTGCATCACCATGCGGATGCGCACCGCGTCCTCGGCGGCGCCGCGGTGAAAGGCCCGGTACGCCTTCGCGGCCGGACCGCGCCAGCCGGCTTCGATGCTGTCCACGATCTCGTCCATGCGCTTGACCTGCCGGTCGAGATAGGCCTGCATGTCGTCGAGATCGTCGGCGAGCGCGGTCAGGCTGTCCCACTTCGCCTTGAGTCTCGGCTGTTCCATCGGAAACCCCCGTCTCCTCGCACCGGCCGGCGAACCTGCTACGCCCGCCTCACGAACTGTAACAACCGCTGGTCCGCCGCCCGGCGGGCCCGCCCGCTCAACAACACCTGCTGCGGGCATCGTTGCCGGACGCACCACGAGAACGTCCGAGGGCGGCACCCCCTGGGAGTGGGCCTCGCCCTCCTTGGCCGGCCGGGACGTGCCGGCTTGGCGTGCCCCCGTCCGCGACGTACAGTTTTCCGTACGTACAGGATGTTGTACTCACCAAGGGAGCAGACGATGCGGACCATGACCTACACCGAGTCCCGCGCGAAGTACGCCGAGACCCTGAACGCGGTGGTCGACGATCGCGAGGAGGTCATAGTGACCAGAGCGGGGCGCGAGCCCGTGGTCATCGTCGCGCTCGCCGAGTACGAGTCGTTGAAGGAGACCGCGTACCTGCTGCGCAGCCCGGAGAACGCCCGGCGCCTGCTGGCATCCATCGACCGCCTGGAGAACGGCGGCGGCACGGTCAGGGAGCTCGCCGAGTGAAGTTCGTGTGGGACGAGTCGAGCTGGGGCGACTACGTCTGGTGGCAGGCCCAGGACCGCAAGGTCCTGAAGCGCATCAACACCCTGCTCCAGGACATCGCACGCAACGGCAACGAAGGCATCGGGAAGCCCGAGCCCCTCAAGCACGGCTTCCAGGGCTACTGGTCGCGCCGCATCACCGACGAGCACCGCCTCGTCTACAAGATCGTCGACGACGAGATCCGGGTCGCCGCCTGCCGGTACCACTACGAGCGCTGAGCCCCGCCACGACACGAGAACGCCCGAGGGCGGCACCCCCTGGGAGTGGGGTGCCGCCCTCGGTACTCGACGGACTGGGTCCGATCCGGGGAACCGGATCAGAAGTCCATGTCACCGCCCGGCATGCCGCCGCCGGCGGGCGCGGCGGCCTTCTCCGGCTTGTCGGCGATGACGGCCTCGGTGGTGAGGAACAGCGCCGCGATGGACGCCGCGTTCTGCAGAGCGGAGCGGGTGACCTTCGCGGGGTCGATGATGCCCTCGGCGATCATGTCGACGTACTCACCGGTCGCGGCGTTCAGGCCGTGGCCGACGGGCAGGTTGCGCACCTTCTCGACGATGACGCCGCCCTCGAGACCACCGTTGACGGCGATCTGCTTGAGCGGGGCCTCCAGCGCGAGCTTCACGGCGTTGGCGCCGGTCGCCTCGTCGCCCGAGAGCTCAAGCTTCTCGAAGACCGAGGAGGCCTGGAGCAGGGCCACGCCACCACCGGCGACGATGCCCTCCTCGACGGCCGCCTTCGCGTTGCGAACGGCGTCCTCGATGCGGTGCTTGCGCTCCTTGAGCTCGACCTCGGTCGCGGCGCCGGCCTTGATGACGGCCACGCCGCCGGCCAGCTTCGCGAGGCGCTCCTGGAGCTTCTCGCGGTCGTAGTCCGAGTCGCTGTTCTCGATCTCGGCGCGGATCTGGTTGACCCGGCCGGCGACCTGGTCGCTGTCACCGGCGCCGTCGACGATGGTGGTCTCGTCCTTGGTGATGACGACCTTGCGGGCACGGCCCAGCAGGTCCAGGCCGGCGTTCTCGAGCTTGAGACCGACCTCCTCGGAGATGACCGTGCCGCCCGTGAGGATGGCGATGTCGTTCAGCATGGCCTTGCGGCGGTCGCCGAAGCCCGGGGCCTTGACGGCGACGGACTTGAAGGTGCCGCGGATCTTGTTGACGACCAGGGTCGACAGGGCCTCGCCCTCGACGTCCTCGGCGATGATCAGCAGCGGCTTGCCCGACTGCATGACCTTCTCCAGCAGCGGAAGGAGGTCCTTCACGTTGCCGATCTTGGAGTTGACGATCAGGAGGTACGGGTCGTCGAGGGACGCCTCCATACGCTCCATGTCGGTCGCGAAGTACGCCGAGATGTAGCCCTTGTCGAAGCGCATACCCTCGGTGAGCTCCAGCTCCAGACCGAAGGTCTGGGACTCCTCGACGGTGATGACGCCTTCCTTGCCGACCTTGTCCATGGCCTCGGCGATGAGCTCGCCGATCTGGGTGTCGGCGGCGGAGATGGAGGCCGTGGAAGCGATCTGCTCCTTGGTCTCGACATCCTTCGCCTGCTCCAGCAGCGCACCGGAGACGGCCTCGACGGCCTTCTCGATGCCGCGCTTGAGGGCCATCGGGTTGGCGCCGGCGGCCACGTTGCGCAGGCCCTCGCGGACCAGAGCCTGGGCCAGGACCGTCGCGGTCGTCGTGCCGTCACCGGCGACGTCGTCCGTCTTCTTGGCGACTTCCTTGACCAGCTCGGCGCCGATCTTCTCGTACGGGTCCTCGAGCTCGATCTCCTTGGCGATGGACACACCATCGTTGGTGATCGTGGGGGCGCCCCACTTCTTCTCGAGGACGACGTTGCGACCCTTGGGACCAAGGGTGACCTTGACGGCGTCGGCGAGCTGGTTCATCCCGCGCTCGAGACCGCGCCGTGCCTCCTCGTCGAACGCGATGATCTTGGCCATGTGAAGTGGTCCTCCCGGACTGGGGTGGATTGCTCCGGATCGCGCGAGGTGCCCGCGACGGACGGTCCGCGAGCCCGGTGGTTCCTTGCCCCACCCGGCCTGCCGACCTCACCGGCACGATCCAAGTTCTGTCACTCTCACTGGGAGAGTGCTAACGCCAATGATTAGCACTCGACCCCCGAGAGTGCAAGCGCCTTCGAAGAAGGCCCGATGAGGGGCGGTGGTCGGGGACGGGAGGGCGCAAGCGCCTTCGAAGAAGGCCCGATGAGGGGTGGTGGTCGGGCGACGGGAGGGCGCAAGCGCCTTCGGAGAAGGCCCAGCTCCTGGACGCACTGCTTCACCGGCCGCGTGCGCGCACGCGCGAGGGGCCCGCGTCCCGGTGGGATGCGAGCCCCTCGTGCGTGAGTGCGTCGGTGGCCGAACGCGCCTGGATCAGTCGGATCAGACGGCGAGCTTGACCATGTCCGCCTGCGGACCCTTCTGGCCCTGCGAGATCTCGAATTCGACTCGCTGACCTTCTTCAAGGGTGCGGTACCCGTCCATCTGGATCGCGCTGTAGTGGACGAAAACATCCGCACCACCGTCGACCGCGATGAAGCCGTACCCCTTCTCCGCGTTGAACCACTTGACGGTGCCCTGAGCCATGCCTAACTCCCCTATTACTGGCCCTTGCGCAGGACCGCACTTCGCGGACCCTGGGTCAGACCTCACCCCGACAGGTGGGGTGTGCGCCGGAACGCGTCGACCGCGGCTGAATGTATCTGCCCAACTGCCCTCTGCAACAGGTCAGTCGGACGACAAAATCCGGGCAGGACCGATCGACCGATCCGAGCGAATCCGCAGAATTCCCGGGCAAGTCGGGCCCGACAAAGCGGCACTTTTGAGGCGATTCGACCACGGACTTTGGCCGCATTCTTGCGGTCCAGGGCGCATTCGAGCCGGGTCGGCGGAGGGGGCTTCCCAGACTCTATCGCGTCTAACCATGCAGAATTGCCCCCTCCGCTTCTCTCGCGGAGGGGGCAATTCGGTAACTCTGGGTAACTCGACCGCGAACCGGGCGAGAAACGCGGGAAAGGATCAGCAGCCGCCGGCCACCGCGGGGATGATCGAGACGCCCGCGCCGTCCGGCGTCGCGGTCTCCAGACCCTGCTCGAAGCGCACGTCGTCGTCGTTCACGTAGACGTTCACGAAGCGGCGCAGCTTGCCCTGGTCGTCCAGGACGCGGGCGGCGATCCCGGTGTGGTTCTTCTCCAGGTCCTCGATGACCTGCGCGAGGGTCGCGCCCTCGGCACTCACCTCGGCCTGGCCGCCCGTGTAGGTGCGCAGGATGGTGGGGATACGGACGTTGACGCTCATGCGAGGCCAGCCTCTCGGAAAGAGTCCAGGTTGGGGCGGATGACTGCGGACATACCCGCTGTGGGGGCCACCGCGTCGAGGGTCTTCAGGCCGTCACCCGTGTTGATGACGACCGTGGTCAGGGACGGGTCGATGGCGCCGGCCTCGATCAGCTTCTTCGCCACGCCGAGGGTCGTGCCGCCGGCGGTCTCCGTGAAGATGCCCTCGGTGCGGGCCAGCAGCTTGATCGCGTCCACGATCTGCTCGTCCGTGACGTCCTCGACCGCGCCGCCGGTGCGGCGGCAGATGTCCAGGACGTAGGGGCCGTCGGCCGGGTTGCCGATGGCCAGGGACTTGGCGATGGTGTCCGGCTTCTGCGGGCGGACCACGTCGTGGCCGGCCTTGAAGGCCACCGACACCGGGGAGCAGCCCTCGGCCTGCGCACCGAAGATCTTGTACGGCCGGTCCTCGACGAGACCGAGCTTGATCAGCTCCTGGATGCCCTTGTCGATCTTGGTGAGCTGGGAGCCGGAGGCGATCGGGATGACGATCTGGTCCGGGATCCGCCAGCCGAGCTGCTCGCAGATCTCGTAGGCCAGCGTCTTCGAGCCCTCGCCGTAGTACGGGCGGAGGTTGACGTTGACGAAGCCCCAGCCCTCACCCGCCGGGTCGCCGATGAGCTCCGAGCAGAAGCGGTTCACGTCGTCGTAGTTGCCCTCGATGCCGACGAGCTCGCCGCCGTACACCGCGGCCATGACGACCTTGCCCTGCTCCAGGTCGTGCGGGATGAAGACGCAGGAGCGGAAGCCGGCGCGGGCCGCGGCGGCGCCCACCGCACCGGCCAGGTTGCCGGTGGACGAGCAGGACAGGGTGGTGAAGCCGAAGGCGCGCGCCGCCTCGATCGCCTGGGCGACGACACGGTCCTTGAAGGAGTGCGTCGGGTTGCCGGAGTCGTCCTTGACGTGCAGCTTGCCCGGCTCGACGCCCAGCTCGCGGGCGAGGTTGTCGGCCTGGACGAGCTTGGTCCAGCCCGGGTTCAGGTTCGGCTTGGAGGCCACGTCGGCGGGGACGGGCAGCAGCGGGGCGTAGCGCCAGATGTTCTCGGGACCGTTCTCGATCCGCTTGCGCAGACCCTCGGGGTCGCCGCTCGGGAAGTCGTAGGCCACCTCGAGCGGCCCGAAACAGATCTCGCAGGCGAAGATCGGGCCGAGGGCGAAACGCTCGCCGCACTCGCGGCAGGAGAGCCCGGCGGCGGGTCCGAGGTCGACGGTGTCGGGGGTGGTCACGACAGTCTGTGAAGCCATGGAGGCGAGGCCCTTTCTCCTCATCTTCCTCATGGCGCATCTCGCCATGAGACGGATTTGGCACCTTCCCTAGCCGGGAGCCTCGCTTCTGATGAGAACGAGACCGGCTGGAGGGTTGCCGGGGCTTCAACGGGCCGTATCCCTCTGCCCCTCTGGATGAGCGGTATTCGATTGTTTGGCTTGTCCGCGTGGCGACCCCGACATGCGACGGCCGTCCGCGTTGTTCAAGACTGTAACCGAACCCCCGGACGGTTTGAGCTGGTCGTCCGATCCGCGAGATGGAGATCACGTGCTGGATGAGGTGGAGCGCTGGCTGGCCCGGCGGTCCTGGTCGGTGGCCGACCGTCCCCTGGACCGGCTGCTCGCCGCCAAGCAGAACACCACGGTCAGCGTGGTCCTCCCCGCCCTGAACGAGGAGGCCACCGTCGGTGAGATCGTCACCGTGATCCGGGACGAACTGATGACGGACGCGGTCCCGCTCGTCGACGAACTGGTGGTGATGGACTCCGGGTCCACCGACCGGACGGCCCTGGTCGCGCGGGAGGCGGGCGCCCGGGTGGTGCACCGCGACACGGTCCTCCCCCGGCTGCCCGCCGTGCCGGGCAAGGGCGAGGTGCTGTGGCGGTCGCTGCTGGCCACCGGCGGGGACGTCGTCTGCTTCGTCGACGCGGACCTGCGCGAGTTCTCGGCGGACTTCGTCTCCGGCATCGTCGGGCCGCTGCTCACCGATCCCGGCGTGCAGTTCGTCAAGGCGATGTACGACCGGCCCTACGGCAGCGAACCCGGGCAGGGCGGCCGGGTGACGGAGCTGGTGGCCCGCCCGCTGCTCAACCTCCACTGGCCGCAACTGGCCGGGTTCGTCCAGCCGCTCGGCGGCGAGTACGCGGCCCGCCGCAGCCTGCTGGAACAACTGCCGTTCCCCGTGGGCTACGGCGTGGAGCTGGGGCTGCTCGTCGACGCGCTGAACCTGGTGGGCATGGACGCCCTCGCCCAGGTCGACGTCGGCACCCGCCTCCACCGCCACCAGGACGGCCAGGCCCTGGGACGGATGGCCGCGACCATCTACCGCACCGCCCAACTACGTCTGGCACGAGGGCACTTGGTCCGCCCGGCACTGACCCAGTTCGAGCGCTCCGCGCAGGGCTTCGTCCCACGCACCCACCCGGTGGACACGGAGGAGCGTCCGCCGATGCGCGAGATCGGTGAGTACGCGGCGCGTCGCGCGGCATAACCCGGCACCGCCGAGCATTTTGTCTACCTTTCCGATGTATGTACGCCGCGCTGCACGCCCTCGTCCCTGACGTCCGCCGCCCCCGTACCGGTCGCGCGCCCGCCCGCGCGGCCCGTCTCCTCGGCACCCTCACCGTCGCCGCGAGCGCCCTCCTCGGCTCGGCGGGCGCCGCCCCGGCCGCACCCGCCGAGCCGCCCGCCACCGGGCCCGTCGCACACGGCGCGGCCCACCGGCACGCACCCGCCGCCGCGCCGGCGCCCGTACCGGCCGACGTCCCCGGCCCGGTACCGGTGACGGCCGCGGCGGCAGGCTCCGGTTCCGGCGGCACCGGCCCCGATGCCGGAACCGATGATTCCGGTCCTGACTCCGAATCCGGCCCCGGCTCCGGCTCCGGCACGGGCGGGGCCCTGGCGGCACCCGCCGGGGTCGCCGCCCGCGCCGAGCTCGCGAGGACCGGATCGACCGCCGAGCAGCTGTGGCTGCTCGGCGGCGTCGCGCTGAGCCTCACCGCCGCCGGGGTGGTCGCCGTCGCCGCGTCCCGTGGCCGGAATCGGGACCACTGACCTGCGGCGGAGCCGTACGCACGTTTGAGGGCACCCCGCACGGGCTAGGTTCGCCACATGGTCAACGACCTTGCCCAGATCCTCGTCGCGTCCAACCGCGGCCCGGTCTCCTACACGACGACCGGGGCCGGGGAACTCGAAGCACGCCGCGGGGGCGGCGGCCTGGTCTCCGGCCTCTCCGCCATCGACTCCGGCGAGCAGTCCCTGTGGGTCTGCGCCGCCCTCGGCGACGGCGACCGCGAGGCCGTACGCCGCGGCGTCGGCGAGCCGGGCGTACGGATGCTCGACATCGATCCCGCGGTCCACTCCGCCGCCTACAACGGCATCGCCAACTCGGTCCTGTGGTTCGTGCACCACATGCTCTACCAGACCCCGCTGGAACCGGTCTTCGACCAGGAGTTCCGCTCCCAGTGGGACTCCTACCGCGCCTACAACCGCGCCTTCGCCGAGGCCCTCGCGGAGGCCGCCGCACCCGAGGCGGCCGTCCTGGTCCAGGACTACCACCTGGCCCTGACCCCCGGCATGCTGCGCGAGCTCCGCCCGGACCTGCGGATCGGCCATTTCTCGCACACCCCGTGGGCGCCCCCCGAGTACTTCGGCCTGCTGCCCGACGACATCGCCGGGGAACTGCTGCGCGGAATGCTCGGCGCGGACCGGCTCGGCTTCCTCACCGAGCGCTGGGCCGACGCGTTCACCGACTGCTGCGACCGCGTGGTCGGCGGCACCGGCCGGACCGAGACCGGCGTCCACGGTCTGGGCGCCGACGCCGACTTCCTGCGCGAACGCGCCCACCGCCCGGACGTCGGCACCCGCCTCGCCGAACTGCGCGAGGCCGTCGGCCCGGACCGCCGCACCGTCGTCCGCGTCGACCGCACCGAACTCTCCAAGAACATCGTGCGCGGGCTGCTCGCCTACCGGGAGCTCCTGGAGACGCGGCCCGAGTGGCGCGAGCGGGTCGTGCACATCGCGCTCGCCTACCCGTCGCGGCAGGACCTCGCCGTCTACCGCGACTACACGGCCGAGGTCTCCCGCCTGGCCGCGGAGATCAACGACACCTACGGGACGCCCGGCTGGACGCCGGTCGTCGTCCACGTCAAGGACGACTTCGCCCGCTCGCTGGCCGCCTACCGCATGGCCGACGTGGCGCTGGTCAACCCGATCCGCGACGGCATGAACCTCGTCGCCAAGGAGGTCCCCGTGGTCTCCGACGCAGGCTGCGCCCTCGTCCTGTCCCGGGAGGCGGGCGCCCACGCGGAGCTCGGCGAGTTCGCGATCACCGTCAACCCGTACGACGTCACGGCCACGGCGGACGCGCTCCACCGCGCCCTCACGATGCCGCCCGCGGAACGCGCCGACCGCACCAAGCACCTGGCCGCCGCCGCGACCGCCCTCCCGCCCCGCCGCTGGTTCCTCGACCAACTGGAGGCCCTGCGGTCCCTGTGAGGGGGCACGGCCCCGCCCAGGAGGCCCCCGCCCGCGGGCTACTCCAGCCGCTCCGCGACGCCCGCCAGGAAGTCCGCCACCGCGCCCGGCCCCGGCACCACCAGGTCAGCGCGCTCCGCGAGTTCCGGGACCTCGCCGCCGCTGCACAGCAGCAGCCCGGGGGTCCCGTCCGAGCGGAGTTTGTCGACGGCGGCGTACGCGGCGAGGTCGCCGAGGTCGTCCCCCGCGTAGAGGACGGACGTCGCACCCGCCTCCCGCACGTACTCGGCGAGCGCCACGCCCTTGTCCATGCCCGGGGGCCGCAGTTCGAGGACCATGCGGCCGGGCTCCAGCACGAGCCCGTGGCGGGACGCGAGGGCCGCGAGCGGCTCCCGCAGGGCGTCGAACGCCGCCTGCGGATCCTCCGCGCGGCGGGTGTGGACGGCGACCGCGCGGCCCTTCTCCTCGATCCAGGTGCCCTGCCACGCGCCGATCCCGTCCAGGTATCCGGGCAGTTCGGCGCGGACCGCGGCGACCCCCGGGTGCGGGGCGGGCGCGGTCACGGTGCCCGTCGCCGCGTCCCAGCGTTCGGCGCCGTAGTGGCCGAGCACCACCAGCCCGCCGAGTCCCGCGGCGCCGGCGAAGCCGCCGTAGCGCACGGCGACCGAGGCGGGCCGGCCGGTGAGGACGACGACCGAACCGACGTGCGGCGCAAGCGCGGCCAGCGCGGGCACGGCCCGCTCGTGGGCGCGGGCCTGTTCGGGGTCGGGGACGATGTCGGCGAGGGTGCCGTCGAAGTCGAGGGCGACGACGGCGCCGGACGGACGGCCGAGGATCGCCGCCAGGCCGTCACGGCCGGCGGGGGTGGACGGCGTCGGCATGGTGTGTGCGTACGGGGAGCTGCCCATGCCACCCGACCCTATCGGCGACTTCGCCTGGCGTCCCTCACACGGCGAAGCCGGTTGACGGTCACCGGGTCGTGGGCGAGGGCCCGCCGGTCGTCGAGGAGGGCGTTGAGCAGCTGGTAGTACCGGACCGGCGACATCCCGAGCTGCTCCCGTATCGCCCGCTCCTTGGCGCCGGGTCCCGGCCACGAGCGCCGCTCCATGGCGAGAACGGCGCTCTCGCGGTCGCTGAGGGCGCCGGGCGGGGCGGGGCTGACGGACTCGTCGGTCATACGATCCAAAATATCGCCGCCCGGCGACACCCCGGCCCCCGCTGCCCCGCCGCCTGCTGCCCCGGCGCCCCCGCCCCGGCTACTCCGCCGCCTCGGCCGCCGACGCGTCGCGCTGGATCGCACCGAGCGTCGCCGCGGGGCTGCCGCCGGGCGCGACCGCCTGGCCGACCTTCTTCTTGATGCTCTCGCTGACCGCGGCCCAGGACGTCTTGCCCACGGGCGGCAGCTCGGACTCCGGGAGCTCCGCGAGGAACTCCTTCAGGTCCCGGTGCTCCGGGTCCTGCTCCATCGCCTCGGAGGCCGAGACGGTCACCGGCAGCAGATCGTTCTGGCCGGCGAAGGCGAGGACGTTGTCGTCGCTGAAGACGAAGTCCAGGAACTCGCCGATCTCCTCGCGGTGGCCGTTCTCCTTGAAGCCCATGATCCAGTCGGCGACGCCCATGGACGACTTGGACTGCCCGTCCCGCCCCGGCAGGGCGACGGCCCCGACCTCGACGCCCTTGTTCCGCGCGGCCTGCATCAGCGAGGGGTGGCCGTTGAGCATGCCCACCTCGCCCCGGGTGAACGCGGCGAAGGCGTCCTTGCGGTTCAGCTCGGCGGGCGCGACGGGGCCGGTCAGGCCCGGCTCGACCAGGTTGTCCCGGAGCCACTCGAAGGTGGCGACGTTGGCCTTGGAGTCGATCTGGTAGGTGTCGACCGCGTCGGTGTACCCGGCGCCTCCGCTGAGCAGCCACATCATCGTCTCGGCCTGCGCCTCCTCCGGGCCGAGCGGCAGCGCGAACGGATAGGTGGCGTCCGTGCCGGCCTTGAGGCTACGGGCGTCGGCGGCGAGTTCGCCCCAGGTCCGCGGAGCCTTCTCGATGCCCGCCTCGGCGAACAGCTCCTTGTTGTAGAAGAGCAGTCGCGTGGAGGCGGCGAAGGGCAGCCCGTACTGGGTCTGCTGCTGCTCGCCCGCGTCGGTGAGCGGGACGAGGAAGTTGGACTGCACGGGGATGGAGAGCAGCTGGTCCGCGGAGTAGAGCAGGTCGTCGTCCGCGTAGTCGGCGTAGGCGCCGATCTGCGCGATGTCGGGGGCGTCCCCGGCCTTCACCATCTCGGCGACCGTGCGGTCGACGTCGTTCCAGGACTCGATGCGCACGTCGACCTCGATGCCGGGGTGCTCGGCCTCGAAGGCGGCGGTGAGATCCGCCCAGTACTTCTTGCTGCTCTCGCCGCCCGCCACGTCGTAGTCGGCGGCGACCAGCCGGAGGGTGACGCCGTCCGATCCGCCGTCGCCGCCGCAGCCGGCCAGCGAGACCGTCATGCCCAGCGCGGCGACCGCCGCGGTCAGACCTATGAAAGGCCGCTTCACAGCTCTCCCCACCCTCTGCCGTTGGTTGCGCGATATGCCCCGTCCGGCACGAGTCGTCCCCGCTGCCGCCCTGCGGAACGAACGTAGATTCTCCCATGCGAGCCCATGAGGTCTACACCACTGCGGGTCTCGCTTCGGCAACGCGCGCCCCGGCGTGCGACGGGCGCACAGATCACCCGTTTGTATGCACTGGTAACAATCTCGGTGAGTGGACTAGACCTATTCCGGGTAGAGGGGCAAGACTGTCCCCGTGAGACATGTCATCGCCCTCGATGTGGGCGGCACCGGTATGAAGGCCGCCCTCGTCGGCGCGGACGGGACCCTGCTGCACGAGGCGCGGCGGGCGACCGGGCGGGAGCGCGGCCCCGAAGCCGTCGTGGAGTCGATCCTCTCCTTCGCCGAGGACCTCCACGCCCACGGCCTGAAGCACTTCGGGCAGGCGGCCGAGGCCGCCGGCGTGGCCGTGCCCGGCATCGTCGACGCCGAGGCGGGCATCGCCGTCTACGCCGCCAACCTCGGGTGGCGCGACCTGCCGCTGCGGGACCTGGTGAGCGGACGCCTCGGCGGCGTCCCCGTCGCCCTCGGACACGACGTGCGCACCGGCGGCCTCGCCGAGGGCCGCATCGGCGCCGGACGGGGAACCGACCGCTTCCTCTTCGTGCCGCTCGGCACCGGCATCGCGGGCGCCATCGGGATCGACGGGGTCATCGAGGCCGGGGCGCACGGCTGCGCCGGCGAGATCGGGCACATCGTGGTCCGCCCCGGCGGTCCCGACTGCGGCTGCGGACAGCGCGGCTGCCTGGAGACGCTCGCCTCCGCCTCCGCCGTCACCCGCGCCTGGGCCGCCGCCTCCGGCGACCCGCTGGCGGACGCCGCCGACTGCGCGAAGGCCGTCGCGTCGGGCGACGAACGGGCCGTCGCCGTGTGGCGGGACGCCGTCGGCGCCCTCGCGGACGGACTGGTGACCGCGCTCACCCTGCTGGACCCCAGGACCCTGATCATCGGTGGCGGGCTCGCCGAGGCGGGGGAAACCTTGTTCACACCGCTGCGGGCCGCGGTCGAGGAACGCGTCACCTTCCAGAAACTGCCCGCGATCGTCCCGGCGGCCCTCGGGGACACCGCCGGATGCCTGGGCGCAGGGCTGCTCGCCTGGGATCTACTCGCCACGGAGGTAACCGACTGATGGCCGCTCGCGCCACAGCCACCGTACTGGCCGGAGCCCGCGTGGTGCTGCCGACCGGGACCGTCGAGAACGGACGGGTCATCGTCGAGGGCACGCGGATCGCCGGCGCGGCAGCCGCGGACACCCCGGTGACCGACCTGTCCGGCCACTGGCTCGTCCCCGGCTTCGTCGACATCCACAACCACGGCGGCGGCGGCGCCTCCTTCACCTCCGGCACCGCCGACGAGGTACTCAAGGGCGTCGAGACCCACCGGCGGCACGGCACGACCACCCTGGTCGCCTCCACCGTCACCGGCGAGATGGACTTCCTCGCCCACCGGGCCGGGTTCCTCTCCGAACTCGTCGAGCAGGGGGATCTCGCCGGCATCCACTTCGAGGGCCCGTTCATCTCCCCGTGCCGCAAGGGCGCCCACAGCGAGTCCCTGCTGCGCGACCCCGACCCGGCCGAGGTCCGCAAGCTGCTCGACGCGGCCCGCGGCACAGCGAAGATGGTCACCCTCGCCACCGAACTCCCCGGCGGCATCGACTCCGTGCGGCTGCTGGCCGAGCACGGCGTGATCGCGGCGATCGGCCACACCGACGCCACCTACGAGCAGACCGCCGAGGCGATCGACGCGGGCGCCACCGTCGCCACCCACCTCTTCAACGCCATGCCCGCGCTCGGCCACCGCGCCCCCGGGCCGATCGCCGCCCTGCTGGAGGACGAGCGGGTCACCGTCGAGCTGATCAACGACGGCGTCCACCTGCACCGCGCCGCACTGGAGCTCGCCTTCAACGCCGCCGGCGCCGGCCGCGTCGCGTTCATCACCGACGCGATGGACGCGGCGGGCTTCGGCGACGGCCGCTACCAGCTCGGCCCGCTGGCCGTCGAGGTCAAGGACGGGGTGGCCCGGCTGGTCGAGGGCGACTCGATCGCCGGCTCCACGCTCACCCTGGACACCGCGTTCCGCCGCGCCGTCACCGTCGACCGGCTCCCCGTCGGGGACGTGGTCCGGGCGATCTCCGCCAACCCGGCGAAGCTCCTCGGCGCCTGGGACCGCATCGGGTCCCTGGAGCCGGGCAAGGACGCCGACCTGGTCGTCCTCGACGAGGACTTCCGGCTCAAGGGCGTGATGCGCCAGGGCTCCTGGGTGGTCGACCCGCAGGCCTGATGAGACCCGCCGAACGGCGGCGGCGCGCACCTGGCCCTTGGGCCGGCCGCCGCCGTTTGGCATGATCAGCACCCGTACGAGCACAGCGGTTCTCTTCTTCTAGAGGTGTACGGGTGATCCTGACGGTCACGCTCAACGCCGCCCTGGACATCACCTACCGGGTCCCGGCCCTCACCCCGCACGCCACCCACCGGGTGACCGAGGTCGGCGAGCGCCCCGGAGGCAAGGGCCTCAACGTGGCACGGGTCCTCGCCGCGCTCGGCCACGAGGCCGTCGTCACCGGTTTCGCCGGCGGCCGCACCGGCGCCGAGCTGCGCGACCTGCTCGCCCCGCTGCCGGTCCGCGACGCGCTGGTGCCCGTCGCCGGGACCACCCGCCGCACGGTCGCGGTCGTCGACGGCGCCACGGGCGACACCACCCAGCTCAACGAGCCCGGCCCGACGGTCACCGCCGACGAGTGGTCGGCCTTCCTCGACGCCTACGCGTCCCTGCTCCGGGACGCGGAGGCGGTCGCGCTCAGCGGCAGCCTCCCGCCGGGCATCCACGTCGGCGCCTACGCCGACCTCGTGCGCCGCGCCAGGGCCGCGGGCGTCCCCGTCCTGCTGGACACCAGCGGCGAACCGCTCCGCCGGGGCGTCGCCGCCCGGCCGGACCTGATCAAGCCCAACGCCGACGAGCTGGCGCACCTCACCGGCGCGCGCGAACCGCTGCGCGCCGTGCGCGACGCCCGCCGGCGGGGCGCCCACGCGGTCGTCGGTTCGCTGGGCCCGGACGGTCTGCTCGCCGCCACACCCGACGGCCTCTGGCAGGCCGCACCGCCCGCACCGGTGGCGGGCAATCCGACGGGCGCGGGTGACTCCGCCGTCGCCGGGCTGCTCTCCGGCCTCGTCGAGGGGCTCGCCTGGCCGGACCGCCTGGCCCGCGCGGTCGCCCTGTCGACGGCGACGGTCCTCGCACCGGCCGCGGGCGAGTACGACGCCGCGGCCTACGCGGAGCTGGTGGGCCGGATCACGGTGACGGAACGATCCGCCACCGCCTGACCGCCGCGTCCGGCTAACCGCCGCCGATCGCCTGATCGCCGCGTCCGCCTGACCGCCGCCGACCGGACGGGCCGGTTCCGCGCCCGCCGAGGGCGCGGCGGCCGGTCTCCCGGCGGCCCGTACGGAGGCCGGTCAGCCCTCCTTGACCTCGACCCAGTCGAGCAGCGCGTTGCACTGGTTTCCCTGCTCGCACGAGATCTTGATCTCGTTCTTCCCCTCCTTGAGGTTCACCGGCGCCCAGGTGGTCTGCCAGTTCTTGTCGAAGGCGGGGTCGGTCGAGTTGATGAAGTTCTTCAGGCCGAGCGGGTTGGTGTTCGCCTTGCCGTTGACGGTGAGCGTCGCGTTGGCGTCCTGGGCGGGAATGGAGTAGCGGACGTAGAGCCGGTACTCGCCGCCCTTCTGCAGGTCGGCGTTCCAGGTCACGGACGAGCCGACGGCGTTGAACCCGGCCACGTACGCGCCGCCGGTGCCCTCGGCGCCCTTGATGGTCTTCTCGGCCGTCGACCCGCCGCCGAACGTCAGCGTCACCGCGTCCTGCTTGGGCAGCTCCACCGGCTCGTCGCCGCCCTTCGACGGCTCGTCGCTCGGCTTCACGCTCTCCCCGACCGTGGGCGAGGTGCCCGCGCCCGGCTCGCCGCCCGCCTTGTCCTTCTCGTCGCCGCTCGTCATCAGAGCGGCTCCGATGCCGATGACGACCACCGCGACGACCGCGATGGCTCCGATGAGCAGACCGCGGGTGTTCGGACCGCCGCCGCGGCCGTGGCCGCCGCCGTGCGGGGGCACGGGCGTCTGCCGCGTCCGGTCGCCGCCCGGGTAGGTCTCCGGCGCGGCGTAGGCGGCGGTCGGCTGGCCGTAGCCGCCCTGCTGCTGACCGTGGCCCTGCTGACCGTACCCCTGCGGGTAGCCGTACCCGCCCTGCTGCTGGCCCTGGCCCTGCTGGTGCGGGACCTGCGGCTGGGTGTACTGACGGCGCTCGCCGACCGTGCGGACCTGGTTGTACGAGGTGCGCGGCACACCGGGCTGCGCGGCCGGACCGGGGTAGCCGTAACCGCGCCCCTGGCCGGGCGGGGTGGCGCCCGCCGCCTGACCGTCCTCGTACAGGTAGCCGAACGGGTCGTCGTTCTCGGGCGTGCCTGCGCCGTTGTTCGCGGCCGTCATCCAGTCACTCCTCACCATCTCGTCAGCACAATGCTGACGCCAGGCGAGCCTACCCGGTTCCACTCACCCCATCGGGTGGTCTGCGCCTCACCCCGCCCGGCGGTGGACCTTCGACCGGGACCGCTTCTCCACGTACATCCGCTGGTCCGCGGATTGCAGGACCTCCTCGACGGACATCCCGCATTCGGCCCAGCCGATACCGAAGCTGGCACCGACGCGGACCCCCCGGCCGCCCACCCGGATCGGGAGGATGATCGCGTTCCGCAGCCGTACGGCCAGGTCGGCGGCGTCCGCCGCGCCCAGGCCGTCGGCGAGGACCACGAACTCGTCGCCGCCCAGCCGGGCCACCGTGTCCCCGTCCCGCACGCCGGTGGTGAGCCGGCGCGCGACCTCGACGAGCACCGCGTCTCCGGTCTGGTGGCCGAACCGGTCGTTGATCGACTTGAAGCCGTCCAGGTCGCAGAAGAGGACCGCCATGCCCTTGGTGCCGTCGTCGACGTCACCGCCCGGCGCCACCATGTGGACGTGGTGGTCGTAGGAGCGGCCGCCGAGGGTGTCGAAACCGAAGCCGTCCGCGGTGTACCCGTCGCCGTCGTACGCGGCGTCGAGGGCGTCGATGTCGGACGCGTACGGGGCGTGCGGCCGCTCGCAGAGCCGGGCGCTCAGCCGGGCGCGGAGCTCGGCGCTGTTGGGCAGCCCGGTGAGCGCGTCGTGGGAGGCGCGGTGGGCGAGCTGGAGCTCGTGGCGCTTGCGGTCCTCGATGTCCTCGACGTGGGTGAGGAGGAAGCGCGGGCCGTCGGCGGTGTCCGCGACGACGGAGTTGCGCAGCGAGACCCAGACGTAGGTGCCGTCCCTGCGGCCGAGGCGGATCTCCGCGCGGCCGCCCTCCGCGGAGGTCCGCAGCAGGGTGCCGACGTCCTCGGGGTGGACCAGGTCGGCGAAGGAGTAGCGCCGCATCGCGGAGGCGGGCCGGCCGAGCAGCCGGCAGAGGGCGTCGTTGGTGCGCAGCAGCCGCCCGTGCTGGTCGCCGCCCATCTCGGCGATGGCCATGCCGCTCGGCGCGTACTCGAAGGCCTGCCGGAAGGACTCCTCGCTGGCGCGCAGCGCCTGCTGCTCGCGCTCCAGGCGCACCAGCGCGCGCTGCATGTTGGCGCGCAGCCGTGCGTTGCTGATGGCTATGCCCGCCTGGGAGGCGTACATCTGGAGGGCTTCCTGGCCCCAGGGGCCGGGCCGGCGGCCGTTGCGCGGCCGGTCCACGGATATGACGCCCAGCAGCTCGCGGCCGCCGCCCGAGGCGTACATCGGCGCGTAGAGGCGGTCGTGGGGGTGCCACTCGTCCTCGAACCGGGGCTCGGGGCCGTCGGTGTGCCACTGGGGGACGTCGTCCTCGATCAGCACCCAGCCCTCGGTGTGCGGGATGAAGCGCAGGTCGCCCCAGCCCTCGCCCATGCCCAGCCGGCGGTCCCAGGAGGCGCGGGAGCCGACGCGTCCGGTGATCAGGGCCTCGGCCGCGGCGCTGCCCGCGAACGCGGCGACGACCAGGTCGCCGTCGGGGCGTACGAGGTTGACGCACGCCAGCTCGTAGCCGATTCCGGTCACGATGCCGTCGGCGACGGTCTGCAGGGTGTCGGCCAGGCTGCGGGCCGTGTTCAGCTCCGCGACCACCTGGTGCAGCTGCCTCAGGGTCGCAAGACGGACGTAGGGCTCCGACTCGGTCTCCATCGCTCGCTCTCCCCGAGACCTCGACAGCAAACTCCAGGCTTCTGATCGGCTTCCTCGTAGCGGGTGTTCCGGCCACTGAATCACAGTGAGCTGTGCCCCCGGTACACAGGGTCAACAAATAGTCGACTCTGTGACTCAAGTCACAACAGACGGGGAAGGATCGGATGCGCACGGCGACCGTCCGCCGTCGTTCTCCTGAACACACGACCACGCGGGGGACTTCCCGCTCGCGCCGCCGGGGCCGCCGTCCGCCCCTCGCCCCGGCCCCTCCGGGGAGACGACCCGGTGAACAGGGCGCGGCACATCGGGAACGTCCGGGTGAACCCTCGGCAACCGTGCCGGAAATGTACATCCCCGACCGCCGGAAGTCCTAGGACCCGGCTGGTCCCGGGGCCCGATGCGCCCCGCGAGGCGCCCCGGCTAGCGTGCCGGGTGTGTTCCCTACGACGACCGCCACCGGCACCGCCCCGTCCGTCCCCCATCCTGAGGGGGTGAGCAACGACGAGTTCCGCGCCGCCATGGCGCGACTGGCCGCGGGAGTGGTGCTGATCACCGCCCGCGACACGGACCACGGTCCGCGCGGCGAGGACGTGGGCATGACGGCGACGGCCTTCATGTCGGTGTCCCTCGACCCGCCGCTGGTCCTGGTGAGCCTGCGCACGGGGTCCCGGATGGACGACCTGCTCGCCGAACAGCCGCTGTGGGGGGTCTCGGTTCTGGCCGAATCACAGCGCCCGATCGCGGGACGGTTCGCGATGAAGGGACGCGTCAGCGACCGGCTCCTCTTCGAGGACCTGGCGTACACCCGCGGCGAGGTCTGCGGGGCGCCGCTCATCGGGGGTGCGCTGGCGACGCTGGAATGCCGTACCGAACAGCGCGTCGAGGCGGGCGACCACGTGCTGGTCGTGGGGCGGGTGCTGGCGGCGGCGGCCGGCGGGGACGACGGCCCGCTGACGTACTTCAAGGGGCGCTACCGCCACCTGCGGTGAGCCCCGGGGGCCGGCGGCGTGCGGCGGCGGGACGGCGTGCCGGGGTGCCGGGGCGGGGGACGCGGGGGGCGGGGGTGCTGCGGGCCGGGGATGCGGAGCTGCGTGGCCGGAGCGTCAGGACCAGTCGCGGCCGGAGCGTCCGCGCTTCGTCTCCGCGCGCTGCTTCTTCTCGCGCAGCCGCCGCTCGTTGATGCCCCGGGGGATGCGCGTCGCGCGGCGGGGCCTCGGCGGGGGCGCCGTCGCCTCGGCGAGGAGGGACGCCAGCCGCACGGCGGCGGTCTCCCGGTTGCGCCACTGCGAGCGGTGCTCGGAGGCGCGCACGGCGATCACCCCGCCCACCAGCCGGCCCGCCAGCCGTTCGAGCGCGCGCTCCTTCCACACCGGCGGGAGGGCGTCCGTCGACGCCAGGTCGAAACGCAGCTCCACCTGGGAGTCGCTGGTGTTGACGTGCTGGCCACCCGGCCCGGAGGACCGCGAGAAACGCCACTGGAGCTCGGCCTCCGGCAGGGAGACCGAACCGCGGATGATGTAGGGCCCGGACATGACACCCATGGTCCCGTGCCCGCCGCGGGCCCGTCATCCGCTTTTCCGCCGGTTCGCGGAACCTCCCGGATGCCTGTCCGCGTTATGACGGATGACGGTAGCTTCGCAAGGGCTCGAAGCCCGCACTCACGAACCGAAGGGGACTTCCCAATGGCAGTAAGCCTGTCCAAGGGCGGCAACGTCTCGCTCACCAAGGAGGCGCCCGGCCTGACCGCGGTCACCGTCGGCCTCGGCTGGGACGTCCGCACCACCACCGGCACCGACTTCGACCTGGACGCCTCCGCGATCGGGGTCAACGCCGCGGGCAAGGTCGCCTCCGACGCGCACTTCGTCTTCTTCAACAACAAGTCGACGCCGGACCAGACCATCGTCCACACCGGCGACAACCGCACCGGCGAGGGCGGCGGCGACGACGAGCAGATCAACGTCAACCTCGCGGGCCTCCCCGCCGACGTCGACAAGATCGTCTTCCCGGTCTCGATCTACGACGCGGTCTCCCGCTCGCAGAACTTCGGCCAGGTGCGCAACGCCTACATCCGCATCGTCAACCAGGCCGGCGGCGCCGAGATCGCCCGCTACGACCTGAGCGAGGACGCCGCCGTCGAGACCGCCATGGTCTTCGGCGAGCTCTACCGCAACGGCGCGGAGTGGAAGTTCCGCGCGGTCGGCCAGGGTTACGCCGCCGGCCTGGAGGGCATCGCCCGCGACTTCGGCGTCAACATCTGAGCCGTCGTCCGCGCCCTCGCCGCGCACGACGCGTGACGACCGCGAAGGCCCCGGCCGCCCGCCCCGAGGGGGTGCGGCAGCCGGGGCCTTCGCCGTGCCGCGGGGGCTCCGCCGGGGTGCGGGGCGTTCGGTGGGGTGCGGGAGCCTTCGCCGGGTGCGGGGGTCTTCGCCGGGTGCGGGCGGCGGGGAGTGCTCCGGCGGCACCGGACGGGCGGCGTCGCGCGGGAGGTGCGGGCAGCGGGAGTGCGCGGGGTCCCGCCGGGAGCGGGTGCGGCGGCACCCGCCGCGTCAGGCGCGGGGCGGACGGCCGTCGCCGTGCAGCCAGTCGTCCCACACCGCGTCCAGGTCCCTGCCCGACTCCTGTTCCGCGTACGCGGTGAAGTCCTCGGTGGACGCGTTGCCGTGCCGGTGCTCCGCCGCCCAGCCGCGCACGATCCGGAAGAAGGCCGCGTCGCCCACGGTCTCGCGCACCCGGTGCAGGACCATCGCGCCCCCCTCGTACACCGGCGGCCCGAACAGGTCCTCCGGACCGGGCGGGTCGGCCGGCGGGAAGGCCCAGTTGGCGTCGGACTCGTACGCCGCCTCGAAGCTCTCCTCCACGGGCGTTCCCTCGGCGTCGGCCCGCCACAGCCACTCCGCGTAGGTCGCGAAGCCCTCGTTGAGCCAGATGTCCTGCCAGGACCCGGGGGACACCGAGTTGCCGAACCACTGGTGCGCCAGTTCGTGCACCAGCGTGGTCTCGTCGAACTGCCCCAGCGGGAAGACCGGGCGCGACTGCGTCTCCAGTGCGTAGCCGAGCCGGTCGTCCGGCACCACCACGGCCCCCGTCGCGGAGAACGGGTACGGGCCGAAGCGCTCGGTGCACCACGACAGGAACTCCGGGACCCGGCGCAGCAGCGCGTCCGCCCTCGCCGCGACCGCCGGGTCCGCAGCGGTCACCACCGGCAGTCCCGACGCGGTGCGCGAGGACGCCACCCGCAGCTCGCCGACGGCCAGGGTCGCCAGGTAGCCCGCCATCGGCTCCGCCGACCGCCACACGGAGGTCGTGCGCCCGCCGGCGGTGCGCTCGGCGGTCCGCACCCCGTTGGCCACCGCCCGCAGCCCCTCGGGGACGCTGACGGTGATCTCGTAGGTGGCCTTGTCCGACGGATGGTGGTTGCCGGGGAACCAGGCGGCCGACCCGGACGGCTCGCCCACGGCGATCGAACCGCCCGGGGTCCGGAGCCAGCCCTCGCGGGAGTCGTCGGCGTCCGTGACCGTCCTCGGGACGCCCGCGTACCGCACGACGGTCCGGAACTCGGCGCCCTCCGCGATGTCGCGGCGCGGACGGACGACCAGTTCGTCACCGGCCCGGTTCACGGCGGCCGCCCGGCCGTCGACGCGCACGGAGCCCACCGCCATGCCGTGCAGGTCCAGGTGGAAGGCGCTCAGGTCCTGCGTCGCCCGCGCGGTGACCTCGGCCGTGCCGGCGAGACGCCCGGAGGCCGGGTCGTAGTCGAGGGTCAGGTCGTAGTGGCGCACGTCGTAGCCGCCGTTCCCGAGCTTCGGGAAGTACGGATCGCGCAGCCCGGCCGCCCCGGGCCGCCCCTGCACTCCCCCGTCGGCCGGCGTGCACCCCGCGGCCACCACGACGGCGCACACGGCGGCGGCGGCACGGGAGGAAAGGCGCAGGTCCACACGTCGATCCTAGATTCCCCGCCGCCCGCCGCCCGCCGCCCGCCGCCCGTCGGGCACCGGCCCTTAGCCGATGGCCGGTGGGCGGTGGCCGGTGGCCAGCGGCCGGGCGCGGCGACAGGGACGGGCCCGGAGGCGGGATGCCTCCGGGCCCGTGGGGCAGGGCCGCGCCCGGCGGGGCGCGGTGTGCCGCTAGCGGTTCAGCGCCGCCACACCCGCCTGCGCGAACTTCTCGTCCAGGTCGCCGCTGGGCGCGCCCGCCACACCGATACCGGCGATCGGGGCGCCCTTGACCTGCACCGGAGCACCGCCGCCGAGGAAGAGGGTGCCGGGGATGTCCTTCAGGTTGGGGGCGTTCTCGAGACGCTTCACCAGCTCCGAGGTCGGGGCGTTCCACGACACGGCGGTGTACGCCTTGCGCTCGGCCGACTCGAAGGACTGCGGCCCGGCCCCGTCGCCGCGCAGCGTCACGATGGTGTTGCCGTTGCGGTCCACCACGGAGACGGTGATCCGCTGGTTCTCCTTCTCGGCGGCCTTCAGCGTCGCCTGCGCGGCCTTGGTCGCGGCCTCGACCGTCAGGTGGGTGGTCTGCTGGAGGTTGCGGTTGGAGACGTCCGCGGTGACCGCGGCGCGGGTCTCGGCCGCCGGGGCTGCGGCGTTCGCGGACACGGCTCCGAACGCGCCGACGGTGACGGCGACGGCTGCGGCACTGCCGATGAGGACCTTCTTCATGGTGGGCACTCCTTGGGACCGGGGAGGTCGTCGGGGGATCCGGGCGGATCGGATGGATCGCGGTCGAGCGGGCCGGGAGGGCGTTTCGCTCTGACATCGATCCTCCGGCCCCGCACGGGACCGCACCGTCGCCGGAGCGGCTGCGTCCGCCGCGCGGGACGGCCGACGGGCGTGTCAGCCGATCGGTTGATGCCGATGTGGTCCCGGCGGGTCAGGATGGATGCGTCATGGCTGGTCACCGCCGCACGCCGGGCGGCGGCCGGTCACCGCCGCGCGCCGGAGGACGGCCGGTCACCGCCGCGCGGCACGGAGCGGGAAGGGCGGTGCACGGTGGAACACGAGCGGGACCCGGACGCCCACTGGCTGGCCCGCGTCATGCACGTGGCCTTCTTCCTGCTGCTCGGCGCCTCCCTCAGCCGCTACCTGCTGCGGCACCCCTGGGAACCCCGGTCGCCCTGGATCATCGGGCTCTCGGCGGCGCTCGCCGCGCTGTACGTGCTGGGGCCGGCGTTCGCCCAGCGCGCCCGCCGCGCCACCCCGCGGCGGCTTCTCTGGCTGGCCGGCGTGGTGGCGGTGTGGATGGTGCTCGTGGTCCTGGCGCCCAGCTTCGCCTGGTGCGCGGTGCCGCTCTTCTACACCGGCATGCGCACCCTGCCGCCCCGCGCCGCGATCGTGCTGGTCGCCCTGCTCACGCTGTTCGTCGTCGCCGCCCAGCTGCGGCTCGCACACGGCGGCTTCGACCCGAACCTGGTCATCGCGCCGCCCGCGGTCGCCGCCGTCGCCACCGCCGTCTTCGTGCACGCCGAACGGCTCTCCGCCCGGCAGCGCGCCCTGATCGACGACCTCATCAGAACGCGCCGCGAACTCGCCGCGACCGAGCGCCGCGAGGGCACCCTCGCGGAGCGTCAGCGGCTCGCCATGGAGATCCACGACACCCTCGCCCAGGGACTGTCCAGCCAGCAGATGCTGCTCCAGGCAGCGGACCGCACCTGGGAGTCCGACTCCGCCACCGCCCGGCGCCATGTCCGCACGGCGGCGTCGATCGCCGAGCACAACCTCGCCGAAGCCCGCCGCTTCGTGCACGACCTCGCCCCCGCCGACCTGGCCGAGGGCGGCAGCCTGGAGGAGGCGCTGCGCACGGTCGCGCTCCGCGAAGCGGCCGGATTCCGCGTGGACGGCTCACCGGCCGCCCGGCTCCCGGAGCGCGTCCAGTCGGCGCTGCTGCGCATCGCCCAGGGCGCGCTGGCCAACGTCCGCGAGCACGCGGGCGCGACCACCGCGGCGGTGACCCTCACCTACCTCGACGACCAGGTCGTCCTCGACGTCGCCGACGACGGTCACGGGTTCGAGCCGGAGGCCGCCGCGCCCGGCGGCGTACGCGGTCACGGCCTCCCGGCGATCCGGGCCCGTGTGCAGCAGCTCGGCGGCACCCTGACCATCGAGTCGGCGCCCGGCGAGGGCACGGTCCTCTCCGCCGCGATCCCCCTTGCCCCGGAGGCGTGATGACCGTACGGATCCTGCTCTGCGACGACCACGCCGTGGTGCGCGCCGGGCTGCTCGCCCTGCTCGGCAGCGTCGAGGACATCGAGGTCGTCGGGGAGGCGGGCAGCGGCGAGGAGGCCGTGGCGATGGCCGCCAAGCTGGTGCCCGACGTGGTCCTGATGGACCTTCAGCTCGGTTCCGGGATCGACGGCGTCGAGGCCACCCGCCGGATCGCCTCGCCGCGCGTGCACGTCCTGGTGCTCACGACGTACGACACCGACGCCGACATCACCCGGGCCATCGAGGCGGGGGCGACCGGCTATCTGCTGAAGGCGGAGCGTCCGGAGGAGCTCTTCGCCGCCATCCGCTCCGCCGCCGAGGGACGCACCGCGCTGTCGGCACCGGTCGCGGGCCGGGTGATGGACAGGATGCGCGGCGCCGCCGGCCCCACCCTCACCGAACGGGAGCGCGACATCCTGAGCCAGCTGGCGCAGGGGCTCGGCAACCGGGAGATCGCCCGTGCGCTGTTCATCAGCGAGGCGACCGTGAAGACCCACCTGGGGCGCATCTACGCCAAGCTCGGCGTCGACACGCGGGCGGGGGCGGTGGCCGTGGCCAAGGAGCAGCGCCTCCTCCCCTGACCGCTGCGCCGCCGCCGCGGGCGGACGCGGACGCGGCACGGCGCGCACGCGGGATCGGCCGCACGGACCCCGAACACCGGCACCGGCACCGGCACCAGCAGCGCCGGGAGCCTTGCGACCCGCAGCCCCGAGGCAACCGCAGCCCCGGGAGTCACAGCCGGCGCCCCTGGGGCGCACCGGACAGCGCGCCCCGCCGGACTCCCCCGCCGCCCGCCGCGGTGACCGCCGCCGATGCGCGCCCCGCCCCCGCCCCGAGGCACCGGGCCGGGGCGACGGCACGGGCGAACGGCATGACACCATCGATCCCGTGCTCGACATCGGCTACTCCCTCTCGCGCCGCTTCCCCGACCCCCCGCAGACCGACTACCGGCGCGCGGACGTCCACGCGCTGCGGCACGACCTGTTCTGCGGTGACGTCTATCTGGCGGACACCAAGGAGGACCGCGAGGTCTCCACGGCCTGGGGATGGGTGCCGGTGCTCGACTTCGCCTGGGCGCTCTGCGACATCGTCGAGCAGCTGGACCGCGACCCGCTCGGCAGCCGCGCCGCGAAGCCGCAGTACGCCGAGATCGACTTCACCGAGTCCACCGACCTCATGCTCTTCGAGCGCCGTTTCGGCTGGGTGGACGTCGAGGCCGACTGGATGCCGGGCGACGAGCCTCCCCTGACGTTCGGGCACACCGTGCTGCGCCGCGAGGCACGGGACTTCCTCCACGACCTGATCGCCGACCTCACCGACATGCACGAGGGTCTTGCCGACAACCCGGCCGTCTGGGACCTCCAGGCACGCTTCCCCCGCGTCGCCTGAACCCGTCTCCGCCCCGGCGCGCGCGACGCCGCTCCGCCCCGCGCCTGCGGCTCAGGCCGTCCCGTCGTCCACCCGCACCCCGATCTGCGCCGCGAACGCCGGTGCCAGATCCAGCAGTTGCGCCGGGCTGATCACCGCTCCGGCCAGCCGCTCCACACCCCGCGCGATGTCGAGTTCGGCGACGGCCCGCAGATCGACGTCCTTCATCCGCGCCACGCCGAAGTCCACCCGCCGCAGCACGCAGTCCCGGAACACCACCCGCTCCAGCTGCGCCCCCGCGAAGTCCGCCTCCGCCAGCACGCACCCGTCGAACACCACATCCGTCAGCCGCGCCTCCCGCAGATTCAGATAGTCGATCTTCCCTCCCTTCAGCACCACGCCCGTCAGCACCGACCCGTGCAGCTGCGCCCCGCCCAGCCGCGCCTCCCGCACCTCCACGTCCCGCAGCGACGCCCCCGCGAGATCCGTCCCCACCCCCCGGACGCCCTCCAGCAGGCTGTCCACGAACCGGGCCCCCGCCAGCCCCGTGCCGTCGAGCGCGCACTCCCGCAGCGCGCAGTCGATGAACCGGGCCCCCGCCCCCTGCTGCCCGCCGAGGTCGAGCCCCGTGAACTCCACCCCGTCGTAGTCCCCGTCCGGCTCCAGCCCACCGCCCTCGAAGGGCGTGAGGGGCGGCAGCCGCACCTCCGCGACGCGGGCGGCCGCCACCGCCGCACGCTTCGTCCTGCCTCGCGCGTTCGCCATGCCCACCATGGTGACGTGCACCACTGACAACGCCCTTCCGGGCGCCCGATGTCACATCCGCGCGTCCCCGATCCGTCCTCCGTACGAAGGGGCGGCGATCCCGCCCCGGACACCGGCGCGAGCCGGACCGGCGGCACCGGCCAGGTGCCGTCACCACCCGGCCCGCCGGCCCCGGGCCGCACGGAACGCGGAACGCGGCAGGACGGCGGAACGCGGCGGGACGGCGGGAAGCACGGACACGGAGGAGATCAGCATGCAGAGCATCACGGTCGTCGGCGGCGGCTTCGCCGGACTCACCGCGGCCATCAGCGCCGCGGAATCCGGAGCACGGGTGACGCTCCACGAATCGCACCACACCCTCGGCGGCCGGGCCCGCACCGCGGAGAGCCCCTACCGCACCAACGACGGCCCGCACGCCCTCTACCGCGGCGGCCCGCACTGGACCTGGCTGAAGCGGCGCGGACTGCTCGGTCCCATCGCCTCGGTGCCGCCCCTGGAAGGCGCCCGGTTCCGCTTCCGGCGCGGCGGCGCGCTGCGCCGGACCCCGCCGCTCGGCATGCTCAGGATCGCCCGCCGCCCCGCCGCCGACGCGCCGGTCGACGCGGACTTCCTCAGCTGGGCCACCACGGTCGCCGGTCCCGGTGCGGCCCGCGCCGCGGCCCACTTCTCCGGCGTCGCCCTCTTCCACCACGACCCCGGCTCGCTCTCCGCCCGCTTCGTCCAGGAACGGCTCCGGCGCGCGACCTCCCTGCCGCCCGAGGCCCACTACCCGCGCGGCGGCTGGGGCACGCTGATCGACCGGATGGCGGCCCGCGCCTGGGACCTGGGCGTACGCATCGAGACCACCTCCCGGGTCGACGCGCTCCCCGAGGGCCACGGCCCCGTCGTCGTCGCGACCTCCCTCGACTCGGCCCGGGTGCTCCTGCGGGACGACAGCCTGCGCTGGACGAGCGGGCGCACCACGCTCCTGGACCTCGCACTCCGCACCCGCCGGGGCGACGCGTTCGTCGTCAGCGACCTCGACGCCCCCGGCTGGGTCGAGCGCTTCACCGCGCAGGACCGCTCACTGGCCCCCGCCGGGCGGTCGCTGCTCCAGTGCCAGCTGCCGATCGGCCCCGACGGCTCCAAGGCCGACGGCGTCGCCCATGCCGAAGCCCTGCTGGACCTGGGATTCCCCGGCTGGCGCGAGCGCACCGAGTGGCGGCGGGCGTCCGTCGCGACCGGCCGCACCGGGGCGGTCGACCTGCCCGGGACCACCTGGCGCGACCGGCCCGCCATCGACCGCGGCGACGGCGTCTACCTCGCGGGCGACCAGGTCGCGGCCCCGGGGCTGCTCTCCGAGGTGGCGTTCAACAGCGGGCTGGAGGCGGTCTCCCTCGCGCTGCGCGGCGTCCGCCCGGACCACCCCCTTGACCTCAAGCGCACTTGAGGAAGAACAGTGGGCCGGGTACCCGCCCGCCGAGGGCGCGTACCCGCCACCGCACAAGGGAGCCCCCACCATGCACGCCGTCCGCCTGCACGCCTTCGGACCCGCCGAGAACCTCGTCCACGAGACCGTCGAGGACCCCGTACCGGGCCCCGGCCAGGTGCGGATCGCCGTCGCCGCGGCCGGTGTCCACCTCCTCGACACCGCCCTCCGGGAAGGGCTCCCGGGCCCCTACCCAACCCGCGTCGACCTGCCCACGATCCCGGGCCGCGAGGTCGCCGGCACCGTCGACGCGGTCGGCGAGGGCACCGATCCGGCCTGGCTCGGCCGCAGCGTCGTCGCCCACATCGGCATGAACCCCGGCGGCTACGCCGAACTCGCCGTCACCGAGGCGGAACGGCTGCACGAGATCCCCGACGGCCTCGACGCGGCCGGCGCCGTCGCCATGATCGGCACCGGACGCACCGCCCTCGGCATCCTCCAGTTCACCGACCTCGGCCCCGCCGACACCGTGCTCGTCCCCGCGGCGGCGGGCGGCATCGGCACCCTCGTCGTGCAGCACGCCAAGCACGCCGGCGCCGAGGTCGTCGGCCTGGCCGGCGGCGCGGAGAAGACCGCCAGGGTCCGCGCGGGCGGCGCCGACCTGGCCGTCGACTACACCCGCCCCGACTGGGCGGACCGGGTACGCGCCCACCTCGGCGACCGGACCGCCACCGTGCTGTACGACTCCGTCGGCGGCGACGTCGCCCGCACGGCCGGCGAACTGCTCGGCGAGGGCGGGCGGATCATCGTCTTCGGCTGGTCCAGCCAGGGCTTCGCCGACGCCCCGCCCGTCTTCACCGACGAGGAGCTCGCCGCCCGCGGCATCACCTCGCAGAACGTCCTCGGCCCCGTGATGCTGGAACGCGCCGGCGGCCTTCGCGCCCTGGAGACCCGCGCCCTCGCGGAGGCCGCGTCGGGCCGGCTGCGTCCCGCCGTCACCCGCTTCCCGCTGGCCCGCGCCGCCGACGCCCACCGCGCGCTCCAGACACGGGCCACGGTGGGCAAGGTCGTCCTCGTCCCCGAACCCGCGGCCCGCTGAGGCACCCGCCGGGACCACGCCGCCCCGGCCCGCCCAGGCCCCCGCCGGGACTACGCCGCCCCGCCCCCGAGCGACGCGAGCGCCCCGTCCGTCAGCCGGTACACCGTCCACTCGTCCTGCGGCCTCGCCCCGAGGGACTCGTAGAAGGCGATGGACGGGGCGTTCCAGTCGAGCACCGACCACTCCAGGCGCTCGTAGCCGCGGGCCACGCAGATCCGCGCCAGTTCCGTCAGCAGCGCCTTCCCGTGGCCGCCACCGCGCACGGCGGGCCGCACGTACAGGTCCTCCAGGTAGATGCCGTGGACACCGCGCCACGTCGAGAAGTTGAGGAACCACAGGGCGAACCCGGCGACCTCCCCGTCCTCCGTCTCCGCGATGTGCGCGAACGCGGCCGGACGCTCGCCGAACAGCGCCTCGCGCAGGTCGTCCTCGGTCGCCCGGACCTCGTCCAGGGCCTTCTCGTAGTCGGCCAGCTCCCGAACCATCTGGTGGATCACGGGCACGTCGGCAGGGGTTGCGGTGCGAATCATGGCCACAGCCTGCCCCGGAGCCCGTCCCCGGTGCCAGCCGATTCCGCCCCGCGGAACGCCGGCGCCCCGCCCGCCCCGCCGCCGCCGACCGGCTCCGCCCCGCGGCCTCCCGCCCCACGACGCACCCCGCCCACCGCCCCGGCGGCAGACGCACCCCCGCCTACCGCCCCAGCAGCACCCGCGCGATCGCCGCCTGGGCCCGGTCCAGCCGGACCCCGCCCGGCCCCTCGGCGTCCTCGCACCGCCACAGCCCGTTCTGGAGCACCCGGCCCAGCGTCCAGGCACGCGCCCGCTCCCGGTCCAGCCCGAGCACCTCGGTGAGCAGGTCGAAGCGCCACCGCACCTCCCCGTGCCCGAACCGGTTCCACAGCGCGGGCATCAGCTCGAAGCCCGGATCACCCGCCAGCGGCTTCGGGTCGATGACGAGCCACGGCTCCCGCTGCCCCGCCAGCACGTTGTCGAAGTGCAGGTCCCAGTGGAGCAGCCGGTCGCCCGGCTCCCCCGCGACCTCCCGCACCGCCGCCGCGCAGTCCAGGAGCAGCCGCCGCTCCCCGTCGAGCGCCAGCCGCTCCACCGCCTCCGGCACCCGGGCCGTCATCCGCTCCGCGATGTCCGACAGCCGCCGCAGCCCCTCGGGCGCCGGCACCGCCGACAGCCGGGCCAGCAGCCCCGCGAGGATCCGCGTCGCCGCCCGGGAGTCCGCGACCGACGAGAGGTGCCGGCCCGGCGCCACCCGCTCCAGCAGCAGCGTCCCGGTCTCCGCGTCGTGGTCCAGCAGCAGCGCGGCCCCGTCGCCCGCCCAGGTCCGCAGCGCCAGCCACTCGCCCTCGGTCTCCTCGTCCCGCCCCTGGAGCTTCAGCATCGCCCGCGTACCGTCCGCACGGGCCACCGGCAGCACCAGCGACACCCGTCCGCAGAGCGGCGGCCCGTCGACCCGCAGCCCCCACCGCGCCAGGAACTCCTCCGCCCGGCCGGGCAGCGCCGCCAGCAGCGCGCGCCCGGACTCCTCGCCGTACGACAGCAGGGAGGCGACCAGCTCACGGGGAATCTCGATCACCCGGCGATCGTACGGACCACCTGTCGCGGGCCGCCGGCGGGCGCAGTACATTCCCGCCACGCGCACACGCTCGCCGCCGTCCGGCGGCACCGGACCGGCAGGGAAGCGGCGATCCACATGAACACCGTCAACGGCGGCATATCGTTCTGGTACGCACAGGACGGCACCCCCGCGCCCCGCGAGCCCCTTCCCGGCGACGCCTCCGCCGACGTCTGCATCGTCGGCGGCGGGTACACGGGCCTGTGGACCGCCTACTACCTCAAGAAGGCCGTCCCCTTCCTCAACATCACCGTCCTCGAGGCCCGCTTCTGCGGCTACGGCGCCTCCGGGCGCAACGGCGGCTGGCTCTACAACGGCATCGCCGGACGCGACCGCTACGCGAGACTCCACGGGCACGACGCGGCCGTCCGCCTCCAGCAGGCCATGAACGACACCGTCCACGAGGTCGTCCGCGTCGCCGCCGACGAAGGCATCGACGCCGACATCCACCGGGGCGGCGTCCTGGAGATCGCCCACACCCCGGCCCAGCTCGCCCGCCTCAAGGACTTCCACGCGGTGGAGATCGCCTTCGGGGAGAAGGACCGCGAACTCCTCGGCGCCCGCGACACCGCCGACCGCATCCGCGTCACCGGCGCGGTGGCCTCCAGCTGGACCCCGCACGGCGCCAGACTCCACCCCGTCAAACTCGTCAAGGGCCTCGCGGCGGCCGTCGAGGCGCTCGGCGTCACCGTCCACGAGTCGACACCGGTCACCGAGATCCGCCCCAAGCACGCCGTCACCCCGTACGGCACCGTCCGCGCGCCCTACATCCTGCGCTGCACCGAGGGATTCACCGCCTCCCTCAAGGGCCACCGGCGTACCTGGCTGCCGATGAACTCCTCCATGATCGCCACCGAGCCCCTGCCGGCCTCCGTCTGGGCGGAGATCGGCTGGGAGCGGCGCGAAGCGCTCGGCGACATGGCCCACGCCTACATGTACGCCCAGCGCACCGCCGACGACCGCATCGCCATCGGCGGCCGCGGCGTCCCCTACCGCTACGGCTCCGCCACCGACAACGACGGCCGCACCCAGCGGGCCACCGTCGGCGAACTCCGCGACATCCTCGTCCGCTTCTTCCCGCGCCTCGCCGGTACCCGCATCGACCACGCCTGGTCCGGCGTCCTCGGCGTCCCCCGCGACTGGTGCGCCACCGTCACCCTCGACCGCTCCACGGGCCTCGGCTGGGCCGGCGGCTACGTCGGCTCCGGCGTCGCCACGGCCAACCTCGCCGCCCGCACCCTGCGCGACCTCATCCAGCAGGACTCCGGCCAGTCCGGCCCCACCGACCTCACCGCCCTCCCCTGGGTCGGCCACAAGGTCCGCACCTGGGAACCCGAACCCCTGCGCTGGCTCGGCGTCCACACCCTCTACGCCGCCTACCGCCACGCCGACCGCCGCGAATCCACCACCCACACCCCGACCACCACCCGCCTCGCGACATGGGCGGACCGCGTCTCGGGGCGCCGCTGACACGAGAGCAGGCCGGGCGGCGCGGGGAAGACCCCTGCCGCAGCCGCCCGGCCCGTTCACGCGGGTGTCACGCCACCTCGATACCGAAGTCCCCCACCAGTTCCTCCAGCCCTCCCGTGTACCCCTTGCCACCGAGCACGAAGTCCCAGTCCCCGCTCGCCCGTCGCCGGAACGAGCCCAGGACCAGGGCCGTCTCGCCGGGCCGCCCGTCCGACACCACCAGCCGGTCCAGCTCGGCACCGGACGCGTCGCGCAGCCGGATGCCGGCATCCGTGAAACTCGCGAGATCGGCCTCCGGATCGACCTCGGGGTCTATCGCCGCGACCAGCACCAGCCGGTCCGCGGAGGCGGGCAGCCGGTCGAAGTCGACCCGGATCGCCGCACGGTCCCCGGCGAAGGACCGCATCATGCGCACCGACCCTTCGGGCGTCGCGTGGTTGTTGAAGAACACGAAGTGCTCGTCCCCGAGCACCCGTCCTCCCGTGCAGACCAGCGCACACACGTCCAGTGCGACGCCGCCTCGCCAGGACATCCCGAGGACGTTGAAGTCCTCGTCGAAATGCCCCTCACCCGCGTCGTCGGAGCCGTCGGAGGCATCCGGCACGTCCGGCTCCGGCGCCGCCGCGGCGGAGGGAGCCGGGCCCGTACCGTCCCCGAGCCGTCCGCGCAGGCCGTGCGTGTGCAGCAGCTCCACGAGCTCCGCGCCCGAGACCAGGGTCAGCGGCTTGCCGTTGGCGAAGGTGTAGGCGCCCGGCCCGAAGCCCGACGTCGTGACCAGAACGCCTTTGTTGGCGCCACCCGCCTGCACCGTGCCGAACAGTTCCCGGACCGCCGCCACCGGCACCGTCCTGCGGTACCGCTTCACCTGCACGAAGATCTTTCCGCCGCTGATGGGATCGGGATCGACGGCGTCCACGTCGACTCCGCCGTCGTTCGACCGCTGCGTCGTCATCGCCTGGAAGCCCCGCGCGCGGAACAACTCGGCCACCAGGCCCTCGAAGGCGATCGGGTCCATCGCCAGAAGATCCGGCTCCTCCCCGTCCCCGTGGGACACCACCCCGGACCCGACCTGCGCCGGGGAGCGGAGGGGACGGACGGCGGCGCGCTGATCGGGGCGGGCCGAGAGGTGCCCGCCGAGCCCGCCGGTGAGGCAGTCCACCGCGCTGACGAGGGCGAGGTTCACGGCCTGGAAGTCCGCCCGGCCGACCGACAGGGAAGCGACCACGATCCGCCCGGCCCGGCCGGTCGCCGGATCCACGTCGTCGACGAAGCCGTTGAGCACGACCCCGTCCAGTACGCCGGGCTCGTCCGCCGCGTACAGCTCCCGCACGGCCAGCAGCACGCTCTGGGCGAGGACGTCGCGGTAGAGCGCGCGGCGCTGGGCGACCGGTCGCGGCACCACCTTCTCCTGGTCCGTCCCCACCAGGTAGCGCACGCCCTTCGCCTCGGGGACCGCCTGGTAGGCCGGCAGCTCCCAATCGAGGACGAGCTGCCGGGCCGCACGGTCGTACGCGGCCGAGACCTGGCGCGGAAATCCGTCCGGCCAGGCGGCCGACGCGCAGAGGGCGGCCGAGAAGTACTCGACGACGGTGTCCGGCTCGTCCGCACGCAGCGCCCGCACCATCTCCGTGATTCCGGCGTTGTGCGTCCGGATCTCCGCGAGACGGGCCGAGGCCCATGCGTCGTACTGCCGGCGGTACGTCTCCAGGTCCGCGAGCCGCCGGGACTCGGCCGCCTGCGCCGCGTACCAGTCGTGCTCGTAGCGTGCCCGCGCCTCCTGCTGGGCCTGCGCCCTGCCTGCGGCGGTCCAGGCGCCCCCGTGAGACTGGTACCGGGAGGGGTCCGGCATCACCACGGGCTGGGCCAGCGCACCCGGGGCGAACGGCTCGACGGTCTCCTCACGCCGCAGCGTCTCCGTGCTGAACGGAGCCGCCGCACACCCCTCGGCCAGCAGCCCCTCCAGCGCGGCGACCTGCGCGTCCAACTCCTGCGTACGAAGCAGGACCTCCTGCTCCCGACGACTGCGGTACGCGGCCCGCTGCTCCCGATGCATACGCGCCATGTCCCGCGCGTGCTCCCGCTGCCTCCGGTCGTGCTCACGCTGCTGCCGTAACACCGCCAGCTGCTGGGCCTCGCGCTGCCGCTGCTGCTGGCGCTGCGCCTCGGCCCACGACGAAATCAACCCACCCGAACGCCGCCCCATCCGACGCACCTCTCCCCAGGTCCTCCGAAACACCCCCGTAGCACCCAAGTCTCGCGGATGGACGCGATGTTGGTCACATGTTCACCAACAATGCGTCAGCGCTGATCCACACCCCTCGCCTACGCCGGCGAAGGCACTCCGCGCCGCCGCCATGGGATGGAGTCAGTGGAACCAGACGACGAGGCGCACGTTCTCCGCGCCGTGGACCTCGCCGAGGATGCGCATGACACTCCAGACCCGTCCCCAGTCCGTGTCGGTCCCCGCGGCTGACGCACGGCTTCGTGTGCCGGAGGCGTCCGTCTCCTGCCAGTCGGCGGCAGCCAGCTCGGCCCAGGTCACCCATGTCGTCCCGTGCACGTATCCGGGACCGCCGCAGTCGGCGAACTCACGCCGCAGCCCTTCCGACGCGTCGTCCGGGAAGCCACGGTCCTCGGCGAGCGGACGGAAACCGAAGGAGTTGCGGACCCCGAAGAGACACGCCAGACCGTCGTAGGCGTTGCCCCCGTTCAGCAGGAGGAGATCGATACCCGCTTCCCAGACCGTGTCCTCGTCGTCCAGGCCCCACAGCCGGGCCCCCGGACGGCACTCGATCATTCCACTGACGTCGGTCGACATGACGTGATCCTGCCTGCTGCCGAAGAGCGAGCCATCCGCGTGCTCGCGACCGCCCCCGACCCGACCGCCGCCGTTGATGCCAGCCGTGGATGCCGGCCGTGGACGTCAAAGACCCCCGGCCCTGATCGGCCGGGGGTCTTTCGCCTGGAGCCCCCTGTCGGGTTCGAACCGACGACCCCCGCTTTACAAGAGCGGTGCTCTGGCCAGCTGAGCTAAGGAGGCAGCGAGAGCAGTGTAACCAACCCCCACCCCGCGCCGGCCGAAAATTTCGCCGCCTGGCAACTGCTGACAGAACCCGGTTCGCCAGGTACCGTCACGGCAGGTTCACTCCGTTGGACTACACCACTCCCTTACTCGGATCGTCCGGCACGTTCCTGCCGGTGAAGGAGCAGCATCAGCATGGCTACAGTCACGTTCGACAAGGCGACCCGTGTCTACCCGGGTTCCGAGAAGCCCGCCGTCGACCAGCTCGAGATCGCGATCGAGGACGGCGAGTTCCTCGTCCTCGTCGGCCCCTCCGGCTGTGGGAAGTCCACCTCCCTGCGCATGCTCGCCGGGCTCGAGGACGTCAACGGCGGTGCCATCCGCATCGGTGACCGCGACGTCACGCACCTGCCGCCGAAGGACCGGGACATCGCCATGGTGTTCCAGAACTACGCGCTCTACCCGCACATGTCCGTGGCGGACAACATGGGCTTCGCGCTCAAGATCGCCGGCGTGAACAAGGCCGAGATCCGCAAGAAGGTCGAAGAGGCCGCGAAGATCCTCGACCTCACCGAGTACCTGGACCGCAAGCCCAAGGCGCTCTCCGGCGGTCAGCGCCAGCGTGTGGCCATGGGCCGCGCCATCGTGCGTGAGCCGCAGGTCTTCCTCATGGACGAGCCGCTGTCGAACCTCGACGCCAAGCTCCGTGTGTCGACGCGTACGCAGATCGCGTCCCTCCAGCGCCGCCTGGGCATCACCACCGTCTACGTCACCCACGACCAGGTCGAGGCCATGACCATGGGCGACCGTGTGGCGGTCCTCAAGGACGGTCTGCTCCAGCAGGTCGACTCGCCGCGCAACATGTACGACCGCCCGGCCAACCTCTTCGTCGCCGGCTTCATCGGCTCCCCCGCCATGAACCTGGTCGAGGTCCCGATCACCGACGGTGGCGTCAAGTTCGGCAACAGCGTCGTCCCGGTCACCCGTGACGCCCTGGCCGCCGCCTCCGAGCGCGGCGACAAGACCGTCACGGTCGGCGTCCGCCCCGAGCACTTCGACGTCGTCGAGCACGGCGGCACCGCCGCGGGCACCCTCTCCAAGGACGCGCCGGCCGGACTCGCGGTCTCGGTCAACGTGGTCGAGGAGCTCGGCGCCGACGGCTACGTGTACGGCTCCGCCCAGGTCGGCGGCGAGCACAAGGAGCTCGTCGTCCGCGTCGGCGGCCGCAGCGTCCCGGACAAGGGCAGCGAGCTGCACGTCGTCCCGCGCGCCGGTGAGCTCCACGTCTTCTCGACGTCGACGGGCGAGCGCCTCAGCGACTGACACCCACCCGTGCGACCGTCGCCTCGGCGGCGGTCGCGGTGAGCCGTCCGGGCCGGGCCCCGCACCTCTCGAGGTGCGGGGCCCGGCTTCGTGTGCGGCGGGAAGCCGGTCCGACAAATACCCGGCACAACGGGGCACTTCACCCCAGGACGTCAACACGACAATCGAAAGGGAGCGCCGAACGATCACCCACGTGAGTGACTGAATGTCGCCAGACCATCACCGCCCGCTACGCTCGCCCGTGTGACCCACACAGCCCGCCGAATCGGCCGCACCCTCGCCCTCGTCCTGCCCGTCGTCCTGGTGCTCTCCGGGACCCTCGCGGTCTCCACCGTTCCGTGGGCCGGGCAGTCGACCGAGTCGCAGATGCTCACCGCGTCGTCCGAGAACGTCTCCGTACGCGCCGCGTCCCGCGCCCCCCAGGACGTACTGCGCGACAGGCTGCTCACCGAGCTCCAGGCGAAGGACCCGGGCGTCGCGCTCACCTCGCTCCAGCGCGAGGTCGAGGCACGCCCCTCGCTCGCCCAGCACTGCATGTCGATCGCCCGCGAGCTCGGCAAGGCCGCGGTCGACCGGTACGGCCCGACCCGTGCGCAGCGCTTCTCCCGGCCGGTGTGCGACACGTCGTTCGCCACCGGTGTCTCGCAGCAGGCCCTGGGCCACTGACCCACGGCACCCGGGACCGTCCGCGGCCCGGGAACTCCCGCCGGCGCGAGCGCGCCGCACCCCACCGGCACCGGGACCGGACCCGTACGCACGGGTCCGGTCCTCTTCGGGTTCCGGGCTGCGCCTATCGTTCACGGCATGCAAACGCCTACGCATCCGACGCAGGCCGTGGTCCTGGCGGGCGGCCAGGGCTCGCGGCTGCGCCCGTACACCGATGACCGCCCCAAGCCGATGGTGGAGATCCCCGGCACGGGGACGCCGATCATCGGCCACCAGCTGGCCTGGCTCGCCGCCGAGGGCGTGACCGACGCGGTCGTCTCCTGCGGCCACCTCGCCGAGGTGCTCCAGGACTGGCTCGCCGACGCCGACCTGCCGCTGCGGGTGACGACGGTGGTGGAGACCGAGCCGCTGGGCCGCGGCGGCGGACTCAAGTACGCGGCGGCCGCCCTGCCGCACCCGGACCAGCCCTGGTACGCGACGAACGGCGACATCTGGACCCGCTTCTCGCTGCGGGAGATGGCCGAGTTCCACGCGGAGCGCGACGCCGCGGCGACGCTCGCCCTGGCCCGTCCCCGGATCCCGTGGGGCGCGGTGGAGACCGACACCTTCGGCCACATCACCGACTTCGTCGAGTCGCCGCCGTCGCCCTTCCTGATCAACGCGGGTGTGTACGTGTTCTCCGCGGAGTTCACCGGGCTGCTGCCCGATGTCGGCGACCACGAGCGCACCACGTTCCCGCGGCTGGCCCGGGACAGGCGGCTCGCCGGTTTCCCGCTGCCGCAGGGGGCCTACTGGCGGGCGATCGACACGGCGAAGGACCTGCGCGAGGCGGCGAAGGAACTCGCCGCCCAGGCACGCTGACGGCATCGGACAGCCCCAGGCCCGCCCAGGCCCGCCGACGGCATCGGACAGGCGGCCCGCGCCCGGCGCCCACGGCGTCGCGCCCCGGACCGCCGAGCAGCCCCACGGAAAACCCGGCCGGGACGGCACGGAGAACCCGGCCGGGCGGTCGCCCGCTCCCCGCGCCGACGCCGGAGGGCGGTCACCCGACAGGGGTGCCGCCCTCCTCTCACGACCGCCCGCGTCAGCCGAGCAGGCCGCCGATGACCTTGCCGCCGTCGGAGCCGCCGCTGTCGCCGCCGGACCCGGTGCCCGGGCCGCCGGAGCCGCCGCCGGTGCCGGGCGAGCCGCCCGTGGTGCCGCCGCCGGTTCCGGTGCTGCCGGAGGCCGGGCCCGAACCGGTGGCCGGCGGCGGGGCCGGCTGGGAGCCGGTCGAGGGCGCCCCGGTGGTCCCCTGGGAGCGGCCGGGCTGGCCGCCGGAGCTCTGCGTCTCGCGCGGAGCGTCCTGGGCGGGCGTCGACGCCTTGGACTCCGGGGTGGAGGAGCGGGTGGCGGAGGGTGTCGGGCTGTTCTTCCGCGCGGCCGGGCTGCGCTCGGCCCCGGACTCCTGCGGGAGCGGGGCTCCCGGCAGGTGGTTGGCCGGGTCCTGGCCGGGGCCGGGGACGGTGACCATCTCGGTGGAGCGGACCGCCCCGCCGAGCATGGAGCCGATGAGCATCGTCAGGCCGACGACCACGGCGGCGACCAGGCCCCCGCGCCGCAGGACACGGCGCCGCAGGTCCCGGATCTCGGAGCGGGGCCCGAGCGTGCGCCACGCCTCGCCCGCGAGGCGGCCGTCGACGGAGTAGACGGGGGCGCCCGCGATGATCAGCGGCGACCAGGCGGCGAGGAAGATGAAGTCCGGCGCGTCGTAGACGGGGACGGTCCGCCAGCTCACCGTGAGGATCAGCACGGCGGACAGCAGCGCGCCGACCACCGCGGCGACCCGCTGCCACAGACCCAGCAGGGTCAGCACGCCCACGATGACCTGGAGGAACGCCACCGTCAGGCCCGCTCCGACCGGGTGGGCCAGCGCGAAGTCGCGCATCGGTTCGGCGAGGGTCCACGGTTCCAGGGAGCCGAGCCACCGCACCATCGAGCCGCGCTCGCCGCCGTCGAAGTAGACGGGGTCGCAGAGCTTGCCCATGCCGGCGTAGACCGAGATCAGGCCGAGCAGGATGCGCAGCGGAAGCAGGACGACGCCGAGGTTCAGCCGGCGGCCGGGGTAGTAGGCGTGCCGGGTGTGGTCGCCGGTCGCCCGGTGGCCCGCGGGCGTTCCGCTCCCGGCCCGCGCGTCGCCGTCGTCCGGGCTCAGGTCGTACGCCCCCGTGCTCCGGTCGTCGTACGGGGAGCCGTATCCCGGGTATCCGCCGGAGTCCTGGCCGTGGGCCGGGGCGTCGTAGGCGCCGACCGCCTGGCGCATGGGCGGCAGCAGCGGCCGGTCCCGGCGCTCGGCGAGCGCGGCGTCCGTCACCGCCGGGTGCTGGACGGTGTCGCCGGCCAGGTCGACCCGGGGGATGACCTGGGTGGAGCCGGTGCTGTAGGGGTCGTCCTGCTCCAGGGTGGAGTTGCGCACCGCCTGCAGCAGGCCCGTGGCACCGGCGTCCCCGGGTGCTGATCTGCCGCTCCACACGACGGGGGCCCTGCGCCGCACGACCCTGCCGGCGGCTCCTGCCCCGACGGGCACGCCCGCGCCGCCGGCCGCGCCGAAGGGGGCGAGCCGCGCGGAGTCCGCCAGGGCGCGCGCGGGGCGCGGGCTCTGCCCGAGCTGCACCCGGAAGCTGGCGTGGTTGACGATGACCTGCGCGGGATCGCAGTGCACCTTGATCATGCTCAGCGCAGGCTGATCGTCGAACCCGGACCGGGGTGTTCTGGTGTCCACACTCATCTAACCGAGTGACGCGGGTTTAGGGCACGGCCCCGGGAGGGGCTACGTGTCCGAGACCCGTCAAGAGCCCCTTGTGTGCTTTTTTGACCGCACCGCCCCCGATCCGTACCGGACCGGACACCCCTGCCCCCGGACCGCCCCGTACCGGACCGGACACCCCGCCCCGATCCCTGCCCGGCGGCGGCAGCAGGCAGCCGACGGGCGCGCACGGGCAGCTGCACGGGCCGGGCACGGGCACCTGCACCGGCACCCGCACCGGACGACGCGGACCGCCCCGGCGCGCCCCCGGAGGCCGGCGCCCGGCGGGCCGGGGTCTCCCCCGGCTCCGGCTCGGCGGCCGCCCGCCCGGGACGGCCCCGGAGGATCAGCGGCGCTTGGCCGCCTCGTAGAGCACGACGCCCGCGGCGACACCGGCGTTCAGCGACTCGGCACCGCCCGGCATCGGGATGCGGACCAGGAAGTCGCACGTCTCGCCGACGAGGCGGGACAGGCCCTTGCCCTCGCTGCCCACGACGATGACGACCGGGCCGCCCAGCGCCTCCAGCTCGCCCACCTCCGTGTCGCCGTCCGCGGCGAGGCCGACGACCGTGAGGCCCGCCTTCTGGTAGGCCTCCAGCGCCCGCGTCAGGTTGGTGGCGCGCGCGACCGGCGTCCGCGCGGCGGTGCCCGCGGAGGTCTTCCAGGCGCCCGCCGTCATCCCGGCGGCCCGGCGCTCGGGCACCACGACACCGTGCCCGCCGAACGCCGACACCGAGCGCACGACCGCGCCGAGGTTGCGCGGGTCGGTGACGCCGTCGAGCGCCACGATCAGCGGGTCCTCGCCGTCGTCGAAGGCGGCCGCCGCCAGGTCCTCGGGGTGGGCGTACTCGTACGGGGGGACCTGGAGGACCAGGCCCTGGTGGTTGAGCCCGTTCGTCATCCGGTCGAGCTCGGGGCGCGGCGCCTCCATGATGTGGATGTTGCCGCGGCCGGTGGCGAGCTGGAGCGCCTCGCGCACCCGCTCGTCGTTGTCGATGAACTGCTGGACGTAGAGGGTGGAGGCGGGCACTCCGTCGCGCAGCGCCTCGAAGACCGGGTTGCGGCCGACGACCATCTCCGAGGTGCCCTTGCCGCCGCGGCGGGCGACCGGGCGGCGCTGGGCCTGCTTGGCCTTGGCGTTGGCGATGCGGTTCTTGGTGTGCCCCTTGCGGGCGGAGGCGGGCGGCGTCGGGCCCTTGCCCTCCAGCCCGCGGCGCCGCTTGCCACCGCTGCCGACCGTCGCGCCCTTCTTGTTGGACGTGCGGCGGTTCCTGCGCTGGCTGTTCCCGGCCATGATCTACCTGTTCCTGTCAAGCTCGCTGGGACGGAGATCGGGTCCGCGTCCTCGTGTGTCTGCGTATGTGTCGGCGAATGTGTCTGCGTAGAGGTCTACGTAAGGAAGTGTGCCGCCCGGAGCTCCGGGCGGCACATCGCTTCCGTGCCTCAGCGGGCCCCGAGGGTCCACCGGGGCCCGTCGGGGCCGTCCTCGATGGCGAGGCCGGACTGGTTGAGCTGGTCGCGGATGGCGTCGGCGGTCGCCCAGTCCTTGCGGCCCCGGGCGGCCTCGCGCTGCTGGAGCACGAGCTGCACCAGGGTGTCGACGACACCGTGGAGGTCGTCCCCGCGCTCGCCCCCGCCGCCGCTCCACCGCTCGTCGAGCGGGTCGAGGCCCAGCACGCCGAGCATGGCGCGGACCTCGGCGAGACGGGCGACGGCGGCCTCCTTGTCGTCGGCCGCCAGCGCGGAGTTGCCCTGCCGCACGGTGGTGTGGACGATCGCGAGCGCCTGCGGCACCCCGAGGTCGTCGTCCATGGCGTCCGCGAACGCCGGCGGCACCTCGTCGGCGGGGGCCACGACGCCGCCGGCCTTCTCCACGACCCGCTGCACGAAGCCCTCGATCCGCGCGAACGCGGACTCCGCCTCCCGCAGGGCCTCCTCGCTGTACTCGATCATCGACCGGTAGTGCGGCGTGCCGAGGTAGTAACGCAGCACGACGGGACGCCAGTTCTTGACCATCTCGCTCACGAGGACCGAGTTGCCCAGCGACTTGGACATCTTCTCGCCGCTCATGGTGACCCAGGCGTTGTGCACCCAGTACGAGGCGAAGTCGTCGCCGAACGCCTTGGCCTGGGCGATCTCGTTCTCGTGGTGCGGGAAGATCAGGTCGAGCCCGCCGCCGTGGATGTCGAAGGCGGAGCCGAGGTACTTGTGGGCCATGGCCGAGCACTCCAGGTGCCAGCCGGGCCGCCCGCGGCCCCAGGGCGTCTCCCAGTCCGGCTCGCCCGGCTTGGTCGCCTTCCACATGGCGAAGTCACGGGGGTCGCGCTTGCCGGAGACGCCCTCGTCGGGCTGGCGCAGATCGTCGACGTCCTGGTTGGAGAGCTCCAGGTAGCCGGGGAAGGAGCGCACGTCGAAGTAGACGCTGCCCTCCGACTCGTAGGCGTGACCGCGCTCGATCAGGCCGCGCATCATCTCGACCATCTCGGGGACATGGCCGGTGGCACGCGGCTCGTAGGTCGGCGGGAGGCAGCCCAGGGCCTCGTACCCGTGGTTGAACGCGCGCTCGTTCTCGTAGCCGATCGACCACCAGGGGCGGTTCTGCTCGTCGGCCTTCTTGATGATCTTGTCGTCGATGTCGGTGACGTTGCGCACGAAGGTCACGTCGTAGCCGCGGTACTCGAACCAGCGGCGCATGATGTCGAAGTTCAGCCCCGACCTGATGTGCCCGATGTGCGGGGCGGCCTGCACGGTGGCGCCACACAGGTAGATCGAGACACAACCCGGCACGAGGGGGGTGAAGTCACGGATCTGCCGGGCGCTGGTGTCGTACAGGCGAATGGTCACGCAACCAGGGTAGTGGGCGAAGGGCAGTGCCCCATGCCCTGCGTCCGCACCGATCCGCACGCACGGCACGCGCCCCGCGCCGATCCGGACACGCCGCGCTCGCCCCGCGCCGATCCGCGAGCGCCCCACCCGGCCCGCACCGGTCCGCGAGCGCCGCGCCCGCCCCGCACCGGGGTGCCGGACGCCGCGGCGCTCGCGGCTGCTCAGGCCGTGCGCACCACGAGGGCGGTCGCGACGGCGGCCAGGCCCTCGGCCCGCCCGGTGAGCCCCAGGCCGTCCGTGGTGGTGCCGGAGACGGAGACCGGGGCCCCGGCCGCGGCCGACAGGGCCTTCTGCGCCTCGTCCCGCCGCTTGCCGATCTTCGGCCGCACGCCGATCACCTGGACGGAGACGTTGCCGATCTCGAAGCCCGCCGCCCGCACGATGCGCGCGGCCTCCTCGAGGAGGGTGACACCGGAGGCGCCGGACCACTCGGGTCGCGAGGTCCCGAAGTGCGCGCCCAGGTCGCCGAGCCCGGCGGCGGAGAAGAGGGCGTCGCAGGCGGCGTGGGCGGCGACGTCGCCGTCGGAGTGCCCGGCGAGGCCGTAGCCGTCGGCGTCCTCCCACAGCAGTCCGGCGCACCACAGCTCACGGCCGCGCTCGAAGGCGTGCACATCGGTGCCGATCCCCACCTGGGGGAGGCGGGGGAGAAGCGGGCGGTCAGAAGCCATCGTTGGCCCTCCTGCGGGCGAGTACGGCCTCGGCAAGGACGAGATCGAGCGGCCGGGTCACCTTGAACGCCTCTTCGTGCCCGGGCACCACGACCACCTTCCGGCCGAGCCGCTCCACCATGCCGGCGTCGTCGGTGACGTCCCCGGTCACGGTCCGGTGGGCCTCCGCGAGGGTCTCGTGGGCGAAGCCCTGCGGTGTCTGCACGGCACGCAGCCGTGCCCGCTCGGGGGTGGCGACGACGGGCTCGGGCTCGCCGGCGGAGGCCGGTTCGACCTCCTTGACGGTGTCCGCGAGCGGCAGCGCCGGCACGACCGCCGGGGCTCCGTCGCGTACCGCCTCGATCACGGCGTCCACGGTCTCGACGGGGACGAGCGGACGGGCCGCGTCGTGGACGAGGACGATGTCGACGCCCTCGGGCAGCGCGTCGAGGCCGAGCCGTACGGACTCCCGCCGGGTCTCGCCGCCGGGGACGACGAGGTACTCGGTCCGCTCGGGGAGGGAGTGGGAGTCGAGGAGGCGCCGGACGTCGGGGGCGCCGTCGGGCGGCGCCACGACGACGACGAGGGACACGGCACGCGAGGCGGCCATCGCGCGGACCGCGTGGACGAGCATCGGCGTGCCGTTCAGCGTGCGGAGCGCCTTGGGGGCGCCCGGCCCGAGGCGCACGCCCCGGCCGGCGGCCGGGATCACAGCGGCGGTGCGACGAGGACGCGGTTGGTCGGACATCGGTTGCACTCCGGAGGTTTGTTTCCTGAGTCGACGTGGGTATGGCCTGGTCATGCCCACGGCCGAGAGGTCGTGGGAGTGCCGGGCGCGTCGCCTTGACCGGACCCTTCCGTGACCACTGGTCTGCGCCAGCGCCCGGGCCCGGCACATCACAGCATCACATCGGCGACGCACCGTCCGTGACGGGCGTCCTGTGCAGCGAGGCGGTGCCACGGACCACACCGTGCGGACGGTCCGGGGACGGACATGCCGCAGCGCCCGGCGACAGGCTGGAGACTTCCCAGCATGTCAGCGGGCACCGCGGCATCAATCGTGCGTCAGGACGCGAGAACCTCGTCGAGCAGGGCCTCGGCCTTGTCCTCGTTGGTGTTCTCCGCGAGCGCGAGCTCGCTCACCAGAATCTGGCGCGCCTTGGCGAGCATCCGCTTCTCACCGGCGGACAGCCCTCGCTCGCGCTCGCGACGCCACAGGTCACGCACCACTTCGGCGACCTTGATGACATCGCCGGAGGCGAGCTTCTCGAGATTCGCCTTGTAGCGACGAGACCAGTTCGTCGGCTCCTCGGCATAGGGTGCACGCAGCACCTCGAAGACCCGGTCCAGCCCATCCTGACCGACCACATCGCGAACGCCGACGAACTCCGCATTGTCAGCCGGTACGCGAACCGTCAGGTCGCCCTGGGCGACCTTGAGCACCAAGTAGGTCTTGTCCACGCCTTTGATCTGGCGAGTTTCGATGGCCTCGATCAGCGCGGCCCCGTGATGGGGATAGACCACGGTGTCGCCAACCTTGAACGTCATGTGACAGGTACCCCTTCCGTGGCTATCCAGGGTAACACGAACACAGCGTGTTCTGAATGGCGTTTTCGCAGGTCAGGGCATATCTCAGGGCTTGACAACACGGACAGGAACGTGCTGCGGCCAACGAGCGGAAGGGGGTATTCGCAGGTCGGAGCCGCTGCGCGGGCGCACGGAAACGCCCACGTTACACCTCGCACAACCCTCCCCCGACGGGCTGAAAGTCCCTATTTGTCCAGCCACGGGGTGACCACTTCCCGTACTCCGTTCGATGATCGGTCACTCGTACGGAGGTGTGCCGCGCCGAATCCCGAATTGATCACCAATGATCGCGGCACGGCCCCCGTCCGCGCTTTTTCCGAAAACCCGATCGCGCGACAGAATTGATCACTCACGTTATGTGAACAGCATGTGTACCGCTCCCCGCCTAAGGCCTCCGCACACTTCCCGGCCGCCGCCCGGGACCCTCGTCCGAAAATCGCCCCTCACCCCGGGCGGTTCCCCGCCGGGCCCCGGGTGACGCCAAAGGGCGGGTCGGGTGCGGGGCGTGACGGGCCGCTCGGTAACCTGATCCCGAGCTGACGCCCAGCCCGGTGACAGCCGTTCCACAGTCCGTACGTCCGCTCGTCCAAGGAGATGCCGCCGCCGTGAGCAGCAGCCTTCGTCGCGGTGCCCTCACCGGCGCTGCCGTCGTCTTCTCGATCGCCTCGCTCTCCGCCTGCGGTGCGGGCAACAACGCGCAGACCCTGGGTGTCCGCCCGGACAACGCCGCGACCGCCGTCGACAGCATCAAGCTGCAGAACGGCACCGTCATCACCCAGCCGGAGTCCGACGCCGAAGGCCCGGCCGTCGTCTCCGTCACCGTCTTCAACGACGGCACCAAGGCCCAGACGCTGGAGTCGATCACGCTCCCCGGCTCCGACGCGAAGGTCGAGCTGAAGCCGGCCAAGGGCGGCGGCCCGCTGACCGTTCCCGCGGGCGGCCGCGTGATCATCGGCGGCGAGGGCAACGCCTCCGCCGTGATCGCCGACGGCCGCGAGGCCGTGGAGGACGGCCGCACCCAGGAGATCGTCTTCAGCTTCAGCGAGACCGGCGACGTGCGCCTCCTGGCCTTCGTCGTCCCGGCGAGCGGCTTCTTCTCCGAGTTCGGGCCCAGCAGCGTGCCCACCCCGCCGGCCGAGAAGCCCTCTCCCTCCCCGTCCGCCTCCGGCTCGCCGGACGCCTCCCCCTCCGGGTCCCCGTCGGGCTCCCCGTCCGGTGAGGCCGAGGACGCCGCCGGCGGCGACGCCTCCCCCGAGGCGGGCTGACCGCACCCCGTACACGGCCCGAGGGGGCGTCCACCGTCGCGGTGGACGCCCCCTCGGGCTGTATACGGACATCCGGACCCGGGAGGGTCCGCGCGGCCTACGGCTCGAACTTGTAGCCCAGGCCGCGGACCGTCACCAGGTACCGGGGCGCACCCGGGTCCGGCTCGATCTTGGCGCGCAGCCGCTTGACGTGGACGTCGAGCGTCTTGGTGTCACCGACGTAGTCCGCTCCCCAGACCCGATCGATGAGCTGCATGCGGGTCAGCACCCGGCCCGCGTTGCGCAGCAGCATCTCCAGCAGGTCGAACTCCTTCAGCGGCAGGTCGACCTTGCCGCCGGAGACGGTGACCACGTGGCGGTCCACGTCCATCCGCACCGGGCCGGCCTCCAGGGCCGCCGGCGTGACCTCCTCCGGCTCCCCGCGGCGGCGCAGCACCGCGCGGATGCGGGCGACCAGTTCCCGCGAGGAGAAGGGCTTGGTGACGTAGTCGTCCGCTCCTATTTCCAGGCCGACGACCTTGTCGATCTCGCTGTCCTTGGCGGTGACCATGATGACCGGCACGTTCGAGCGGCCGCGGAGCTGGCGGCACACCTCGGTGCCGGGCAGACCGGGCAGCATCAGGTCGAGGAGGACGAGGTCGGCGCCGTTGCGCTCGAATTCGTCGAGCCCCTCGGGCCCCGTGGTCGCCACCGCGACCTCGAAGCCCTCCTTGCGGAGCATGTAGGACAGAGCGTCGCTGAAGGATTCCTCATCCTCGACGACGAGCACTCGGGTCACGGAAGGACCTCCGGGGCTGGAATTTCGCTGTTCGGGTCGGTGTCGTAGAGCCGGTCGTCGTCCTTGACGACTCGATCGCGGCCTGAGTGGTCTCGGGCGGCCGCCTCGGGCAGCCGCAGGGTGAAGGTGGAGCCCTGTCCCTCGGAACTCCACACCGTGACCTCCCCGCCGTGCGAGGCGGCCACGTGCTTGACGATGGCGAGGCCCAGGCCGGTGCCACCGGTGGCGCGGGAGCGGGCGGGATCGACGCGGTAGAACCGCTCGAAGATCCGCTCCCGGTCCTTCTCGGAGATGCCGATGCCCTGGTCGGTGACGGCGATCTCGATCAGCCCGGGGCCGGACCCCGGGGACACGCCCGCGGTCCCCGGTCCGGGGACCCTGCGCGCGGAGATGCCGACCCGGGTGCGGGCGGGCGAGTAGTTCACGGCGTTCTCGACGAGATTGCCGAGCGCCGCGGCGAGCTGACCGCGGTTGCCCCAGATCCGCAGGTCGGCGGAACCGCCCTGGTCGCCCCCGTCGGGCGACCACATGTTCGAGGCCATGGTGATCTGCTTGGTGGACGCGGTGTGCCGGGAGCGGTCGACGGCCTCCGCCACCAGTTCGTCCACCCGGACCGGCTCGGAGTCCTCCAGCGGGTCGTCGTTCTGGACCCGCGAGAGGTCGATGAGCTCCTGCACCAGATTGGTGAGCCGGGTCGCCTCGATCTGCATCCGGCCGGCGAACCTGGTCACCGCCTCGGGGTCGTCGGACGCGTCCATGACCGCCTCCGAGAGCAGGGAGAGCGCGCCGACCGGCGTCTTGAGCTCATGGCTGACGTTCGCGACGAAGTCACGGCGCACCGCCTCTATGCGGCGCGCCTCGGTGAGGTCCTCGACGAGGAGCAGCACGAGGCGGGAGCCGAGGGGTGCCACCCGGGCGGAGACGGCCAGCGCCTCGCCCCGGCCGGTGCCGCGCCGCGGCAGGTCGAGTTCGACCTGCCGTATCTCGCCGTCCCTCCGGGTGTCACGGGCCATGTGCAGCATGGGTTCGACGGCGAGCTTGCCGCCGCGGACCAGGCCGAGCGCGTACGCCGCCGAGCTCGCCTTCACCACCGAGTCGGACTCGTCGAGGACGACCGCGGAGGAACGGAGAACGGACAGGACCGTGTCGACGCCGGGCGGGAGCACGGCGTCCGTGTGGAGGGAGGTGCGGGTGGGGCGCTTCTGCTCCCGCTCGCTCCAGCGGAACGCCAGCACCGCGATGACACCGGTGCACAGACCGGCAATCGCTGCTGCTGCGGCGACCGCCGCGTTCACGTCCATGCCTCCCAGGTTATGCGGGGTGCCGGGAGGTCTCCCAGCCAAACGGGTGGCACCTCGAACAGTCGTCGCTCAGAGTTCACCGAGGAGAAAGTGCCGGTTCATTTGAGGTGGAGGGTCCGGACCCCTGCGGGGCCGAACGTGGGAGCGTGGGGGTTCGGAGCCCCATCCGGACCCCGGTCGTACAAGAGAGGGACACCCCATGCGGGACGCGTACCACGAGGAACTGGACTCCATCGGCGAGGGCCTGGTCGAGATGGCCCGGCTGGTCGGGTCGGCGATCGGGCGCGCCACCACGGCCATGCTCGACGCCGATCTCAAGCTGGCGGAGAACGTGATCGCCGCCGACCAGAAGGTCGACGACCTCCAGCACGATCTGGAGGCCCGGGCGATCGCGCTGCTCGCCCGGCAGCAGCCGGTGGCCACGGATCTGCGGATCGTGGTGACGTCGCTGCGGATGAGCGCGGACCTGGAGCGCTCGGGCGACCTGGCCCAGCACGTCGCCAAGCTGGCCCGGCTGCGCTTCCCGGACCGCGCGGTGCCCAACGACCTGCACGCGACGATCCTGCAGATGGGACAGCTCGCGCAGCGTCTGATGGCGAAGGCCGCCGAGGTCATCATCACCAAGGACGTCGACCTGGCTCTGCAGCTGGAGCAGGACGACGACGAGATGGACCTGCTGCACCGCACGCTCTTCCAGCACCTGATGGACGACCGCTGGAAGCACGGCATCGAGACCGCCGTGGACGTGACGCTGCTCGGCCGCTACTACGAGCGCTTCGCCGACCACGCGGTCTCCGTCGCCAAGCGGGTCGTCTACCTGGTCACCGGCGAGCACGCGGACGAACTCCAGCAGCCGACGCAGGTCGAGGGCGCGTGACCCTCCTGCCCGGGGCCGTGTCGCAGGGGGCGGGAGGCGCCCGGACGGCGCGTTGCGGCACTGGGGGCGTGTGCGGGGGCGCTTGCGCGGATGCGCCGTTCCTGCGCCGTTGATGCCGGCGACCTGCCGCCCGTGCAATGGACTCAGGCGGCGATCCGTACGCCGGTGACACGCGTACGCCGAGGGCGTACGTCCCCCAGGAGGCACTTCATGGCCGATACCCCCATGACCGACTCCCCGCAGGAAGCGAGCCCGGCCGGCGTGGACTTCCTGCCCCTGCTCGGCGCCTGCGGATGCGGCTCGGGCTGCGGATGCGGCTGCCAGTCGGGCGCTCCGTGCCAGTGCGGCGGCTGCAGCGGCTGACGGGCCACACGGGGAAGGGGCCGTCCGGATTCCGGACGGCCCCTTCCCCGTGCCCGCCTCACTCCGGCCGGCGACGCCCGCGGTCGAACCGCCACAGCACCCGGACCACCCAGGCACCCGACACCCCCACCGCGCCCACTGCGGCGGTCCCGAGGACGGCGGTCATCGCCGTGCCCCGCAGCCCGAGGACCAGCACCGGGCTCGCCAGCGCCAGCCCGGCCACCGCCCCGAGGAACACCCCCGTCACCAGCGCGTACCCGATCTCCACCGTCCTCGCGTCCCGCTCCGCCGCCATCCCCCACGCCCCCTCCGCCGACCACCGATACCCCGGGACCTACCCACCCGGGCCCCACCCCGACGCGCCCGGTGCCGCCGGGTCCGCCCGGGTCTGCGCCCACGGCCCCGCGCCGGCTCAGCGCTTCAGCGCTTCAGGGCCCGGTAGCGCTTCAGCAGCGCGGTGATGCGCGCGTGGTCGGCGGGACCGTTCAGCTCGGCCAGCAGATCGTCGGGGCACAGCTCGTAGTGGTCCCCCCACCACTTACGCCCCCTGCTGTCCCAGATCCGGTACCCCCCGGGCACTCCTCTGGCCACGTACCGCCGCCTCGCCACAAGCCCCTCCTTCAGGACCCGGCACACTACAGCCCGGCCGGGCGTGGCAGACAGCGAAAAGCCCCCTGCCCGCTGGGAGAACAGCGGACAGGGGGCTTCCTCGTGCCGTCGGGCTACTTCTTGCCCTGGTTCTTCACGGCCTCGATCGCGGCGGCGGCCGCGTCGGGGTCGAGGTAGGTGCCGCCCGGGTTGAGCGGGTGGAAGTCGGCGTCGAGCTCGTAGACGAGGGGGATGCCGGTGGGGATGTTGAGGCCCGCGATGTCGGCGTCGGAGACGCCGTCGAGGTGCTTCACGAGGGCGCGCAGGCTGTTGCCGTGGGCGGCGACGAGGACGGTGCGGCCGGCGAGGAGGTCGGGGACGATGCCGTCGTACCAGTACGGCAGCATGCGCTCGACGACGTCCTTGAGGCACTCGGTGCGCGGGCGCAGCTCGCTCGGGATGGTCGCGTAGCGGGCGTCGCCGGACTGCGAGAACTCGGTGCCGTCCTCGAGGGCCGGCGGCGGGGTGTCGTAGGAGCGGCGCCAGAGCATGAACTGCTCCTCGCCGAACTCGGCCAGCGTCTGCGCCTTGTCCTTGCCCTGAAGGGCGCCGTAGTGGCGCTCGTTCAGCCGCCAGGAGCGGTGGACCGGGATCCAGTGGCGGTCGGCGGACTCCAGCGCGAGCTGCGCGGTGCGGATGGCGCGCTTCTGGAGCGAGGTGTGCAGCACGTCGGGGAGCAGACCGGCGTCCTTCAGCAGCTCACCGCCGCGGACTGCCTCCTTCTCGCCCTTCTCCGTGAGGTTGACGTCCACCCAGCCGGTGAACAGGTTCTTCGCGTTCCACTCGCTCTCGCCGTGGCGGAGGAGGATCAGCTTGTACGGTGCGTCGGCCATGCGCACGAGCCTAATCGACGGCGCGCGCCCCCCGCGCCGGTGACCGAGGAGCGGACTCGATTGACGGCAGCCGTCAATCGAGTGGCCACCCACGACGCCCGGACCGTAACGTGCGGATACCTGCCTGGCCACTTACATCTTCATGGGGGGATCCATGTCCGTCGTCGCTGTGCGGCGTGCCGTGAGCCAGAGCGTCTCGGGACTCCCCCGTGAGTTCTGGTGGCTGTGGACGAGCACGCTCGTCAACCGGCTCGGTGCGTTCGTCGCCACCTTCATGACGCTCTACCTGACCCTGGAGCGCGGCTACTCGGCCTCGTACGCGGGACTCGTCGCCGCGCTGCACGGGCTCGGCGGCGTCGTGTCGTCGCTGGGCGGCGGGGTGATGGCCGACCGGCTGGGCCGCCGGCCCACGCTGCTGATCGCGCAGACGTCGACGGCGCTCTCCGTGGCGCTGCTCGGGTTCGTCGAGGACCCGGTGGCCATCCCGGTGGTCGCCTTCGTCGTCGGCATGGCGAGCAACGCCTCACGGCCCGCGGTCCAGGCGATGATGGCCGACATCGTGCGCCCCGAGGACCGGGTGCGGGCGTTCTCCCTGAACTACTGGGCGATCAACCTCGGCTTCGCCATCTCCTCGGTGGCCGCGGGCTTCATCGCCGAGTACAGCTACCGTGCCGGTTTCCTCGGCGAGGCGGCGATGACGCTGGTCTGCGCGATCGTCGTCTTCGTGAAGCTGCCCGAGTCGCGACCGGAGAAGGCCGCGGACGAGGGGGCGGGCGAACCGGAGACGGGGATGCTCGGTGTGGTGCGCGACGGGCGGTTCATGTCGGTCGTCGGGCTGTCGTTCCTCGTCGCGCTGATCTTCATGCAGGGGCATGTGGGCCTGCCGCTCGCCATGGGCGCCGACGGATTCAGCAGTTCCGACTTCGGCCTGGTGATCGCGGTGAACGGCGTGCTCATCGTGGTGCTGCAGATCCCGGTGACCCGCTTCATCGAGCACCGCGACCCGGGCCGCCTGCTGATCCTCTCCGCGCTGCTCGCGGGCTACGGGTACGGGCTCACGGCGTTCGCCGGCTCGCTCGGCATATACGCGGTGACCGTCGCCGTCTGGACGATCGCCGAGATCATCAACGCGCCCACCCAGACCGGTCTGGTGGTCCGCTTCTCGCCGGTGCACGCCCGCGGCCGCTACCAGGGCATGTACAGCCTGTCGTGGTCGGCGGCGGCCCTGGTCGCCCCGCTGATGTCGGGCTTCGTCATCGACCGGTGGGGCTCCGGATGGCTCTGGGGCCTGTGCGCGGTGATCGGCACGGTGGCCGCGGCCGGGTACTGGCTGGTGGTGCGCGACCTGCCCGGCGAGCGGCAGGGGCCCGGAGGTCCGGAGGGCTCCGGAGCCGGCCGGAGCACCGGGGCGGAGCCGGGCGCCGGGGAGCCTGCGGAGCAGGTCACGAGGACGGAGCCGGTGGAGCAGCGGTCAGTCCCTGCGCCGGCGGGCGGCGTCGCGGTCGAGCGAGGCGGGATCGACGCCGCCGCCTGAGGTCCGGCGGCCGGGGCCGCCGTCTGTGGGAACGGAGCCCCCGGAGCCGCCGTCCGCGGGAGCGGAGCCGTCGCCGGGGCCGCCGTCCGCCGGTGCGCGGCGGTCGGTCCCGGCGGCCGTCGCGTCGCCGGTCGCGTCGCCGGTCACCTTCGTTCCGGGGTGGAAGTGCGCGCAGACGTACGCGACGGCGAGCGCGATGGCCATGCCGTAGAACACCCACTGGTTGGCCTGGGCGAAGTCCAGCCGGATCGCGTTCATCGAGTCGCGCATGGTCGTCGCGAGCGGCCCGGTGCCGCTGGGGGTCGCCCCGTCCGCGTGGCCGGTGACGGCCTCGCTGACGGAGCGGGCGGCGTCCTGTGCCGCCCCCGCCGGGACGCCCTTGCCCTGGAGCGTCTCCACCACACGGTCGGTGGTCACATGGGTGAGGATCGTCCCGAAGACGGCCATGCCCACGGCGGCGGCGTAGTTGCGCACGGTCTGCGTGATGCCGGTGACCTCGCCGTAGGAGGCGCCGATGGACCGGTTGACGGCGTCGGTGGACGCCGGGGCCAGCAGGAGGCCGATGCCCGCACCCGCCAGCGCCGCGTAGGGCCACTGGTCGTGCATCGACAGGTCGGTGAGCTTGTTGGCCCACAGCGCGAAACCGACCGCGCCGAGCGCCGTGCCGAGCTTCAGCGCGGGCTTGGCACCCTTCCGGTCGAGGATCCGCCCGCCCCACTGGGAGGCGATGGCGAAGCCGATGAAGAAGTAGAGCAGGAACAGCGCGGCCTGGTTGGGCGAGGCGCTGAGCGAGACCTGTGCGTAGACGGACGCGAAGAAGAAGACCGGGACGAACGCGAGCATCGCGAAGAAGAGCACCAGGTTGTCGGCGGCGAACGCCTTGTCGCGGAAGACCCGCAGCTTCACCAGGGGCTGTTCCAGGGTGAGTTCGTAGCGGAAGAAGAACGCCAGGACTGCGAGGCCGCCGACGATGCACACCCACGTCAGGACACTGCTCCACCCCCAGGCCGACGCCTGCTGCAGGCCCAGCACGCTCAGCCCCATCCCGGCCGCGACCAGCACCGCGCCGGGGACGTCGAGCTTCTCGGGGCGCCGGATGTTCGGGACACGGGCGAGGAAGGTGAGGACGAGCGCGATCACGGCGACCGGGACGTTGACCCAGAAGATCGCCCGCCAGGTCCAGCCGGTGAGCCAGCCACCGAGCAGCGGGCCGACGGCGGTCAGCGCGCCGGACAGCCCGAAGAACAGGGCGAGCGCGCGGCCGCGCTTCTCCACCGGGAAGACGTTGACGACGACGGCGAGCGCGGCGGGGAACATCAGTGCCGCGCCGAGCCCTTGGGTGGCGCGGAAGACGATCAGCCAGGGCTGGGCGAAGTCGCCGTCGGGGACGCACCCGCACAGCACGGAGGAGATGACGAAGGTGAGGGTGCCGACGACCATCACGCGGCGGTGGCCGAGGATGTCGGCGAGCCGCCCGCCGAGCGCGAAGAACGCGGCCAGCGTGAGCAGATAGGCGTTGACGACCCACTGCATCCCGGAGGAGGTGAGGCCGAGTTCGTCGATGATGCTCGGGGCGGCGATCGAGACGATGGTCTGGTCGATGAACGTCATCGACACCGCGAAGAGCATCGCCGCGAGAGCCAGCGTCTGATGTGGCGCACCGGGGCCTGATGCCCGCGTCGAGGAGACCGCGTGGGACCTGTCGTTGCCCATGCAATCGAGTGTGAACCCGCCCGCGCCGGTGCGCACTCCCGCGCGAGCCGGTGCGCACCGGCTCGCGCGGGGAGGAAGGGGGATGCCGGGACGGCGTGGGGCCGGGCGGAGCGGCATGCGGCCCGGAGGGCGTCGGCCGTCGCGCCGGCAGCGGGCCGTCAGCCGGCGGCGGGCTGTCGGCGGGCCGTCAGTCGGCCGGACGCCGGATCAGCGAGGCGAAGGCGTCGAGGTTGCGGGTGGACTCGCCCCGCGACACCCGCCAGGCGTACTCGCGCCGGATCGCACTCTCGAAACCGAGCTCCAGCAGGGTGTTGAAGGCCCCGTCCGAGGCCTCCAGGATCGTGCCCAGCAGCCGGTCGAGCTCCTCCGGCGTGACCACGGACAGCGGGAGCCGGCCCGTCAGGTAGATGTCCCCGAGCCGGTCGACCGCGTAACTCACGCCGTAGAGCTTGAGGTTGCGCTCCAGCAGCCAGCGGTGGACGGCGGCGTCGTTCTCGTCGGGGTGGCGGATGACGAAGGCGTTGACCGACAGCGAGTGGCGGCCGACCCGCAGGGAGCAGGTCGTCGACAGCTTCCGGGTACCGGGCAGTTGGACGACGTACGTGCCCGGTTCCGGGCTCTCCCAGTCGAGTTCGGCGTCCCTCAGGGTCTGCTCGACGACCAGCGTGGTCTGCTCGGTGCGCTGCGTCGCGCGCTCTGCGTCAGCCATGGTGGGAGCGTACGTCAGTGGTGGTGCGCCCGCGTGCGGTGGCGGTGCTCGGCGGAGGTGCGCCGTGCGCGGTGGCGGTGCGCCCGCGTGCGGTGGCGGTGCTCGGCGGAGGTGCGCCGTGCGCGGTGGCGGTGCGCCCGCGTGCGGTGGCGGTGCTCAGCGGAGGTGCGCCCGCGTGCGGTGCCGGTGCTCGTGCATCGCGGCCGCGTAGACGTCGGCGGTCGCCGAGGCCGCCGTGCCCCAGCCGAAGGACTGCGCGTGCCGGGCGGCGGCCTGTCCCATCCGGTCGGCGAGCGAGTCGTTCCGCAGGAAGGCCGCCAGCACGTCCGCGTAGTGCGCCGGATCGTGCCCGGGGACGAGGAAGCCCGTCTCCTCGTCGCGCACCGCGACGGGCAGCCCGCCGACGGCCGCGGCGACGACCGGCGTGCCGGCCGCCTGAGCCTCGATGGCCACCAGCCCGAAGGACTCGCTGTACGAGGGCATGACCAGCGCGGACGCGGCCCGGAACCAGTCCGCGAGCTGCTCCTGGCCGACCGGCCGGTGGAAGTGGACGACATCGGCGATGCCGAGACGTGCGGCGAGCTTCTGCAAGCCCTCCGGCCTGGCCAGTCCGCTGCCGCTCGGCCCGCCGACGACCGGCACGAAGAGGCGGTGCCGCAGCGACGGGTCGCGTTCCAGCAGGACCGCGACCGCCCGCAGCAGGATGTCGGGGGCCTTGAGGGGCTGGATGCGGCCGGCGAAGAGGGGGATGAAGGCGTCCTGGGGCAGGCCCAGCCGGGCCCTGGCCGCCGCGCGCCCGTCGGCCGGGCGGAACACGTCCAGGTTCACGCCGGGGTGGACCACGGCGACCTTGGCCGGGTCCGCGTCGTAGAAGCGGACGAGCTCGTCGGACTCCTCCGCAGTGTTGGCGATCAGCCGGTCGGCCGCCGCGACTATCTGGGTCTCGCCGATGACCCGCGAGGCGGGCTCGGGGGTGTCCCCCTCGGCCAGCGCGGCGTTCTTGACCTTGGCCATGGTGTGCATGGCGTGGACCAGCGGGACGCCCCAGCGCTCGGCGGCCAGCCAGCCCACGTGGCCGGAGAGCCAGTAGTGGGAGTGCACCAGGTCGTAGTGGCCGGGCCGGTGGCCGGCCCAGGCCCGCATCACACCGTGGGTGAAGGCGCACAGCTGCGGCGGCAGGTCCTCCTTGGCGAGCCCTTCGTAGGGGCCCGCGTCGACGTGCCGCACCAGGACGCCCGGCGCCAGCTCGACCACGGGCTGCAGACCGCCGGTGGTGGCCCGGGTGAAGATCTCCACCTCGATGTTGATGGCGGCGAGGCGCTTGGCGAGCTCGACGATGTACACGTTCATCCCGCCCGCGTCGCCGGTGCCCGGCTGGTGGAGCGGGGAGGTGTGCACGCTCAGCATCGCGATCCGGCGCGGCTTCCGGTGTCCGCTGGGGAACCGGAGACGCGGGGTCATCCGGCTGCTGCCGAATCGGGAGACGTACTGGCTCACGTCGGCGGTCCTCTCGGGTGCGGGCACGGCGATGGGCGGGGCGGTCGGGCCCCGCACGGCCGTCAACAGCGGAACCGGCTCTTCCATTTCCGGAACGGGGTCACTTTGCCAAATGATTGCCGAGCCCCGGTCAGGCGGATGCCCCCGTTCCCCGTCCACCGCGAGGGGGAGGGCGCGGGAGGCGGCAGGACCCTCCGGGGGCGGGAGGCGGGGGCCGCGCGGGAGGCGGGGCGGAGGCCGGCACGGGCCGAGACCGGGGCCGGGGCGGGGCAGGAACGGGGCCGGGGCGGGAACCGGGGCCTCGCTTACCCTCGATGACATGAATCGCCCCGTCGGCACCGCCACCCGCGGGACGACCAACCCCAACCGCCTGCGCCGGATGGACCGCTGGATGGCGGCCGTCCACGGCGCCGCGCTGCGCCGCGGCGAGACGCCTCCGGTCGCCGTGGACCTCGGGTACGGGGCGGCACCCTGGACCGCCGTGGAACTGCTCCAGCGGCTGCGCACGGCGGACCCGCGCTGCACGGTCGTCGGCATCGAGATCGATCCGGCCCGGGTCGCCGCCGCCGCGCCGTACGCCCGCGAGGGCCTCGCCTTCCGGCACGGCGGCTTCGAGGTGCCGACCGCCGGGCGTCCGGCGCTCATCCGGGCCGCCAACGTGCTGCGCCAGTACGACGAGGACGAGGTCGCGGCGGTGTGGGACCGCCTGACGAAGCGGCTGGCGCCCGGCGGACTGCTCGTCGAGGGCACCTGCGACGAGATCGGGCGGCGGCACGTCTGGGTCGCCCTGGGGCCCGAGGGTCCGCGATCGGTGACCTTCGCGACCCGGCTCGGCTCGCTGGACCGGCCGTCCGACCTCGCGGAGCGGCTCCCGAAGGCGCTCATCCACCGCAACGTCCCCGGTGAGCCGGTGCACGCCTTCCTCCGCGACTTCGACCGCGCCTGGGCGGCGGCCGCGCCCTACGCCTCCCTCGGCGCGCGCCAGCGGTGGATCCGGGCGGTCGGCGACCTCGCCCGGGACTGGCCCGTGACCGACGGCCGGCGGCGCTGGCGCCAGGGCGAGGTCACCGTCGCCTGGAACGCGCTGGCCCCGGCGGCGTAGGGCGTCGCCCGGTCGCCGGCTGACGGCGTATCGGCCGTCGGCGGCCGCCCGGCATCCGGGCGAAATCCCCGCGCGCACAGCGGCGGACGACGCGGGCCCCTGACGGATGCCGGGCGCGCGTCCACGGGTGGACGCCCCGCGCACCCCATCGGGGCGTCCGCCCCGCAGACCGCCACGGACGTCGCACACCTCACCGCGCCGACCACTCCCCACGGCGCTTCACCGCTTTCCACCGCGCTCCCCCACCGCCCTTCACCACCCCACCGCCCTTCACCGCCCTTCACCGCGAACGGGACACTCTCACGGGTGAACCTGCCGAACACGGGAACGGCCCGCGCCCGTCACTCGTCAGTGACGGTGGAGCGGGAGAAGAGGACGTGCCGCCGTATCGGCGGGCGGCACGACACGGGGCGGGGACGGGACGGGGCGCCGAACTGCCGTGCGACTCTGTCGCTTTCGCCGGAGTCATGACACCATCACGGTCGTCACCAATAAGTTACTGACCGTTAATCGGATTTCACGGGCCAGGTGTTCGCCCGGAGGGGGAGTCGTGCACCGTCGCCGCATCGCCACAGCCGCCGCGATCGCCGTCGTCAGCGCCCTGACGGCGCTGACCCTGTTCGCTTCGCCGGGCACCGCGTTCGCCGCGCCCGATCCGCAGCCCGAGCCGCCGGCCTCGGTCACCGTGCCCGGCGCCATGGCGCCGCCCGCGCCGAGCGCGTCGCTGGAGGCCGTCCGCCTGCGGATAGACGAGCTGTACCGCCAGGCGGCCTCCGCGACGGACGCCTACAACCTCGCCGAGGAGCGCACCCGGAAGCAGTCGGCCGAGCTGGTGAAACTGGCCGAGCAGATGGCCGCGGGCGAAGCCCGCATCGAAGAGCTGAAGAACCGCGCGGGCGCGGCCGCCCGCGCCCAGTACCGCGGCGGCGGCCTGCCCCCCGAGGCCCAGCTGGCCCTCACCGACGACCCGCAGCTCTTCCTGGACGGCATCGGCAGGATCCAGCAGGGGCAGAAGGCCACCAAGGACCTCCTCGCGGAACTGACGGAGGCCCAGGCCGGTTTGGTCGCCTACAGCAAGGACGCCGGCCTCCAGTGGGAGAAGCTGGAGGACAACCGGGTCAAGCGGGAGAAGGCCCGCAAGGAGATCACCGGGAAGATCGCCGAGGCCAAGAAGCTCGAGGACAAGCTGCAGAAGGAGGAGTTGGACCGCCTCCTCCAGCTCGAGCGGCAGGCTCAGCAGCAGGCCCAGACCCAGTGGCTCGACTCCGGCATACTCCAGGAGATCGACGGCCGCGCGAGCGAGCAGGGCAGGAAGGCGATCGCCTTCGCCACCGCGCAGATCGGCAAGCCGTACGTCTGGGGCGCGGAGGGCCCGGCGTCCTACGACTGCTCGGGGCTCACCCAGTCGGCGTGGGCGGCGGCCGGGCGGGGCATACCGCGCACCTCGCAGGAGCAGTGGCGGCTGCTCCCCCGCATCGACATCAGGGACATGCGCCCCGGGGACCTGATCATCTATCACGCCGACGCGAGCCACGTCGGGATGTACGTGGGCAACGGATCGATCGTCCACGCACCGCGCCCCGGCCGTCATGTGACGCTGGCGGGCGCCGGTTCGATGCGGATTCTCGGAGTCGTCCGGCCCGACAGGTGACCGCCCGCGCCCCGGCCCCTGACCGCCCGCGCCCCGGCCCGGCAGATGACCGCCCGGGCCGCCGCGACCCGGCAGACGGCACGGCGGGAGTTCGGCCCGGCTCGCCACGCGACGGGAGCTCTCCGGGCGGGCGAAGCGGCGGGCCCGCCCGACGGGTGACGCGGCGGGCTCCCGGCCCGGCACGTCCCCGGGGGCCGGCTCCGGCACTCCCCTCTGTGCCGGGTGCGGGCACGTGATCCGCGTCCCATCGCACGCCCCCGCGGCTCCCCCTTACGGCGGCGCGGAGGCGAACGCCGGCCGCCGCCGGCCCGGCACGTGAGCTGTGCCACCCGGCACACCGGACGAATCAGGACGAGGCACCGGCGAGCGCGTGACGTTCGTCATGGATCGGCCGCCAACTGCGCCCCTACGCATGGCATATGCCACTGGCTCTTGAGCTGTCGCCATTCCGTTCGGCCGCCGCCTACCGCTATGGTCCCCGTCTGGCGGGACGTCGATCGTCGCCCTGCCGCGCCCTCGGGGGGAGGGAAGGAAACAACACCGATGCCCGTACCCGTACCGCGACAGAGGACCGCCCCCGTCGCGGAGACCGCCCCTGGCGGGACGACCGGAGGCGATCTGACGCTTCTGGTCATCGAGGACGACCCGGCGGGCACCCTCAGCGTCCCGGACCTCCTCGACGCCTCGGGAACCCGGGTCCGCATCCGCACCGCGCGCAACCTGACCGAGGCGGAGCGGCTGCTCACCGACGACGTGCACTGCGTGCTCGTCGACCTCGCCCTGCCCGGACGCACCCAGGACGAGGAGCTGGGCGCGCTCAAGCACGTCCTGCGCCTCGCGCCCCGGCACGCGGTGCTGGCCCTGACGGCCTCCGGTGACAACGAGCTGGCGGCCGAGGCGGTTCGCGTCGGCGCCCAGGACCACCTCGTCCGCGAGGAGCTCGACGCCCGGCTGCTCAGCCGCGCCGTCCGCTACGCCGTCGAACGCAAACGCGCCGACGCCGCCCAGGTGAAGCTGGCCGAGTCCCGGCTGCGTGCCCAGGAGAACGCCCGGCTGGAGCGCGGCCTGCTGCCCACTCCCCTGCTGGAGGGCTCCGATCTGCGCTTCGCCGCGCGCTACCGGCCCGGCCGCTCCCGCGCGCTGCTCGGCGGCGACTTCTACGACACCGTCCGCACCCCGGACGGCACCGTCCACGCCATGATCGGCGACGTCTGCGGTCACGGCCCGGACGAGGCCGCGCTCGGCGTGGAACTGCGCATCGCCTGGCGGGCGCTGACCTTCGCCGGACTCTGCGGCGACGAGTTGCTCTCCACCCTCCAGCGGGTGCTGGAGCACGAGCGGGAGAGCGACGAGATCTTCGCGACGCTCTGCACCGTCGACATCACCCCCGACGGCCGGCGGGCGGGCCTGTGCCTGGCGGGCCACCCCGCTCCGCTGATCGCCCGCCACGGCCGCGCCGCCCAGCTGCTGCCGTACGAGGACGGCGGCCCCGCGCTGGGCCTGCTGCCGCGTGCCCGCTGGCCGCGCCGGCAGGTGGAACTGGGCGGTGTGTGGAGCCTGATGATGTACACCGACGGTCTGATCGAGGGCCGCCAGGGCCCGGAGACCCGGCAGCGGCTCGGCCAGGAGGGCATGCTCGCGATGGTCGACCGGCAGCTCGCGGCGGGTCTGGAGGGCGAGGCCCTGCTGGAGGCGGCCGTCGGCGAGGTGCGCGAGATGAACGGCGGCGACCTGACGGACGACGTGGCGGTGCTGCTCCTCAGCCGGCACGCGAAGCGCGCCTGACCCGTCCCCGCGCCCCCTTCACCGCGCACTCCCTGTGCGCGGGGGACCCGCCCGCGCTGCGCGGGCCCGACCCGCGCCCCCGCCTCGCCTCCCGTGCGCACGCGGCCCGTCCGCACAGCCCCGCCCGGGCGCTCGCCGCCCCCGCGGCCATCCGGACGTGTCACGCGCCCCGGCGATCCCGCTGGTTGCAGGCGCCGACCGGCCGGTGCGCGGCCGTCCCCCGCGCACCGGCCCGGGTCCGCCGGCCACCCGTCGGCCCGGCCGCGAGCAGGCGCCCGCACACATGCCGACGGCGCCCGCCGGAGCGGGCGCCGTCGTGACGGGCACGGGAGCAGCGGCGGGCGAGTGCCCGCGCGCCGGCCGGCTAGCGGCCGCCGTTGTACGGGCCGTAGGGTCCGTCGCTGCTCGATCCGCCGCGGCGCCGGCCGCCGCCCGAGACCTGCTGGAGGGCGGGCCGCACGTCCACGAAGAAGACGATGGCGGCGATCAGACCGGCGATCGACAGGAACAGCATCGAGAGCCACGGCACGAGGTTCACCACGGCGGCGAGGCCGAGGATGATCAGCCAGAAGGACTTCGTCTTCTTGCCTGCGGCGCGGTAGGCGTCCTCACGGGCCACCGCCGCCATGACCAGCGCGGTCAGCGAGGTCACGACGAACACCAGCTTGGTGATCATCCACAGCCCGAAGTCGAAATTGTCAGCCAACATCCTGGACACCGCCTACTCAGTCGTGTGTGCCGCCTCGCGGCCAAGGTACCTCCGGCGGAGCCGCCCGCGCGATGAGCCGGACGGGCACCGTGTCACGCGGCTCCCGGCGGATCACTCGGCGGCGGGCGTCTTCTTGGCGGCGGCCTTGCGGGCCGGCGCCTTGCGCGCGGCGGGCTTCTTCGCGCCGGTGGCCGCGGCCCCGGTCGCGGCGGGCTTCGCCTCGGGCTCCCCGGCCTGCGTCCCCGCCTCCGGCTCGACGGCGACGGCGATCTCCACGATCTCCTCGGCCGTCTCGCCGCGCCAGGTCCTGACCGCCTGCTCGCCGTGCTCGGCGACCCGCTCGTAGGTCTCACGGGCCTTGACCGCGTACTCGGCGGCCACGCCCACGCCACGCAGGGCGAGGTCCTGGGCGGTCTCACCGAGCTTCTTCAGGTCGGTGTCCAGGCCGCCGATCACCTCGGTCACCTTCGCCTGGATCGTCGCCTGGGCCTTGCCTGCCTGCACGGACACCTTCTCCTGCACGGCCTTGGGGTCGGTGTTGCGCACGGTCTCGAAACGCCCGGGCGCCTCGGCGGCCAGCTGCTCCAGCAGCGCGGGCACCTTGCGGGCCTGCTGCACGGCGAGGTCGGCGGTGCCGGCGGCGAAGTAGAGCGGGGTCGGGTCGCTGAAGGTCTTGCGCAGGTCGTCGGTGATGGCCATGACTGTCGTCCTCCCGAACGCAGTGGGGTTCTTCTCAGGTCGACTTCGGTTCGGCATCGCCCTCGCCGGCCGTGCGGGGGCCGTCCTCGGCGGTGTCCTCGGTGGTGTCCTCGGCGCCGGCCGCGGATCCGAGCCCGTTCTCCTTGCGGAAGGACTCGTAGATCTGCAGCAGCACCTGCTTCTGGCGCTCGTTGATCGACGGGTCGGCGAGTATGACCGCCCGCGTCTCCAGCGGGTCGCGCTCCTGCTCGTCGAGGATCCCGGCCCGGACGTAGAGGGTCTCGGCCGAGATCCGCAGGGCCTTGGCGACCTGCTGGAGCACTTCGGCGCTGGGCTTGCGCAGCCCGCGCTCGATCTGGCTCAGATACGGATTGGACACCCCGGCGGCGTCGGCGAGCTGCCGCAGCGACAGCTGCGCGTTGCGCCGCTGCTCGCGGAGGTAGTCACCGAGATTGCCGACGTTGAGCGATGCCATGCCCCGATGGTGCCGCACCCTTGCTAACTATTGCAAGCAACTGCTTGCAAAAGTGTTCCACGCCACCCGCGCACCCCCACCGCCCCGGCACCCCGCGCGCCCACCGCCCCGCTCGTCCGCCGCCCCCGCTCGCCCGGCGGCCGCCGGCGCCGGGCGGCCACGGCCCCCGCACCGGGGCGCTGTGGCACGATTCCGGAGGTGACCAGCAGACCCACCCCGGCCCAGCACCGGCGCGACCTCGTGCTGCTGCGCCGCGTCCGCGACCGGATCGACCGGGAGTACGCGCAGCCGCTGAACGTCGAGGCCCTCGCCCGCGCCGTGAACATGTCCGCCGGGCACCTCAGCCGCCAGTTCCGGCAGGCGTACGGCGAGTCGCCGTACTCGTACCTCATGACCCGGCGCATCGAACGCGCCATGGCACTGCTGCGACGCGGCGACCTGAGCGTCACCGACGTCTGCTTCACCGTGGGCTGCTCCTCGCTGGGCACCTTCAGCACCCGCTTCACGGAGCTGGTCGGGGTCCCCCCGAGCGTCTACCGGCGGCAGGCCGAACAGGCCACGGCGGGGATGCCTCCGTGCGTGGCGAAGCAGGTCACCCGACCGGTCAGGAATCGAGAAGCGCCGCCCTCCTGACCGCTCTAACGTGGCGGGCATGGACATCAGCATTCACGCCAGTTTCCTGCCGCAGGACGACCCGGAGGCCGCCCTCGCGTTCTACCGCGACACGCTCGGCTTCGAGGTCCGGGGCGACGTCGGCTACGAGGGCATGCGCTGGATCACGGTCGGTCCGGCGGGGCAGCCGGGCGTCTCCATCGTGCTGCACCCCCCGGGCGTCGACCCCGGTGTCACCGACGACGAACGCCGGGTCATCGCCGAGATGATGGCCAAGGGCACCTACGGCAGCATCCTGCTCTCCACGGCCGACATCGACGGCACCTTCGAACGTCTGCAGGCCACTGACGCGGAAGTCGTGCAGGAGCCGACCGACCAGCCGTACGGTGTGCGCGACTGCGCCTTCCGCGACCCCGCGGGCAACATGGTCCGCATCCAGCAGCAGCAGCGCTGAGCCGGCCCGCGCGCCCCACAGATGGAGACACGATGAGCAGGACCACGAGGACGCGCACCCAGCCGTCCCCGCCGCACGCCGCCGACAGCCATGAACTGATCCGTGTGCACGGCGCCCGCGAGAACAACCTCAAGGACGTCAGCATCGAGATCCCGAAGCGCCGGCTGACGGTCTTCACCGGAGTCTCCGGTTCGGGCAAGAGCTCGCTGGTCTTCGACACGATCGCCGCCGAGTCGCAGCGGCTGATCAACGAGACGTACAGCGCGTTCGTGCAGGGGTTCATGCCGTCCACGGCCCGGCCCGAGGTCGACGTGCTCGAAGGGCTGACGACCGCGATCTCCGTCGACCAGCAGCGGATGGGCGGTGACACCCGCTCCACGGTCGGCACCGCCACCGACGCCAACGCCATGCTGCGCATCCTCTTCAGCCGGCTCGGCACGCCGCACATCGGCCCGCCCAGCGCGTACTCCTTCAACACCGCCTCCGTCCGGGCGGCCGGCGCGATCACCGTCGAGCGCGGCAACAAGAAGGCGGTCAAGGCGACGTACGAGCGCACGGGGGGCATGTGCACCCGCTGCGAGGGCCGCGGCACGGTCTCCGACATCGACCTCACCCAGCTCTACGACGACTCCAAGTCGATCTCCGAGGGCGCCTTCACCATCCCCGGCTGGAAGTCGGACAACGTCTGGACGGTCGGCCTCTACGCCCAGTCCGGCTTCCTCGACCCCGACAAGCCGATCCGCCGCTTCACCAAGCAGGAGATGCAGGACTTCCTCTACGGGGAGCCGACCAAGGTCAAGGTCAACGGCGTCAACCTCACCTACGAGGGCCTGATCCCCAAGATCCAGAAGTCCTTCCTGTCCAAGGACAAGGAGGCCATGCAGCCGCACATCCGGGCCTTCGTGGAACGCGCGGTCACCTTCACCGCATGCCCCGAGTGCGAGGGGACCCGGCTCAGCGAGGGCGCGCGCTCCTCCAAGATCGGCACCATCTCGATCGCCGACGCCTGCGCGATGGAGATCCGGGACCTGGCCGCCTGGGTCCGTGAGCTCGACGAGCCGTCCGTGGCGCCCCTGCTCACCGCCCTCCAGGGCACGCTCGACTCGTTCGTCGAGATCGGCCTCGGCTACCTCGCGCTGGACCGGCCCGCGGGCACGCTGTCGGGCGGCGAGGCCCAGCGCGTCAAGATGATCCGTCACCTCGGGTCCTCGCTGACCGACATCACCTACGTCTTCGACGAGCCGACCATCGGTCTCCACCCGCACGACATCCAGCGCATGAACGACCTGCTGCTGCGCCTGCGCGACAAGGGCAACACCGTGCTCGTGGTGGAGCACAAGCCCGAGGCCATCGCGATCGCCGACCACATCGTCGACCTCGGCCCCGGCGCGGGCACGGCGGGCGGCACCGTCTGCTACGAGGGCACCGTCGAGGGCCTGCGGGCCAGCGGCACCGTCACCGGCCGGCACCTGGACGACCGCGCCTCCCTCAAGGACGCCGTGCGCGAGCGCACCGGCTCCCTGGAGATCCGCGGCGCCGACGCCAACAACCTGAAGAACGTCGACGTCGACATCCCGCTGGGCGTGCTCTGCGTCCTCACGGGGGTCGCCGGTTCGGGCAAGAGCTCGCTCGTGCACCAGTCGATTCCGGCGGGCGAGGACGTGGTGGCGGTCGACCAGAGCCCCATCAAGGGGTCGCGGCGGAGCAACCCGGCGACGTACACCGGGCTGCTCGACCCGATCCGCAAGGCGTTCGCCAAGGCCAACGGGGTCAAGCCGGCCCTGTTCAGCGCCAACTCCGAGGGCGCCTGCCCCACCTGCAACGGCGCCGGCGTCATCTACACGGACCTGGCGATGATGGCCGGGGTGGCCACCACCTGCGAGGACTGCGAGGGCAAGCGGTTCCAGCCCTCGGTGCTGGAGTACCGCTTCGGCGGCCGCGACATCAGCGAGGTGCTCGCGATGTCGGTGACCGATGCGGAGGAGTTCTTCGCCGCCGGCGACGCGGCCACCCCGGCCGCGCACCGCATCCTCCGGCGGCTGGTCGACGTCGGCCTCGGCTACATCAGCCTGGGCCAGCCCCTCACCACGCTCTCCGGCGGCGAGCGCCAGCGCCTCAAGCTGGCGACGCACATGGGGGACAAGGGCGGGGTCTACGTCCTGGACGAGCCGACCACCGGGCTGCACCTGGCCGACGTGGAGCAGCTCCTCGGCCTCCTGGACCGCCTGGTCGACTCCGGGAAGTCCGTCATCGTCATCGAGCACCACCAGGCGGTCATGGCGCACGCCGACTGGATCATCGACCTCGGTCCGGGCGCGGGCCACGACGGCGGCAGCGTCGTCTTCGAGGGCACCCCGGCCGACCTGGTCGCCGGCCGCTCCACCGTGACCGGCGAGCATCTCGCGGAGTACGTCGGGGCCTGAGCGGCCCCCGGCCCGGGCGCGCTGCGGCCCGCCCGGGCCGGCGGCACCGTCCCACCGGTCCGGCCTCCGGTGCGCGGGAGCGCCGCCGCCCGGGAACGCCGGGCCGGGAGGCGGTCAGGCGGGGAAGAGGACAGGCCGGGGAAGCAGGTGCGGCCCCCGGTGGAATGCGGGCGCTTCCGTCAGGCACCCCGGCCCCGGACGGGATGCGAGCGGGGAAGGTCCCCGGGCGGACGCCGGCACGCGCGCGGAGCACCCGCGTCCCGGGAACCGGCGGGACGAGGGCGGCGTCCACTCAGCTGTCCCGTACGCCTCCCACGCCACAGGAGCAGCCCGCATGACCGGCATGACCGAGGCCGCCACCCGCTACCTGTACCTCGCCCGGCACGGCGAGGCCGCCTCGGAGGAGGGCGGACTCACCCCCGGCGGACGGCGTCAGGCCGAACTGCTCGGCGAGCGGCTGCGCACCGTGCCGCTCGCCGCGATCCACCACGGGCCGCTCCCCCGCGCCGAGGAGACGGCGCGGCTGATCGGCGAGCGGTCTCCCGACGTCCCGCTGCACCGGTCCGAGGCGGCCGGCGACTACGTCCCGTACCTGCCCGAACGGGCGGAACTGCCGCCGGAGTCGGCCGACATCCTGCTGGCCTTCCTCGCCGGCGCCACCGAGGAGGAGACCCGCAGGGGGCCGGAACTCGCCCGCCGGGCAATGGAGTCGTTCACCGGACCGGCCGCCGGCGGGGAAAGGCACGAGCTGGTCGTCACCCACGCCTTCCTCGTCGCCTGGCTGGTCCGGGCCGCCTTCGACGCCCCCGCCTGGCGCTGGACGGGCCTGCGGGTCGCCAACGCCGCGCTGACGGTGCTGGCGTACACCCCGGGCAGGCCCTCGTCGGTGGTGCTCCTCAACGACATGCGCCATCTCCCCGCCGAGCTGCGCTGGACGGGCTTCCCGCCCGACCGTCTCGACCACCGCATCTGAGCCCGTCCCGGGCGGTCAGCCGCCGGTTCCCCCGGCGGTGGCGCCGGAGCGCGCGGTCGGGCCCTCGTCACAGAGGCGGGTCGGCCCGGCCCTCTCCAGGACGCGCAGCGAGGCGGGGTCCACCGGGTCGGCGCGGGCGTACACGCCGTGCACGCCCGGAGCGGCGGGGGCGCGCGCCGCCTCCGCGGCGCAGCCGAGCCCCCGGCCGGCGCGGAGCCTCAGGACGGCCGGTCCTCGGGACCCCCGGAATCCCGCGCACGCCGGTCGACCAGCACCTCGATCCCGTCCAGCACCCGTTCGAGACCGAACTCGAACTCCCAGTTCCCGTCGTCCGGTTCGGACATGACCCCACTGCGCAGGAGCCGGTCGAGCGCCGGGTGGCGCACGGGGTCGGCGAGGCGTTCGAGAGTACGGGTGTACCCGCGCATGGTCTCCTCGGGGGACTTGCCGCCGGCCGCGACGGCCGCGTTCAGATCGGCCATGAGGAGCGCCTCGTTGCGCACGAATCCGCCGACGAGCAGGACCACCGAGATCTTCTCGCCCTCCCCGAGGGCGGTGTCCGCCAGCGCGGCGAGGCCCCGGTCCCACCAGGCGACGGAGTTCGGTGTGGCCGGCGGGCCGGAGATGGGGATGCGCAGCATCCACAGGTTCCGGTGGAAGACCTCGCGCTGGGCGCGGGCCCAGGCGTCCAGGGCCTCCCGCCACCCCGTCCCCGGGGGCGGGGGCGCGGGGGGCAGGCCCATGGCCGCGTCCTGGACGAGGATGTAGAGCTCGTCCTTGGCCGCGACGTACCGGTAGAGGGACATGGTCGAGACGCCGAGCTCCTTGGCGACCCGGCCCATGGAGACGGCGGCGAGCCCTTCGGCGTCGCCGACCGCGAGGGCCGCCGCGACGATCCGGTCGATGCCGATGCCCGGCTTGGGGCCCTTGCCCGGCCGCTGACGCAGCCCCCAGGCCGCCTCCAGGCTCGCCGGCAGGACGGAGTCCTCGTCCGCCCGCGGGCCCGCCGGTCCGCCGTCCGCCATGGCCGCCCGTCCTCCCTCGTCGCTTGACGCCCATCCTAGTTATGCGTAACCCTTACACAGTAACGCGTATGCCATACGCAGAAGCGGGGAGCCTCGCCGTCCCGGACGGACGGCCGCCCGCGCACCGGACGTGAAGGGGAACCCGACCATGACCCAGCAGCCGCAGCCGCCCCCCACCGCCCGCCACCGGAGCTCCGGCCCCACCGCGGCATCCGCCCCCTCGGCCATCGAGGCGGAAGGGCTCCGCAAGTCCTACGGCCGGGTACAGGTGCTCGACGGCATCGGACTCCGCGTCGCACGCGGCACCGTCTTCGCCCTGCTCGGCCCCAATGGCGCGGGCAAGACGACCACCGTCCGCGTCCTCGCCACGCTCACCGCCGCCGACGCCGGAACCGCCCGTGTCGCGGGCCGCGACGTCGTCACCGAACGTTCCCTGGTGCGCCGGGCCATCAGCCTCACCGGCCAGTTCGCCACGGTCGACGAGAAGCAGACCGGCGAGGAGAACCTGCGGATGATGGGCCGCCTCTGCGGCCTGTCCCGCCCGGCGGCCGGGCGCCGCGCCGCCGAACTCCTCGAACGCTTCGGCCTCGCCCACGCCGGCGGCCGTCTCGTCCACACCTACTCCGGCGGCATGCGCCGGCGGCTCGACCTCGCGGCCGGCCTGGTCGGCGGACCGGAGGTCGTCTTCCTCGACGAGCCGACCACCGGCCTCGACCCGCGCAGCCGCCAGGAACTCTGGCAGGTGGTGCGCGAACTGACCGGCGGCGGCACGACCGTGCTGCTCACCACCCAGTACCTGGAGGAGGCGGACCGCCTCGCCGACCGCATCGCCGTGATGGACTCGGGCCGCATCGTGGCCGAGGGCACGGCGGCCGAACTCAAGGCCGGGGTCGGCGGACACCGCATCGACGTGGTCTTCGCCGACACCGCCGCCTACCTGCGCCACGCGTCCCGCGCGGCCGTCCACCGGTCGCCGGAGACCCTCACCGTCGGGCTGCCCACGGACGGTTCGGCGGCCCGGGTCCGCGCCCTGCTCGACGAGATCGACCCCGGGCGGACCGACGTGGTCCGCTTCAGCCTCCACACCACCACGCTCGACGACGTCTTCCTGTCCCTCACGGGCGAGGGCGACGCGGAGCGTCCCCACCGGGCCACCGCCTCCGCACCCGACGGCGGCCGCCCCGCTCACCGGACGGAGTCCACCCGTGTCTGACGCACCCGGCCCGTTCGTCCCGGCACTCACCATGGCAGGCAGGTGCGTCCGGCTGAGCCGGCGAGACGGCGACGCCCTGATGACCTCGCTGATGCTCCCGGTGATGCTGATGCTGGTCTTCGTCTACTTCTTCGGCGGCGCCATCGACACCGGCACGCAGTACGTGAACTACGTGGTCCCCGGCATCCTCGTGCTGTGCGCCGCCTTCGGCGCGGCGGGCACCGCCGTGCGCGTCAGCGAGGACATGAAGAGCGGGATCATCGACCGCTTCCGCTCCCTGGACATCGGCGGCACGTCGGTGCTCGCCGGCCATGTCGCCGCCAGCACCCTGCGCAACCTGTTCGCGACCGGACTCGTGCTCGGCGTGGGGCTGCTCATCGGCTTCCGCCCGTCCGCGTCCGCCACGGGCTGGCTCGCCGCGGCGGGGATCCTGCTGGTCTTCCTGGTGGCGCTGTCCTGGCTCTCGGCCGCCGTCGGACTCCTGGCGAGGACGCCGGAGGCGGCGAGCGGGTTCACCTTCGTCATGATGTTCCTGCCCTACCCGAGCAGCGCCTTCGTACGGATCGACACGATGCCCACCTGGCTGCACGGCTTCGCCGACCACCAGCCGGTGACACCGCTGATCGAGTCGCTGCGCGGCCTCCTCCACGACCAGCCGGTCGGCACCGCGCCCTGGACGGCGCTGGCCTGGTGCGGGGGAATCCTGGCGGTATCCGTCGTCCTGTCGGGCCTGCTGTTCTCCGCCCGCACCCGCTGACGCCCGCCCGGTACCGGACCGCCCCCGCCCCTCAGCCGCCCGGTACCGGACCGAGCCCACCCCTCACCCGCCCGGTACCGGACCGGCGCGCCCGTTGCCGGCCCGGCGGCGGCGCAGCAGGGCGGCGGCGATCTCCCGGACCCCCGGGACCCGCCGCATGCCCAGCAGCTGGGCCGCACCGCCCAGCAGTCCCTCCAGCTTGCGCGCGGTGACGCAGAGGGCGTTCGGGTCGAGCGGGCCGTCGCCGGTCGACATCCCCGCCCGCACGGTGTCGGTGTAGACGGACTGCACCAGCTTGTAGGCGCGCAGCCGCGGCAGGTCCTCCCGCCACCCCTGCGAGCTCCCGGGCCGCACCCGTTCCACCGCCTCGCGCCACCGCGAGGTCACCACGGCCTCCTGCCGCGCCGGGTAGCGCATCAGGTGCAGGTGGGTCGCCAGTTCGTACAGCGGGTCGCCGAAGACGGCCAGCTCCCAGTCGATCGTCCACAGCCGGTCGTGCCCGTCGACGACGAAGTTCTCCCGGTGGAGGTCGGCGTGGAGCAGGCAGAAGGGCCGCGGGGTGAGCCCGCGCATCCGTCCGGCCAGGCGGGTCAGGCCGTCCTCGGGCACTCCCAGCGCGCCGAACAGCTCCCCGTAGTGCGGCAGGTGCGCCTGGCGCACCTGCTCCTCGGTGAAGCGCAGCAGTTCGGCGGCGAAGCCGGCGCTGTCCCCGTCGGCGACCGGGGTGTCACCGGGGCTCAGCGCCGGGACGCCGAGAGATCCGGGCCCGATCGCGGCCAGTTCGCCGAAGAGACGTTCCACCTGGCGCAGATGGCGTTCGGCGACGACCGTGCCCGGACCTCCCCAGGCCCCCAGCGTGGCCCCCTCGATGAACCGCTGGAGCCCGATGCCGTCCACCAGCATGACCTCCGGAACGCCGGCCACCCGCCCGGACAGCGCGCGGATCAGCGCCTGCTCCGAGGCGAACCAGCGCCGGTCGAACCAGTGGATGCCGTCCCGCGGCTCCCGGCACTTCCACCGGACGGCGCCCGCGCCGCCGTCGGCGCCGGGCAGCGGGAAGGCGTACGTCTCGTGGTGGTACCCCTTCAAGGGGCCCTCGATCAGCGCCTCTCCGGCACTGAGCCGCAGGGACGTCTGCCTGGCGCTCGACGCCGGGCCGGCGGTCGAGGTCGCTGCACCCGTGTGAATGCGGCCGCCCCCCTTGCCCGCGGGGACACCGTCCCCGTCACCGGTACCGGCACGTGCACAGGCGTCGCACGCACCGGCCGGAGCTCACCGGTCCGTGTCCGCGACGAACTCCAGGAACTCCCCCATCTCCGAGGCGGCGTACGGGACTCCCGCGTCCAGAAGCCGCTGCCGCCCCCTGACATGACGGTGATACCCGCAGAACGGCATTTCGATCTGCCGGGCGGCCCGGAAGTCGCTGACGGTGTCCCCGATCATCAGATGGCGCCCGGCCGGCACGCCGCGGCTCATCGCCGCCAGCAGGGCACGGGGGTGCGGCTTCATCAGGGTGGCGTCGCCCGTCCGCCCGACGACCGGGCCGTCGAAGCAGTCGCGCACCCCCATCCGCTCGATGATGCGGACGGCGGCGTCCGCGTGGTTGTTGGTGGCGATCGCCAGCGTCCGCCCCGATGCGTGGCAGGCCCTGATGAAGTCCGCCGCGTACGGCGTGGGTTCGGCGGACTCGGCCGCCTTGCGTTCGTAGGAGTCCAGCAGGTCGTGCAGGGCCTCGACGGTCGTGCGCCAGCCGGGGTCGTGGCCCAGGCGGCGCATCCGGTCCGTGTGGGCGTGCAGAACGGCGATCGGGTCCGCGGGATCGCGCACGCCGTCGGCCAGGCGGCCGTCGTCTCGGGCGAGACACAGCATCTGCCGGGCGACCTCGTGGGCCGGCTCCCGCGCGAAGAGGCGCGCGACGGGGCCGTCGAGGTCGAGGACGACGCACTGGGCCCGGATCACCGCCTCCCGGATCGCGAACGGCTGTGCCGGGGTGGCAGTGGCGTGTGGCACGGTCAGATGTCCGCCCTCGTGGCTTGGTGGGTCCAGGTGTTCTCGAAGAACTTCTGGATCTGACGCACGATGCCCACCTGGTCGGGTGTGGAGTCGGCGGCGGCACGGAAGGGGAAGAGGGTGGCCCCGGTGCCGTATGCGTCGAGAATGGTCACGTCCTCGCCACCGGGCGCCACGGTGACGTTGCCCAGGTCCGGCGGGTAGAAGCCCTGTAGGGCGAGCCTGCGGTTCAGGATGTAGAGCTTGATCTGCGGCGAGAAGGGCACCAGCCGGACCTCGACCGAGACCTCTTGCACGAGCTTGCGGTTGCGCAGCTCGTACAGGGACTCCCGCAGGATCGTCGCGTGCGCCGTGAGGATGCCGCGCATCCGCTGGCGGACGCGCGGATCGTCGGAGCCGTCGACGGGCCGGGGGATGGCGAGGTGCCCGGAGTCGGTGTCCGGGAGGATCAGCCGGGCGGTGATGCTGCGCGGAGGGCGGATCGCGCCGTCCAGGATGCGGTCCTTCTGGTGGGAGACCTGGGTGGCGAGCGATTCGGTGGTCATGGAGAAGACGTCCAGCGTCACCTCGGTCGCCTCGAACGCCTCCTCCAGGTACGGCTTGAGACGCACCAGGGGCACGTCCTCGGAGACGACGGCCCAGCTCTCGTCGCCGGCGTCGGCCGCCTCCGCGGTCGCGGCGGGGGCCGCGTCACCGATCTCGCGGACGAACGTCCCGCTGCCCTGCCGGACCCGGACCAGCCCTTCCTCGCGCAGCAGATCGATGGCCTGGATCACCGTGGAGCGGGAGACGTGGTACTGCGCGGCGAGGACTTCCTGGGTCGGGATGCGCTGACCCGGCACCCGGGTGCCCTCGTTGATCTCCTTGCGCAGCACATCAGCCAGCTGCACATAGCGGAACTGGCTGCCTCGGGGACCTGATCCATGGCTGGTCACCGCACAACCATACAACTACCGTGCGCACCAACGGAGATACCGCGCACGATCTCCCCCGGAACACGATCGACCCGACTCGAAACAACCGAACAACCAGACAAGTTTACGAGTGCGGCATGACGGGGCATCACACTTTCAGGTCAACCGGTCGAATCCATGGGCGATCTCCCTCCTCGACCGGATCAATCAGGCAGCACAACGGTGTGCGACCTCGGCCTCTCCGCACCGAAGGAGTGACACACCATGCCCCTCATCGCCCTCGTCGCAGAGCAGTACGTGCAGTGGAGGTTCGGCTTCGTCGCCGCCCTGGGCCTGGCGCTCCTCGCGTTCGGCCTCAAGGCCGAGAACGCGACCTGCACGGGTGTCGGCGGACTGCTCCTCGTCGCCCCGGCCGTCGGCAGCGGCTGACCGGCGCGCGACCGGTCCGCGCGACTCCGCGGAACACCGCGGGTCGTGACCGGCCCGCGCCGCCCCCGACGGCCTGCTGCCGGACCCACTGCCGGAAGGCGTCGGAGGCGCCGGAAGGCGTCAGAAGGTGTCCGGGCACCAGGGGCGGAGGGCCGTGCGGAAGGCGGTGTCGGCCTCCGCGACCGCGCCCGCGCGGTGTTCGGTCACCAGGCCGAGGGCGGCGAGCCGCACGGCCGAGGCGCCGCCGAGGTAGAGCGCGCCCAGCTCACGGACGTCCAGCGTCAGATCGGGACCGGCGGCGGTCGGCGTGCAGGCCGCCCCACCGCGCGCGGTCCTCAGGCGGAAGCGGCCGCCCGCGAGGCCGGCCGCGTCGGTGACCTCCAGGACCAGGTCCGCCGGAGCCTCGTAGGTACGGGCCTCCAGCGCGCGCACGGTGTCCAGGACGCGCAGCCACAGGAAGTCCGCGTTGGTGACGGTCCTGGCCGCACGGGGATCGGGCAGCAGGTCCGGCAGCAGGTCGTCGGGGGCGCGGTAGCCGGTGCGGAGGGTGGTGATCCAGTCGACCGAGCAGACGAAGTGCCACAGGGCCCGTTCCGCCCGGGGCGTCACCGCGATCAGGTCGCGCACGGTGGCCGTGTTCAGCGGCTGCTTGGCGTCGCCCCACCGGTCGTCCGCGGTGTACGTGACGAGTCCCTCCACCTCTCCGTCCGCCGCTCGGTACACGGCGTGGAAGGGCTCGGTCCAGGAGTGCGGGGGCGTCGTGATCGATCCGGTGGCCCCGCCCCACCAGCGCTCGCTCCGGCAGACGACCCCGTGCCGCAGACCGGCCAGCCGCTCGTGCAGCGCGGGGCCGACGGCGCGGACACCGGCGCCGTCCACGAGATCGATCCGGCCGCCGTCGTCCGACACCGGGCGCCGTGCGTCGAGACCGGCGCGGGGCACGTCGACGGACCACTCGGTGATCCCCGCCGCGGGCCCGAAGCCGAACCGCCCGTAGATCGGGTACTCGGCGGCGATCAGCGTCGCGACGGCGTCGCCGCGCTCCTTCGCCCCGGCGAGGCCCGCGGTCATCATCCCGCTCAGCAGACCGCGCCGCCGGTGCGTCGGGGAGACCGTGACGTGGGTGACCGCGGTGGACGGCAGCCGTACGCCGCCGGGCACGCTCACCGTCTGCGCGAAGGTGCGGTACGTCGCCACGCACCGGTCCCCGTCGAACGCGCCCAGGACCCGGTCCATGTCGAAGTGGTCCCGCCGGGCGGCCACCTCCTCGTCGGTGACCAGCGGCGGCCGGAGGAAGCCGACGGCCAGCGCGCGCAGCCAGTCGGGGAGTTCGGATTCGGTGACCGGACGGATCTCGACGCTCATGCCGTCACGCTAGGCACACGACCGCGCGGACCGCACCCGCATTTCACCGTGCCCGGGGAACCGGACCGTGCGCCGTCCCGCCGGACAGCCGGACAGCCGGACAGCGCCGCAACCGCCCCGGCCCGGCCCGGAGGCCGCCCGTCCCGCCGGCCCGCGGCTCGGTCGCGGACCCCGGCCCGCCGGACCCCGGCCCGCCGCCCCGGCCTCAGAACGCCGCGCGGACGGCCCCGACCTCGTCGCCGCCGCCGAGCAGCGGCATGTGCGCGACGCGGTCCAGGACGGGCGCGTCGACGCCCATCAGGCGGAGCGCCCTCGCCAGGACCGGGCCGAGCGCGCGGCCGGCCCCGTCGTCGATCTTGAAGGCCAGCGCCCTGCCGTCCTCCAGCGCCACGGCCTGCACCGCCTCCGCGCCCATCTTGGAGAGCGTCCCCGGCACCTCCCGCATCAGCCAGGTGTCCGGGCGCCGCGTCCCGGCGACGTACTCGGGGTGCGCCCGCATCGCGTCGGCCACCCGGCGCTCGGCGGTGCCCGGGGCCGCGAGGACGAAGTGCCGGAACGCCCGCGCCAGCCCGGTGAGCGAGATCGCCATCAGCGGAGCGCCGCAGCCGTCCGTGCCGACGGCCGCGACGGGCTCGCCCGCGGCCTCCTCGACGACGGAGTGCACCAGGCGCTGGAGGGGGTGCTCCGGGTCGAGGTACGCCGCCCGGTCCCAGCCGTTCAGCTCGCAGGCGGCCAGCATGGCCGTGTGCTTGCCGGAGCAGTTCATGGTGACGCGGTCCCGGACGTGCCCGGTGGCCAGGTACGCCTCGGCGGCGACCGGGTCGAGCGGCAGGTCAGGCGGGGTGCGGAGATCGTCGGCGGAGATGCCGTACTCGGCGAGCATCTTGCGCACCAGGTCGAGGTGGAAGTCCTCGCCCGAGTGGCTGGCGGCGGCCAGGGCGAGCCGTTCGCCCGAGAGGTCGAGACCGGCCCGGAGAACGGCGGCGGCCTGCATGGGCTTGTTCGAGGAACGGGGGAAGACCGGGGCCGACGGGTCGCCGAGCGCCAGCTCGACGCCGCCGTCCGCCGCCAGCAGTACCAGCGATCCCCGGTGGTGGCCCTCGACGAAGCCGGAGCGGACGACCTCGGCGAGGACCGGGGGTATGACGGCGGAGCCGGGGGCGACGGAGGAGGTCATGGGGCGGCCTTCCGGGTCGTGCGACCCACACCCCGGTGGGCTCCGGAGGATCGCCCCGGCCGCCCCCGTCAGATGAGCAGGTCGTCTACTTGTGCTTCGCCTTCACGGTACCTGCGGGCGATCTCGGCACTGCAATCGTCGGCGGTCCGCTGGAGCCGCTGCCGGCGTCGGGAGACGCGCTGCTCGTAGGCGAGCAGCCGTCCCATCGCGTCGTGCAGCTCGTCGTCCGTCCGGGCGCCGAGATCCGAGAGGCCGACCTCGTCGAGCATGTCGGAGGCCAGCCGCCGGTACTCCTCCCCGTGCGGCGTGGAGAGGGTGACGTGCCGTACGGACGATCCCCGGCGGGACGGCGCGTCGGCGAGGATCTCCGAGAGCCGGTCGACGACGGGCGCCTCCGGGTCGGCCCTGCGGGCCACCTCGGCGCGGAGGATGTCCAGCCGGCCCTGGACGAGGCGGCGCACGTAGCTGAGGTCCGCCTCGTCGCGCTGCGAGTCCCTGCGCAGCGCCCGCAGCTCCGGCAGCCGCAGTGCCCGCAGGTCGGGGTCCGGCAGGTCGGGGGGCAGGTCGCCGTCCCGGGGCCGGGGCGGGCGGGCGGCCGCCGGGAGGTCCGCCGGGCAGCTCTGTGCGGGACCGAGCCGAGGCCCGGCGCCAGATGTGGTCATGTGCGTCGTCCGTCCCCTCGCGACCGGTGCATGGGCCACCCGGGGCCCGATGGACCGCGGGACTGCACCGCCTGGGGTGCATGGTGCCACCCCCGTAGTCCCGTCGCAGTCGGTCTGCACCTGTTCGGCCCCGAATGGCGGCCAGGTAGTTTTCTCCGCATGCGTGCAGTGGTGCAGAGGGTGGACGGTGCGAGCGTCTCCGTGCCGGGAGAGTCGGGCCCCGAGACGGTGGGCGAGATCAGGGGCGAGGGCCTGTGTGTGCTGGTGGGGGTCACCCACGACGACACGCCGGAGAAGGCCGCCCAACTGGCCCGCAAACTATGGTCCGTTCGTATGCTCGCGGACGAGAAGTCCTGCTCGGACGTGGACGCGCCCCTGCTGGTGATCTCGCAGTTCACCCTCTACGGGGACGCCCGCAAGGGCCGCCGCCCCACCTGGAACGCCGCCGCCCCCGGCCCCGTCGCCGAACCGCTCGTCGACGAGGTCGTCGCACAGCTGAGGGCGCTGGGGGCGACCGTGGCAACGGGGCGCTTCGGCGCGCAGATGCGGGTGTCCCTCACCAACGACGGCCCGTTCACGGTCCTCGTCGAGGTCTGACGGCGGCGGCCTCCCCGGACGGGGCGGGCGGGCGTCGCCGCCCGCCCGCAGCGGGACGCCTACGGTTCGACGACGGTCTCCTGCGCGGCCGCCGTGCCTCCCGCGACCAGGGCGGCGTCGACCGGCACGTTCCGCTTCACCAGGGCGAGCGCGATCGGCCCGAGCTCGTGGTGGCGGCCGGAGGTGGTGACGAAGCCCAGCTGGCGGCCCTCCTCGCCGTCGGCGGCGAGCCGCACCGGCGTGCCGGGCGCGGGCAGGTGCACCTCGCTGCCGTCCAGGTGCAGGAAGACGAGACGGCGCGGCGGCTTCCCCAGGTTGTGGACACGGGCGACGGTCTCCTGGCCGCGGTAGCAGCCCTTCTGGAGATGCACGGCGCTGCCGATCAGGCCCAGCTCGTGGGGGATGGTGCGGTGGTCGGTCTCGAAACCGAGCCGCGGCCGGTGCCCCTCGATGCGCAGCGCCTCGTACGCCAGGATGCCCGCGGCGGGGGCGTTCCCGGCGGCGAAGTCGGCCAGGTCCTCGCGCGGCAGGAAGAGGTCGCGGCCGTACGCGGTCTCCCGGACGACCACGCCGTCGGGGACCGCCGCGATGGAGCCGGCGGGCAGGTGGACGACCGCGACGTCGTCGGTGCGGTCGGCGACCTCGACCCGGTAGAAGAACTTCATCGACTCCAGGTAGGCGATCAGCGCCTCCTGGGTGCCGGGCTCGACGTGCGCCCAGACCGTCGTGCCGTCGTCGACGAGGTAGAGGGCGTGCTCGATGTGCCCGTTCGCGGAGAGGATCAGCGCCTCGGTCGCCCGGCCCGCGGGCAGCTCGCTCACATGCTGGGTGAGCAGCAGGTGCAGCCAGCTCAGCCGGTCGTCCCCGGTGACCGTGACGACACCGCGGTGCGAGAGGTCGACCAGCCCCTTGCCGTCGGCGAGTGCGCGCTGCTCACGGAACAGGTCGCCGTAGTGGGCGGCGACCCCTTCGTCGCGTCCCTCGGCCGGGACCGCGCCGGGCAGGGACAGGAGAGGGCTCTTCATGCGACAAGCCTACGACCCGGTAGCCGTCTTCCCCTCGGCGCAGTCCCCGCACCTGCCGAAGATCGCGAAGTGCTTCATGTCGGTGTCGAACCCGAACTGCCGCCGCAGCTTCTCGGTGAACTCCGCCGCCACCGTCACATCGGCCTCGATGACCTCCGTGCAGTCCCGGCACACCAGGTGCAGATGGTGGTGGCGGTCCGCCAGGTGGTAGGTGGGGGCGCCGTGCCCGAGATGGGCGTGCGAGACGAGCCCCAGTTCCTCCAGCAGTTCCAGCGTCCGGTAGACCGTGGAGATGTTGACCCCCGCCGCGGTCCTGCGCACCTCGCCGAGGATGTCGTCCGGGGTGGCGTGCTCCAGCGTGTCCACCGCTTCGAGGACGAGCTGGCGCTGCGGGGTCAGGCGGTAGCCGCGCTGCCGCAGGTCGCTCTTCCAGTCGGTACTCACCACGCCCCCAGTGTAGGCAGGGGCACCCCGGTGCCCAAGGGGCTCCCGCACACGGGCACCGGCGGCCGCAGCGGCCGCCGGAGACCCGAGGACCCGCCGGCACGGCCGGCGGGTCCTCACGGGCGGGCGGGGCCGGCGGCCCGGCGGGCTACTTGAAGAACGCGATCCCGTCGTCGGGAAGGTCGCCCAGGTCCTTGGCCCAGGAGGCGACCTCCTCCGGGGTGACGACCTTCTTCAGGTGCGCGGACATGTACGGCCGCAGCGGGACCTCGGGGGTGGCCTTCTCGCCGACCCACATCAGGTCGCTCTTGACGTAGCCGTAGAGGCGCTTGCCGCCGCTGTACGGGCCGGAGGCCGCGGTCCGCGCGACGGCGTCGGTGACCAGGTCGATCTGCGGCTTCTGGTCGGCGAGCTCGCCGTACCAGATCTCGACGATGCCCTGGTCGCGCACCATCACGACCTCGACCTTGCGGTCCTTGTCGATGCGCCAGTAGCCGCTCTCGCTCTCCAGCGGCCGCACCTTGTTGCCCTCGGCGTCGAGGACCCAGGAGTGCGAGACGTACTCGATGAAGTCCCGGCCGTCGTGGCTGAAGGTGACGGACTGGCCGAAGTTGCACTTCTCGGCGCCGGGGAAGTCCGATACGCCCGCGCCTTCCCACGTGCCGAGGAGGAACGCGAGGGGGACGAGGTCCGGGTTGAGGTCGGACGGGATCTCGATCATGAGCAGCTCTGTCGGTCGGTGGCGGAGGTACAGGCGGTCAGCGCTGGCCCTGGTACAGCTTCTTCACGGCGAGGCCGGTGAAGGCGAGCACGGCGACGCAGACCAGTGCCAGCAGGACTTCGAAGAAAAGGATCACGACGGGGCTCCTCGCGGGGCGTGACGGCAGTACGGGCCGGACCCCAGCTTAATGGCCTGGGGTCCGGCCCGTTCTGCGAGGGCGGTCTCAGCCGAGCAGCTGGTTCTGCAGGACCACCGTCTGGTGGAACGGCACCTGCGGGACCTCGCCCTTGCGGGAGAGCACCACGAGCGCCACCGTGTCACCCGCGGTGATGTAGGCGTGCCGCACGTGGACGGGACCGCGCGGGGCCGCCTCGTCGTACACGTAGCGCTCGGTGCCGGTGACCTCCGCCCGGCGGTCGTAGCCGTCGTCGACCGAGGACATCTCCTCGACGCCCACGGGCCGCAGCGACAGGTCGGGGCCGCTGGCCACGTTGTCGACGAAGAAGTCGCCGGCGACCGCGGACGTGTGGAAGCGGAGCAGGAAGACCCGTGCCGAGGTGCCGTCCGGCATGGTCCAGCCGCGTGCGGCCACCTGCCGGACCCGCGACTCGGTCAGGTGCTCGCGCAGCGCCTCCCGCTCGTCCTCCTCGTACTCGCGGAGGTAGCGGTCGACGGTCGTGCGTCCCTTCTCGGCCTGCAGCGTCCGGTCGGGCCGACTGCCCGCCGGAGCGGGGAGCAGCAGCGCGCCCAGGTCCGCGTAGTGGATCTCGCCGACGTTCTCCGGCGCGTAGGGCAGCGGGGCGCCGGCCGGCAGGGCCGGCTTCGTGAGCTTCGGGTACTCCCAGCGGCCGTCGTCCAGGGTCGACAGTCCCGGGACGTCGGTGCGCTCCTGGGACACGATCCCGTAGGCCGTGCCCGTGCCGACGGCCGCGAGGACGACCGTGGCGGCGGTCCAGCGCAGCACGGCCCGCAGCACCCGCCGCTCCCGGAACGGCACCCGCGGGGCGGGGGCGGGCGCCGGGGGCGGTCCGGCGGGAGGCGCGGGGTGCCCGGGGTGCGCCGCCGCCGGGTCGGGGGCGGGCGCGGCCGGCGGGGCGGAGGGCGCGGGGACCTCCGCCGCGGGCGGTGCCGCCACGGGCGGCTCCGGCGCGGACGGCTCCGCCGCGGACGGCTCCGGCGCGGACGGCTCCGCCGCGGACGGCTCCGGCGCGGACGGCTCCGCCGCGGACGCGGGGGTCGCCCGGGGCGCCTCGGCGGCGGCCGGGGACGCGGGAGCGTCCGGGGCGGCGGGCGTCGCGGCCCCGGAGGTCGCGGCGGCGGTGTCCGTCGCGGGCGGGGTCGGCTGGGCTTCGGTGGTCACACGGCCTCCCCGGGCGACGTGATGTGGTCGAGCTGGTCGCGCACCAGATCCTTGATCGTCCCCGTCCGGAGGTCCTTCACGCCGTACGCGTACACGCTGACGAGGACCTCCCCCACGGGGGCGCTGCACAGCATGACGTCGAGTTCGACCTCGTCGTCCTCGGGCAGCAGGTAGCACGTCGCCTTCGGGTGGCCCGGGATCTTCGGACCCTTGCGGAAGATCTCGAAGGCTCCGGCCATCTGCTTGTCGAACTCGGCGATGTTCCGCACCGCCTTGGTGTTCTCCAGCTGCGCCAGCCGGATCTCCACCACGAAGCTCGCGTCCTCGGGACGGTAGCTCCGTACCGCCACGCCCTTGATCCCCAGCTCGTCGACGGCCTTCTGGTGCTGCCGCCGCTGCTTGCCCGGCAGCCCTCGCGACCCCTCCTTGAACAGGGCGACCGCGCGCTCGGCGTCCAGCACGCTGTCGTTGCCGAACTCGTCGACGTCCGGCCCCGGCACGTAGCCGATCGGCAGGGGCAGCAGGTCGGCCGCCAAGCCGGTGGGCTTCAGCGACGGCTCCTCAGGCTCCGTGTGCTCGCCCGGTTCGGCCCAGACGGTGGTCGGGGCGGTACGGTCCGCGTCCTGCACGGCCGACCAGCCCCACACCCCTCCGCCGGCGATCAGCCCGAGGCCGACAACGGCCGCGGTGAGCGCGACGGGGAAGCGGCGGCGCCGCGCGGGCCCGTCCGCGACCGGTACGGGACCGGCGGGCTCGGGTGCGGCGGACGGCTCGGTCACGTGACCGGCGGCGGGCTCGGGCGCGGCGGACGCCGACGCCTGCGGCGCCTGCGGCGGGTCGGCGGGCGCCGCCGGAGCGGCGGGCTCGGCGGCGGGCTGCGCTACGGGTTCCGGCTGCTCGGTCACAGGCGCTCCAACTGACGCTTGGCGAGGGACTTCAGGTCCTTCTCGTTGATCGGCCCCGAGTTGTTCGCGTACTCGATGAGCATCACGATGTCGCCACGCCAGGCCACGGCCCGGCCCCGGTACAGCGGCTCGTAACCCGCCTCGCGCAGCGGCTCGTCGAAGACGTAGGTACGGCCCTCGGCGCTGCCCGGGATCGGCTCGCCGTCGTTGCCCGCCCACTTGTCCTCGTCCAGGTACCACTGCTGGCCCTCGCCGAAGGAGGACGCCCTCAGCTCGTGCTCCTCACGGAACTGGATCAGCTGGATGTCGACGTAGACCTTGCCGCCCACGGACCAGCTGACGCTCGCGCAGCGACGGAAGTCGTCCTCCGCGAGCTCCTCGAACATGTAGTCCTCCTCCTCGAACCACTGGGCGTACGAGAAGAGGTCCTGCCAGGCCGCCTTCGACTCCGTCTTCGCGCCCTTGGGCTTCGGCAGCAGCAGCTCCCGGAGGTCGCCGTCGGTCTTGACCCAGCGGTTGACGTTGACGGAACGGGCCGTCGTGCCCGGCCCCGCCGGGACGGGGTCCGGGGTCCGGAGGTCCGGCTGCGAGAGCACCGGGAGCGGCGTCGGCTCCCGGTGGTACTGCACGGCATAGCCGGTGACGGTGCCCGCGACGACGCCGAGAACGGCGGCCGCGGCGATCAGTGCGGTGGTGCGCCCGCGACGGCGGCGGGGCGCGGCGGTCTCCTGCCGCCCGGCGCCGCCCGGCGCCGGTGGCGCGTCAGGGGCCGGAGCCTGTGCGGCCCCGGTGTCCTGCGATTCCAAAGGGTCCCCCCACGAGACGTGAAGCACGAATTCCGTATCCGCGCTGCACAGCAGACAGCCGAGGCGGGCCGGAGGTTGTGCGCGGGCGCATTACAGTTCGGCACATGGCGAAGAAGCTCGTGATCAAGGTGACCGCCGGGGCCGACGCCCCCGAACGCTGCTCCCAGGCCTTCACCGTGGCGGCCGTCGCCGTCGCCAGTGGCGTGGAGGTGTCGCTCTGGCTGACCGGCGAGTCCTCGTGGTTCGCGCTCCCGGGCCGGGCGGCCGAGTTCGAACTGCCGCACGCGGCACCGCTTCCGGAGCTCCTGGCGTCGATCCTGGCGGGCGGGAGCATCACGCTGTGCACGCAGTGCGCGAAGCGCCGGGAGATCACGGAGAAGGACGTGCTGGAGGGCGTGCGGATCGCGGGCGCCCAGGTGTTCGTCAGCGAGGCGGTCCAGGACGACGTGCAGGCACTCGTCTACTAGGCCTTGTCTGACACATGGCGCCGTCCGCCCGAAGGGCGGGGCGCGCGGCGTCCGGTGCGTGCGATCGCAAGGCGGAGGATCATCCTCGTACCGGGCGTACTCGGATGACTCCGACAACGCAGCGAGGGTGCGTGCCGGGCGTCGCGCGCCAGGCGGGATGTGTCAGACAAGGCCTAGTCCCGCCCGCCGACCGGGGTGCCTAACGGTGCGGCCGGCGTTTGCCGTCGAGTTCGTCCCACCACTCGTCGGACGCCGGATCGCCGCTGGGGTCGTCCCACCAGCGGTCGTCCGGCCCCCGCCGGTTCGCCACCATCGCGGCGACCGGCGGGATGACCATGGCCACCACGCACATGCCGACGGCCACCGGAACCGACCACAGACGCACCACGGCCCAGGCGGAGACGAAGAGGACGAGGCATCCGCCCATCATCCACAGGTACACGCGGCGCCTTCGGGCGAGCATGTCTCCAGCCTACGGCGGCCGCGGCGCCCGTGGCAGGGCATGACCGAAGGGCCGCACCTCGATCCCGGTAGCGTCCAACCCCCAGGAGGTGCGGCCCTTCGGCCGGTCACGTCGGTCAGACCGCGATCGCGACCTCGGCGAGGCCGCCCGTCTGGGCGACGACCGTGCGGTCCGCCGTGGCGCCCGGGACGAGGGCGCGCACGGTCCAGGTGCCCTCGGCCGCGTAGAACCGGAACTGCCCGGTGGCCGAGGTCGGGACCTCGGCGGTGAACTCACCGGTCGAGTCCAGGAGTCGGACGTAACCGACGACGGGCTCGCCGTCCTTGGTCACCTGGCCCTGGATGGTGGTCTCACCGGGCTTGATCGTCGAGGCGTCGGGGCCGCCGGCCTTCGCTCCACACATGCTGCTCTCCAGAAAGGTCGGGGGGAGGGGTTACTTGTTGGCGCCGAGCTCGATCGGCACGCCGACGAGGGAGCCGTACTCGGTCCAGGAACCGTCGTAGTTCTTGACGTTCTCCTGGCCGAGCAGCTCGTGCAGCACGAACCAGGTCAGCGCGGAGCGCTCGCCGATGCGGCAGTAGGCGATCGTGTCCTTGGACAGGTCGACCTGCTCGTCCTCGTAGAGGGCCTTGAGCTCGTCGTCCGACTTGAACGTGCCGTCGTCGTTGGCGTTCTTCGACCACGGGATGTTGCGGGCGCTGGGCACGTGGCCCGGGCGCTGCGACTGCTCCTGCGGCAGGTGCGCCGGGGCGAGCAGCTTGCCGCTGAACTCGTCGGGCGAGCGCACGTCGACCAGGTTCTGCGAGCCGATCGCGGCGACGACGTCGTCACGGAAGGCGCGGATGGAGGCGTCCTGCGGCTTGGCCTTGTACGCGGTGGCCTCGCGGACCGGCACCTCGGCGACCAGGTCGCGGGAGTCGAGCTCCCACTTCTTGCGGCCGCCGTCGAGGAGACGGACGTCACCGTGACCGTAGAGCTTGAAGTACCAGAAGGCGTAGGAGGCGAACCAGTTGTTGTTGCCGCCGTAGAGGACGACGGTGGAGTCGTTCGCGATGCCCTTGGCCGAGAGGAGCTTCTCGAAGCCCTCCTGGTCGATGAAGTCGCGGCGGACCGGGTCCTGGAGGTCCTTCGTCCAGTCGATCCGGATCGCGTTGGTGATGTGGTTCTTGTCGTAGGCCGAGGTGTCCTCGTCGACCTCGACGATGACGACCTTCGGGTCGTCGAGGTGGGCCTCGACCCAGTCGGCGTCTACCAGGACGTCGCTGCGGCTCATGGTTCTTCTCCTCCGGGGCAGTGTGCGGCGGTGGTGCGCGGGGGATGGTGCGCGAGGGGTGTGCGGGCACGCGAGAGGCGCGTCGGCCGGCACGGGCGGCCCCGACAGAGGTCGCAGGGCCTGAGGGATACGGGAGGAACCCGCTCAGACAGGGCGACAGAGCATGGCGGCGACGCGGCACAGGTCTACTGCCCGCCGCTTCGTGAGATCCGCCTGTCGCTGCTTCATGGCACCGATCGTAGGGACGAGACGGCGGCGATGTCACCGGCGTGTCGCATGGTGAGACGCGATCGTCCACGATGCGAAACGAAAAGGGGGACGGATCGCCCTTCCGCACCATCGGCGGAGGGGGCCGTCCCCCGTCCTTCTGCCTGCCGGACACAGCCGTCTCACCATGCGGCCACGACCCGTTTCCCGGGCGGTTCCGGACGCGGCGGCCCGGGCCCCGCGGGGCTCGGTGCCGCCTGCGGTGGCCGGGCGCTCAGCCCGTGAGCGCGACGTCCTTGCCCGTCCCCGAGAAGCGCAGACCCTCGTCCGTCACCCCGACCTCGTCGAGGGTGATGCTCGACGGCAGACCGTCGATCTTCAGGTCGTAGTCGACCGCCTTGCGCAGCCGGTCGTCGAAGCCCGGCACGGGCAGCTTCGGCAGCGTCTCGGCCTTCATGCGGACGATGGTGCCCTCCTGGAGGGTCACCGTGCTGTACGTCGAGACCTGCCGGTCGCCGAGCAGCGCCTTCACCGCGGCCGGCACCTCGATGCCGGCGCCCTCCAGCACCTCGGCCAGCGGTCCCGCCAGCTTCACCTGGCCCTTGGCGGCGCGCTCGGCGCCCGCGTAGGAGACCGTGGCGCCCTTGGGGGCGGCGGCGGTCAGGTCCGCGTACGAGATCCGCGCCGAGCCGTCGGCCGTGCCCGCGGTGGCGGAGGAGAAGCTGCTGTCGATCCGCACGTCCCGCAGGTCCGCCCGGACCTCGGTGACGTTGACGTCCCGGCCGCCCGCGGTGGCGGTGATGCCGCCGATGCTGACGTCCACCTCGTCGAGCTCCTTGCCGATCACCTGGGTGAGGAACGGGAAGCCGTGGATGGAGACCTCGGGCGTCGAGTCCAGCCCCTGACTGCTCCTGATCTTGTCGGCCGCCTCCGACTCGGCGAAGTTGACCGCCAGGCGGTCCGCCGCGACGAAGAGACCGCCGAGGATCACGCCGAGGATCAGAAGTATCCGCAGTGCACGCATTGTTCGGTGTCCCCCACCCTTTTCCGTGGCCCCCGGTCGCCCACGGGCGAGAATCAGTCCGGACGACGCCATCTGCTGAATGATCGACGCCCCGGAACCCCGGTTGGTTCCTGGCGCCTCCTGGGCCTCTTCCCGCCCTGCGCCGCCCGATGCCTGCCGGCGGGCACCGGCGAGGGGGCGGGCCCCCTCGCCGGCTCAGACCAGCGCGCGGCCGACGAGGTAGAGCGCGGGCACGGCGGCGGTCAGCGGCAGGGCCACGCCTGCCGTCATGTGCACGAAGCGGGACGGGTAGTCGTAGGAGGCGACCCGCAGACCGATCAGCGCGCAGACGGCCGCCGCGAGCCCGAGCAGCGCGCCCTCCGTCCCGAGACCGCTGAGGCCGCCCGCGGCGACGCCCGCGCCGGCACCGGCGGCGAGCGCCGCCACGAGGGAGACCGCGCCCGGCAGCGGCAGCGCCCGTGCGACCGTGGCCGCGGCGACCGCGGCACCGCCGACGACGACCGCGTCCGGATCGGCGGCGAGAAGACCGGCGGCGAGGATCGCGAGGGCCGCCGAGACGACCGTGGCCATCAGACCCTGGAGCCGTTCGTCGGCGCCCGCGTGGCTGCGCAGCTGGAGGACGAGGGTGAGCAGCACCCACACGCCGAGGGCGCCGATGATCGCGGTGGGACCGTGGCCCTCACCGGCCGCGAGCACCGCGGCGTCGGCGGCGAGTCCGCCGGCGAAGGCGAGCACGATGCCCTGGCGCGCGGGCCACATGCCGTTGAGCCGGAACCAGCCGGCCGCGGTCACCGCCTGGAGCAGCACCAGGGGCACGAGCAGGGCGTACGGGCCCACGGCCGCACCGCCGGCAAGCAGCAGTCCGAGCACGGCGGTGAGGCCTGCGGGCTGGATGCCCGGCGCGATGATCGGCGACCGCCCCTCGGCACGGGCCCGCTGCGCGTCGGTGATCCGGGCGTTGCCGGAGGTCGTGGGAGCGCCGTAGCCGTCGGCCGGCGGTGCCGGCGCGGCGGGGGAGCCGGGCGCGGCCGGGCCCGCGGCGGAGGGCTCCGCACCGCTCTCGGGCGGCAGCGCACCGGCGCCCGGGGTGTACGCGTGCGCGGCCGGGGTGTACGGGGCCTGGGCGTGTGGGGCCTGGGCGTGTGGGTCCCGGGTGGGGGTGAGGGCCGGCTGGTACTGCGTGTCCCAGGTCTCGCCCTGCCAGGTCTGCGCGGCGCCCGGCTCCTGGTGCGGCGCCGGGTCCCGGTACTGCCGGGGAGCGGCGCCCGCCTCCGGGTAGGGCGCGGGGGAAGGCGCGGCGAAGGAGTCACCGGCACCCCCGGACGCCGGGTACGCCGTCCCGCCGCCGGGCGCCTGCGCGGCGTCGGCGGGGTAGGCGGCCGGGTACGGCTGCGCGGCGTCGGCGGGGTAGGCGGCCGGGTACGGCTGCGCGGCGTCGGCGGGGTAGGCGGGCGGGTACGGCTGCGCGGCGTCCGGCCCGTGCGGCGGGTACGCCCCGCCGGAACCGGCCCCGTACCCGTATCCGTATCCGTCGGCCTGCGGCGCGTACGTCCCGTGGTCCTGCGCGTGCCGCACGCCGTCCGCGGGCGGGGCGGGCGCGGCCGCCCAGGGCCCGCCCTGACCGGGGTAGGGCGCGGCGCCGTCCGCCGGGTACGGCTGCCCGTGGGCGCCGGAGCCGTCCGCCGGGTGAGCGGCCGGATTCTGCGAGGTCTGCCCCGGGTGCTGCGCCTCGCCCCCGCCGTACGGACCGGGGGCGGCGGCCGGCTGCCCGTGCGGGTGGGAGCCGTACGCGCCGTGGGGCGCCTGCGTCCCGTAGGCCTCCTGCGTCCCGTACGGCTCCTGCGGCTCGTACCCGCCCTGAGGGCGGTACGGGTACTGCTGATCGCTGCTCATGCTGTGGGGTTCACCCTCCTGCGAACGGCGGGAGCACCTCGACCGTGCCGCCCTCGGCAAGCGCCACGGTCTCATGTCCGCGGGTGCCCACGGGGTCACCGTCGACCAGGAACGAACACCTCAGGAGCACACGGGTGAGCTCCCCCGGGTGGCGTTCGCGCACCGCGTCGAGCGCCTCGGCCAGCGTCGCGGCCGCGTACGGCTCCTCCGCCGTTCCCGCCGCGGCCTTGGCCGCGGCCCAGTAGCGGATGGTCCCCGCTGCCATGCCGGCACTCCTCTCGTTCGTGTCGCGCCGGTCTCCATGATGGGTCATGGCGGACGGGTCACGGCGCGACGGGCGCCGCCGCCAGCAGCCAGTGCGCGAGCCGGGCCAGGAGCGCGTCGTCGGCCGCGTTCTCCGCGTGGCCCATGCCGGGCTCCAGCCACAGCTCGGCGCCGCCGTCGGCCGCGGCCGCCAGCATCCTCGGATGGTCGAGCGGGAAGTAGGGGTCGCGGTCGCCGTGGACGATCAGCAGCGGGGTGGGCGCGATCAGCGGGACGGACTCGACGGGCGACAGCGGGACCGGGTCCCAGTCCTCCGTGTGGATACGGGTCCGGAAGCCGAACCGGCCCACCAGCCGGCCCGCGGGGCGGGTCACCACCCAGTGCAGGCGGCGCATCGGGGCCGTACCGCGGTAGTACCAACGGGCGGGCGCGCTCACCGCGGCCACCGCATCCACATGCGCCCCTGCGCGCCCTGTGCGCCCCTCGTGCTCCTGTGCGTCCGGTGCCGTATACGTCGCGGCATGGCGCAGGACGACGGAGCCGCCCATGGAGAAGCCGACCGTCACCACCCGCGCGTAGCCGAGGGTGCGTGCCCACGCCACGGCGGCGGCCAGATCGAGCACCTCCCGGTCGCCCACGGTGGAGCGCCCGCCCGAACGGCCGTGGCCGCGGAACGAGAAGGTCACGACCCCTGCGCGGCGCGCGAAGACCCGTGCCGCGCGGCGGACCGACGGCCGGTCGACGGAGCCGGTGAAACCGTGCGCCACGACGATCGCGGTCGTCGCCGGACCGCCCTCGCACGGGTCGTGCACGGCCTCGACCGGGACCCCGTCGGCGGTGAGCAATGTTGCGCTCCGGGGACCGGAAGAGATCCTGGACACGTCCACAGTGTGAAATCCGCCCTCTTCCGAAGAACTCATGTGGGTTATTCTCCTGGGCAGAGGATCCGGGCGAAGCAGCCCCCGGGTCCTTTTGTGTTTCCCGGACGTTGTTACGGCCAGGTGAACACAAGCTCACACAGGCTCTCGGGCGCGAGAGAGCCACCGTACGAAGCGCAGCCGCAGGCGTCCTCGCAGGGACCGAGGAGGAACCGACGTCATGGACGAGCGAACCGAGCACCGACCCGACCACCCGAGCCGATCCCCACACGACGACCGCACGGAGATCCGGGCAGGTGGGACGCGATGAGCTCTCTGCTGCTCCTGACCAACGCCCTCCAGCCCTCGACGGAGGTGCTGCCGGCCCTCGGGCTGCTGCTGCACAACGTCCGGGTGGCGCCCGCGGAGGGCCCCGCCCTCGTGGACACCCCCGGCGCGGACGTGATCCTCGTCGACGGCCGCCGCGACCTCCCGCAGGTGCGGTCGCTGTGCCAGCTGCTGCGCTCCACGGGCCCCGGCTGTCCGCTGATCCTCGTGGTCACCGAGGGGGGCCTCGCCGCCGTCACCGCCGACTGGGGCATCGACGACGTCCTGCTCGACACCGCGGGACCGGCCGAGGTCGAGGCGCGGCTGCGGCTCGCCATGGGCCGCCAGCAGATCACCTCCGACGACTCCCCCATGGAGATCCGCAACGGCGACCTCTCCGTGGACGAGGCGACGTACAGCGCCAAGCTCAAGGGCCGGGTCCTGGACCTGACCTTCAAGGAGTTCGAGCTCCTGAAGTACCTCGCCCAGCACCCGGGGCGGGTCTTCACCCGCGCCCAGCTCCTCCAGGAGGTCTGGGGCTACGACTACTTCGGCGGCACCCGCACCGTCGACGTCCACGTGCGGCGGCTGCGCGCCAAGCTCGGCCCCGAGCACGAGTCGCTCATCGGCACCGTGCGGAACGTCGGCTACCGCTTCGTCGCCCCCGAGAAGGTCGAGCGGGCCGCCGAGGAGGCCAAGGCGAAGGCCGCACCGGAGGTCACCCGGACGGAGGAAGAGCCTGTGATCGAGGAAGCGGCCGTACGGCCTGCCCAGAGGTAGGTCACCCCGCGTAGACTTCGCGCGTGGCCAAGGTGACGCGGGACGATGTGGCGCGACTGGCGGGTACTTCGACCGCCGTCGTCAGCTACGTCATCAACAACGGACCCCGGCCGGTCGCCCCGGCCACGCGCGAGCGGGTACTCGCCGCCATCAAGGAGCTGGGGTACCGGCCCGACCGGGTCGCCCAGGCGATGGCCTCGCGGCGGACCGACCTCATAGGCATGATCGTTCCGGACGCCCGGCAGCCGTTCTTCGCGGAAATGGCGCACGCCGTCGAACAGGCGGCCGCCGAGCGCGGGAAAATGGTGCTCGTCGGGAACTCCGACTACCGCGACGAACGCGAGGTCCACTATCTGCGGGCCTTCCTCGGGATGCGGGTGTCCGGTCTGATCCTGGTCAGCCAGGGTCCGAGCGAGCGCGCCGCCGCCGAGATCGAGGCGTGGGACGCGCGGGTCGTGCTGCTGCACGAGCGGCCCGAGGCGATCGACGACGTCGCCGTCGTCACCGACGACGTCGGCGGCGCCCAGCTCGCCACCCGGCACCTGCTGGAGCACGGCCACGAGTACGTCGCCTGTCTGGGCGGCGTGGAGAACACCCCGGAGGTCGGCGACCCGGTCGCGGACCACGTCGAGGGGTGGCGCCGTGCGATGCAGGAGTCCGGGCGCTCCACGGAGGGGCGCCTCTTCCAGGCCCCGTACAACCGCTACGACGCGTACCAGGTCGCCCTGAAGCTGCTCGCGGGCCCCGACCGGCCGCCGGCGATCTTCTGCTCCACGGACGACCAGGCCTTCGGTGTGCTGCGCGCCGCACGCGAACTGCGCATCGACGTCCCCGGCGAGCTGGCGGTCGCCGGCTTCGACGACGTCAAGGAGGCGGCGCTGACCGACCCGCCGCTGACGACGATCTCCTCGGACCGCCCGGCGATGGCGCGCGCCGCGGTCGACCTGGTCCTCGACGACGGCCTGCGGGTGGCGGGGTCGCGCCGCGAGCGCGTCAAGCAGTTCCCGTCCGGCCTGGTGATCCGCCGCTCCTGCGGCTGCGGCGAGGCGTAGGCGCGCAGGGCGCGCCGTGATGCCGGGGGCGCCCCCGGCGGACCGGGCTCCGCATCCCGGGCAACCCCACCCCCGTGGCCACGGCACGGCCCGCGGCCGCGCCCTCGAACGCCGGACGGGCCGGGACGCCCGGGTAGCTCCAGCCCCGCCGGCGATTGAGGCGCGGGGTCGGGGGGCAGAGCCCCGACGGACCGGGCCCCGCATCCCGGGCAACCCCGGTCGGGGGGCAGAGCCCCGGCGGACCGGGCCCCGTATCCCGGGCGACCCAGCCCCCGTGGCCGCGGCACGGCCCGCGGCCGCACCCTCGAACGCCGGACGGGCTGAGATGCCCGGGCGACCGTGACCCCGCGCGTCGGCGAGGCCCGGCCACCCGGGCAACCCCAGCCCCGCCGGACGGGGGTCACCAGGCTCCGTTCAGCCCCCACCAGTCGCCGTCGAGCTCCTCGGAGGCGCGGAACGGCGGGGTGCCGCCCGTGCCCCGGTAGCCGAGCAGCCAGCCGGGGTGGCCGCCCCGGTGGCGCTCGTTGGTGACGGTCAGCACGTCGTTGAGGGTGGAGCCGTTGTACGAACCGACGGCGACGAAGTTCTCCATGACCTGCCAGCCGCCGCCGACCAGGGTGCGGGAGCCGAAGGCGCCGCGGCCGTTGCCGGGGTAGAGCCACAGCTTGCCGGCGGTGTCGCGGGCCAGCAGGTCGGGCCGCTTGTCGCCGTTCAGGTCGCCCGGTCCGAGGAGGGCGTTCATCACCTGCCAGCCGCCGCCGACGAGCTTGCGGGAGCCGAAGGCGCGGCCGTTGCCCGGGTACATCCACAGCTTGCCCGCCGAGTCGCGGGCCAGCAGGTCGCCCCTGCCGTCACCGTTCAGGTCGCCGGCGGCCGCGATCTGGCGCATGACCTGCCAGCCGCCGCCGACGAGCTTGCGGGTGCCGAAGCCTCCGCGGCCGGTGCCGGGGTACAGCCACAGCTGTCCGGCCGTGTCGCGGGCGAGGAGGTCCTCGTCGCCGTCGCCGGTGAGGTCGCCGTGGCGGGTCATGGCGGTCATGGAGTTCCAGCCGCTGCCGACCAGCCGCCCGGTGCCGTCCCCGGGCAGCCGCCACAGCCGTCCGGCCATGTCGCGCACCAGGACGTCCGGGACCAGGTCGCGGTTGAGGTCGCCGAAGCCGGCGGGCGCCGCGGCGGGGTCGGCCCACCAGCGCGGGTAGGCGTTCAGCCAGCACTCGCGGTCGGTGCGCACGAACCGGATGGAACTGATCCGGCGGTCCATGTAGGGCGTGAAGCCGTACTCGCCGGACGAGGCGTTCGGCGACTCCCGCAGGAAGTCGGCGCCCTCGCCCGTCAGGTCGTAGTTCGGCTCGCTGTAGGCGCAGGCGTAGTTCCCCGCGCGGTTCACCAGCGAGCGGATCTTGTTGTCCCAGCTGCCGAGGGTGGCGAGATCCTTGTTCGTCTTGAACATCTCGCCGTCGCCCGAGGTGCCGCTGAAACCGCAGAAGTACCCCTTCGGGCAGCGCTCGGCGCCGCTCGCGGCCTGCGCGGTCTGGGCGGGCAGCCCGGCCGTCAGCAGTCCGGCCGCGACCAGCCCGGTCAGCGCGGTCAGAGCCCGTCTGATCCCCTTGTGCAATGCGGTGTCCTTCTTCCGACGCCCTTCGGGCGTGTGGGTGCGCTCAGGAGACCGCCGAACAGCCCCGGGGGTTGTACCGTTCGCGGGCGCCCCGGGCCCGGGGAACTCCGCGGCGCACGGTGCGTGACCCTCCCCGGACTCCCCGTCGCGCCCACCCGTCCTTATATCGGGCATACACGCTTCTGCCGGGCTTCTCAGCACCGTCTCAGACCGCTCTCATGTACCCGCACGAGAGTCGTTGCCATGAGCGACCACCACCGCCGCGACGGCCACACCGAGCCCGGATTCCCCCAGCAGCCGTACGAGACGCCGCAGCCGTACGGCGCGCCCCGGCCGCACGACACCCAGCCGTACGAGACGCCCCAGCCGTACGGCGCCCACCCGCACGCGCCCCGCGCGGACGACACCCGGCCGACCGCGCCGCTCACCCAGGCGGACGGCGGCTACCCGCCGCCCCCGTCGTACCGGCCCGCCGGCACGGTCACCGTGTGGCCCGGCGGCGGCGGACCCGGCTTCGAGCCGCCCGCTCAGCACCTCGCGCCCCCCGCGCCCGCGCCCGGACCCCGGTCCCGGCGCAGGGCCCGGGGCCCCGCCGCGCTGATCGCGGCCGTCGCGATCGCCGCGGCCGCCGTCGGCGGCGGCGCGTCCGCGCTCGTCGGCCACCTCGCCGGCGACGGGACGTCCCCGGGCTCCGGCGCCGTGAGCGGGACGACCGTGTCCCGCAGCAGCGCGGGCACCGTCGCGGGCGTGGCCGAGATGGTCTCGCCGAGCATCGTGGAGATCAGCGCGACGTCGGGCTCCGGACAGTCCACCGGCTCCGGCGTGATCATCACCTCGAACGGCGAGATCGTGACCAACAACCACGTGATCTCGGGCGCCGACACCGTCCGGGTGCAGCTCAGCGACGGCACGACGTACACCGCCGACGTCGTCGGCAAGGACCCCGACAAGGACCTCGCCCTGATCAAGCTGCGGAACGCCTCCGGGCTGAAGGCCGCCGCGCTCGGCGACTCCGGCTCCGTCGGGGTCGGCGACCAGGTCGTCGCCATCGGCTCGCCCGAAGGGCTCACCGGCACGGTCACCAGCGGCATCGTCTCCGCCCTCGACCGGGACGTGACCGTCGCCAAGGACGAGGAGCCGCAGGACCCGCAGCAGGACCCGCGCCAGAACTGGCCGTTCGAGTTCGGCGGGCAGCAGTTCAACGGGGACACCGGGGACTCGAAGACCACCTACAAGGCGATCCAGACCGACGCCTCGCTCAACCCGGGGAACTCCGGCGGTGCGCTGATCGACATGAACGGCAGGATCATCGGCATCAACTCGGCCATGTACTCGCCCAGTTCCGCCACCGGCTCCACCGCGGGCAGCGTCGGCCTCGGCTTCGCCATCCCGATCGACACCGTCAAGGCGGACCTGGACAGCCTCCGCTCCGGCGGCGGCGCCTGATCGCGTGCGAGGCTGGGCCCCATGACTGAAGGCGAGCGCATCCTCATCGTCGACGACGAGCCTGCCGTGCGTGAGGCGCTGCGGCGCTCCCTCGCGTTCGAGGGGTACGCGACCGAGGTCGCGGCCGACGGTCTGGAGGCACTGGCCCGGGCCGGGGAGTACCGCCCCGACCTGATCGTGCTCGACATCCAGATGCCCCGGATGGACGGGCTGACCGCGGCGCGCAGGCTGCGGGCGGCGGGCTCGCGGGTGCCGGTCCTGATGCTGACGGCACGCGACACGGTCGGCGACCGGGTCACCGGACTGGACGCGGGAGCGGACGACTACCTGGTCAAGCCCTTCGAACTGGACGAACTGCTCGCCCGGATCCGTGCCCTGCTGCGGCGCAGCACCTACACCGCGGCGGTGGCCGCCGCGGACGACGAGGACGTGCTGTCCTTCGCCGACCTGCGCATGAACCTGTCGACCCGCGAGGTCACCCGCGGCACCCGGCGCGTGGAGCTGACCCGTACCGAGTTCACCCTGCTGGAGCTCTTCCTCGCCCATCCGCGCCAGGTGCTGACCCGTGAGCAGATCCTGAAGGCCGTCTGGGGCTTCGACTTCGAACCCAGCTCCAACTCCCTGGACGTGTACGTGATGTACCTGCGGCGCAAGACGGAGGCCGGCGGCGAGCCGCGCCTCGTGCAGACCGTGCGGGGCGTCGGCTACGCCCTGCGGCCGGGCGGCCCCGAATGATCCGACGGCTGCGCGCGCTGCCCCTGCGGTCCCGTCTCGCGCTGCTGGTGGCCACGGCGGTGGCGGTCGCCGTGGCGGCCGTCTCCACCACCTGCTGGTTCGTGGTGCGCGGCAAGCTGTACGACGAGGTGGACGCGAAGCTGCGCACCACCCGGCAGAGCATCGACCTGCGGGCCGTCGACGTGGCGGCGACGCTGCGCGCCTGCCCGCCGTCCGCGTCCTCGCAGGACGAGTTCGGCCGCCCGAAGGACTACTACTTCCAGCTGGTCACCGCCGCGGGCGACGAGCCGTGCGTCTTCGCCGCCGTCTCCGCCGGCACCGTGGAGGTGACCGGGGCGGACCGGGCGGTGGCCCGGGAGGCGGACCGGCTGGTCCGGCCGGGCGAGCCGGACGGGGGGACGTTCCGCGACGGCACCGACACCGAGGGCCGGTCGGTGCGGGTGCTCACGGTCGCCGCCGCGACGGACGGCGCGGTGTTCAAGGACACCGCGCTGATGATCGGCGTGCCGCTGCGGGAGACCGAACGCACCCTCGACGACCTGGCCCTGCTGCTGCTCCTGGTCTCCGGCATCGGCGTGATCGGGGCCGGGGCGACCGGCCTGTGGGTGGCGCGGACGGGGCTCGCGCCGGTGGACCGGCTGACCGGCGCGGTCGAGCACGTGGCCCGTACCGAGGACCTGAGTGTGCGCATCCCGGTCGAGGGCGACGACGAGATCACCCGGCTGTCGCGCTCCTTCAACGCGATGACGGCCGCGCTGGCCGCGTCCCGGGATCTCCAGCAGCAGCTCATCGCGGACGCCGGGCACGAACTGCGCACCCCGCTCACCTCCTTGCGCACCAACATCGAGTTGCTGGCCAGGAGCGAGGAGACCGGCCGGGCGATCCCGCCGGACGACCGCCGGGCCCTGCTGGCCTCGGTGAAGGCGCAGATGACCGAACTGGCCGCGCTGATCGGCGACCTCCAGGAGCTGTCCCGCCAGGACGGCCCCGCGCACGGACGCACGGTGCAGGTGGTCGCCCTGCACGAGATCCTGGACGTCGCGCTGGAGCGGGCGAGGCTGCGGGGTCCCGAGCTGTCGTTCACCGCCGACGTCCGGCCCTGGTACGTGCGCGGGGAGCAGGCGGCGCTGGAACGGGCGCTGGTGAACGTCCTCGACAACGCGGTGAAGTTCTCGCCGCCCGGCGGGCGGGTCGAGGTGGAGCTGCGCGACGGCACCCTCTCGGTGCGCGACCACGGGCCGGGGATCGGCGCCGAGGAGCTGCCCCATGTCTTCGAACGGTTCTGGCGGTCGCCGTCGGCGCGCTCGCTGCCCGGTTCGGGCCTCGGGCTGTCCATCGTGGCCCGTACCGTCCAGCAGGCGGGCGGCGAGGTGTCGCTCGCTCCGGCGGACGGCGGCGGCACCCGGGCGGTGATCCGCCTGCCGGGCGCGCCGACTCCCCCGCCCGCATCCCCCTGAGGAGGCCCGCTCCGCGGCTCTTCCCACCGGCTCCGGTCCTCGCGAGACGTAGCGTCTTGCGAGGGCCGGAGTCCTGCGCTATGGTCGACGACGAACCAACAAGACGCTACGTCTCGTCTTGTTTGATCTGTCCCCGACGGAAGAAGCCGCCCTTGTTCCCATCCGCCACCGCCACCACCCTCCGCTCCCAGCTGAGCCTCACCGGCGTCACCAAGCGCTACGACGACCGCCTCGTCCTCGACCGGGTCTCCTTCGCCCTGCGCCCCGGCGAGAAGGCCGGGGTGATCGGCGACAACGGCTCCGGCAAGTCGACCCTGCTGCGTCTGCTGGCCGGGGCCGAGCAGCCGGACGCCGGCACGGTCACCGTCGTCGCCCCCGGCGGCACGGGCCACCTCCCCCAGACCCTCGACCTCCCCGGATCTGCACGGGTCGGCGACGCGATCGACCTCGCGCTGGCGCCCCTGCGCCGGCTGGAGCACCGCATCCGCGCCGCGGAGGCCTCCCTGCACCGCACCGGTGAGGCGGGGGAGCGGGAGTACGCACGGCTGCTGACGGAGTTCGAGGTACGCGGCGGACCCGGCGCGGACCGCCGTGTCGCCCGCACGCTGCACCGGCTCGGCGACCGTTCACCGCTCGACCGCGAGCGGACGCTCGGCAGCCTCTCCGGCGGCCGCCGGGCCCGGCTCGCGCTCGCCGCGACCCTCGCGGCCGCCCCCGAGCTGCTGCTGCTCGACGAGCCGACCAACGACCTCGACGACGAGGCGGTGGCCTGGCTGGAGGAGCACCTGCGGGCCCATCCGGGCACGGTCGTCGCCGTCACCCACGACCGCGCCTTCCTCGACCGGGTGACCACCACCGTGCTGGAGGTCGACCCCGAAACGCGCACGGTGCGCCGCCACGGCAACGGCTACCGGGGCTTCCTCACCGCCAGGGCGGCCGACCGGGCACGCCGGCAGCGGGAGCACGAGGAGTGGCGCGAGGAGGTCGAACGGCAGTCGCGGCTCGCCGCGGCAGGCGCCGGACAGCTGGCCGCCGTCCCGCGCAAGGGCCCTCGCGGGTTCAGCGGCGCGGGCGCCTTCCGCGCCCGGTCGCGGGCGCACGGCGCGGCGGGCCGCATCCGCAACGCCCGCGAGCGGTTGCAGCGTCTCACCGACGCCCCGGTGCGGCCGCCGGCGGAGCCGCTGCGCTTCACGGCGCCCGTCGAGGGGGCGGCGGACGGGCCGGTGCTCCTGTCGGACGTGCGGGTGCCCGGCCGGCTGACGCTGGACGCGCTGGAGGTCCCGGCCGGTGGCCGGCTGCTGGTCACCGGGCCCAACGGCGCCGGCAAGTCGACCCTGCTCTCGGTACTGGCCGGTGAACTCGCCCCCGCCGCGGGCGAGGTGACGCGCCCGGCACGAGTGGGGCTGCTGCGCCAGGGCGCCGACCCGGTGCCCCACGGGCACACGGCCGCCGAGCTGTACGGGGAGGGGCGGGCGGAGCGGATCGCGGGCACCGGACTGCTGCGGGAGTCGGATCTCCTGCGCCCGGTGCGGACGCTCTCCGCCGGTCAGCGGCGCCGGCTGGAGCTCGCGCTGCTGCTGGCCCGTCCGGTGGACCTGCTGCTGCTCGACGAGCCGACCAACCACCTCTCCCCCGGCCTGGTGGAGGAGGTGGAGGCCGCACTCGCCGGATACGCGGGGACGCTGGTCGTCGTCACCCACGACCGCCTGCTGCGGTCCCGTTTCCCCGGGCGGCGGCTCGCCCTGCCGGGGCGGGACGCCGCCTGACCGGCACGACCGCGGGCGTCCGGGCGGCCCGCCCGGCGCCGGAGCGCCGCCCCCGGACCGGTCCGGGGAACACCCCGGACCGGCCGGCCGGCACCTCGGGGCCGGGTTGTTCAGCCGTTGTGGCGGATGAGGGACTCCACGAGCCCGGCGCGGGTGTTCGGGTAGTCCATGGGGACGATCCCCAGGCCCCGCCAGCCGCTCGCCTCCGCACCGTCGAGGAAGGCGTGGACCCGCGGGTTGAGGTTGTCCGAGTTCCACCGCGGCGGCAGGTAGGCGGAGGTGGAGACGTAGTTGACGTACAGCTTGCCGGGCTGCTGCGCCGCCTTGCGGAAGTGCGCCTGGATCTTGGAGAACTTCGGGTCGGGCAGGGCGTTCCAGTCGTCCTGCACGTCGAAGTGGGCCCCGTCGGCGTACCGGACGCCGGGCAGCCCGCCGTTGTCCCCGAGGAGCACCACCCGGCCGCGGGCCTCGCCGAGCGCCGGGATGCCGTCGCCGATGCGGAACAGCGGGCGCCAGCCGCGGTTGTCCAGGTAGTCGTCGAAGACGGCCCGGAAGGTGGCGTCGCTCTCGCCCGAGTACTCCTGCTTGACCCGCATCAGCACCGTCTCGGAGGGCTGCGCGGCGAGGAAGTCCCGGCAGGCGATGAGCACGTCGCCGAACATCATGTTCTGGTAGGACGGCCCGTGGTGGATGGCGAACGAGCCGCCGGTGACCCGGCAGCGGACGTCGAGGAAGCGGATTCCGCTCGCCAACTGCTGGGCGATGGTGGTGTTCTGGCACTCCGACCACGGCCCGCCGAAGCGGGCGCCGGAGTCGTGGGTGCCGGGGATGGTCAGTCGTTGCAGGGGTGTCGAGTCGGCCGCACCGGCCATCCAGTCCCTGGTGGACAGGGTGCGGCGGGGTGCGGCGGCGGCGTGGGGGGTGCCGATGAGGGCGGCGGCCGGGACGGCGGCCAAGCCCGCGAGGAATCTCCGTCGGTCCATCCGCGGAGTATGTCGAGTTCACGACAAACGCACCAGACCCCGGAGAGCCGTCCGGAGACGGGGAGCCGCCCGGGGACGGAAAGGCCGCCCGGGACGCGGAAGGGGCGGCGGGCACCCGGCCCGCCGCCCCTCACCGCACGTGCCGTGACTACCGGACCACGGTGATCCGGTCCGTGGCCGGCGGCGCGATCGGCACCGCGGCCGAGGAGTTCGCCGCCAGGTAGGCGTTGAAGACGTCCAGGTCGGAGGCGCCCACCAGCTTGTTGGTGTGCTCCTTCAGCACCGCGAAACCGTCACCGCCGCCCGCGAGGAACTCGTTCATCGCGACCCGGTAGGTCTTCGCCGGGTCGATCGCCGCGCCGTCGAGCTTCACCGAGTCCACGACGATCCGGGCGGCGCCCGACTTCGTCAGGTCCAGGGTGTAGGTGAAGCCCTTCGACACCTGGAGGATCTTCGGCGACGCCTCGTTGCCCCCGCTCACCTGCTGCTGCAGCGCGGTGATCAGCTGGGCTCCGGTCAGGTCCACCACGTTCATCATGTTGGTGAACGGCTGGACCGTGAACGCCTCCCCGTAGGTCACCACCCCGTCGCCCTCGCCGCCCGAGGCCTTGAAGACGAGGTCGGAGCGGATGCCGCCCGGGTTCATCAGCGCCAGCTGGGCGCCGCCCTTGTCGGCCGGGGCGAGCCCGGCGAGCTGCGCGTCCGCGATCAGGTTGCCCAGCGGCTTCTCCGGCTCCGTGGAGCCGCGGCCCACGATGTCGGCCGAGATCCAGCCCTGCGGGCGGCTCGCGATGGGCGCGGCCAGCTTGTTCCAGCGCGCGATCAGGTCCGTCATGTCCTGCGCCTTGGGCTGGTCGCGGCGGACGATGTGGTTCGCCGAGGTCACCGCCGTGCGCACGATGTCGTGGGTGCGCTTGTCGTAGGTGAGCGTGGTGTCCGTGTACAGCTTCCCGAACGACGAGGCCGAGGTCACCATGCGGGGCTTGCCCGACGGGTCCGGGATCGTGCACACGTACGCCTGGTGGGTGTGGCCGGTGACCAGCGCGTCGACCTTGGGCGTGATGCCCTTGGCGATCTCCGCGATCGGTCCCGAGATGCCGTCGCCGGGACCGGGCGAGTCGCAGTCGTAGTTGTACGCCGTGGAGGCCGGCGAACCGCCCTCGTGGATCAGCGCCACGATCGACTTCACGCCCTTGCGGTCCAGCTCGCGGGCGTACCGGTTGATGGTGTCGACCTCGTCGTGGAACTTCAGGCCCTTGATGCCGTTCGCGCTGACGATGTCGGGCGTGCCCTCCAGCGTGACGCCGATGAAGCCGATCTTGACGCCGTTCTTCCGCCAGACCGTGTACGGCTCGAGGATCGGCTTGCCGGTCTTCTCCTTGGTGACGTTGGCCGCCAGGTACGGGAAGTCCGCACCCTCGAACTCCTCGCCCTCCTCGAAGCAGCCCTCGACCGGGTGGCAGCCGCCGTTCTGGAGGCGCGCCAGCTCCACGGCGCCCTCGTCGAACTCGTGGTTGCCCACGCCCGCGACGTCGAGGTTCAGCTGGTTCAGCGCCTCGATGGTCGGCTCGTCGTGGAACAGGCCCGAGAGCAGCGGGCTGGCGCCGACCAGGTCACCGGCCGCGGCCGTCACCGAGTACGGGTTGCCGCCGCGCGCGGTGCGCAGCGAGGTCGCCAGGTACTCGACGCCGCCGGCCGGGACCGACACCGTCGTGCCGTCCGGCTGGATCTCGGAGACCGTCCCGGCGGAGCCGGCCGGCGGCTCCAGGTTGCCGTGCAGGTCGTTGAAGGAGAGCAGCTGCACGTCGACGGTGCGCGGCTTGCTGTGGTGACCGCCGTGCCGGTCGCCGTGGGCGGCGCCGGCCGGCATCGCGGCGACGAGCGCGCCGGCGGTGGCGAGGCCCGCGGCGGCGGCGAGCACACGCCGGGTGCGCCGGGTCGCGGGGTTGTTCTGGGATCTGGCTGACATCTGTCCCCTTGTCAGTTACAGCGTGGGGGTGGGACGCGGGGCCGTTCGGCGACGGCCCGCAGGCACGCAGCCTAGGGTCAACGCGCGTAGCGCGACAGGGGGACGCGGGTTACGACCTGGTTGCCATCGGCCGCGATCGTGCGCCACCGGGCGAAAGAAGGACGTACCGCACGGATGCCGTACGGATGCCGCGCGGAGGCCGGAGGACGACCGTGCGGGACGCGGGGTCCGGTGCCGTGCCGCCCCGGCCCGCACCCGCCGTACCGTGGACCCATGACGATCGACGCAGTGATTCCGGAGCCCGGCCGGCAGATCCACTCCCTCGACGAACTGAGCGCCGAACAGGCCGACGCCGTCTCCGCCATGCTGTCCGAGGCGGCACGGTCGGACGGGATGCAGGCCGTCTCCGAGCAGGGCCGGCTGCAACTGCGCGGCGGGCCCCGGGAGGGCGTGCGGCACTTCCTGCTCACCGTGGAGGGCCTGCTCGTCGGCTACGCCCAACTGGAGGACACGGACCCGGTCGAGGCCCCCGCGGCCGAGCTCGTCGTCCACCCCTCGCACCGCGGACGCGGCCACGGACGGGCACTGGGCACCACGCTGCTGGACGCCTCGGGCAAGCGCCTGCGGATGTGGGCGCACGGCGGGAAGCCGGCCGCGCGCCACCTGGCACAGGTCCTGGGCCTGACGCTCTTCCGCGAACTGCGCCAGCTCCGGCGCCCCTTGGGACCCGACTCGGTTCCCCCGCAGGACTACCCGCGCGGGGTCACGGTCCGCACCTTCGTGCCCGGCGAGGACGACGCCGAATGGCTCGCGGTCAACGCCGCCGCCTTCGCCCACCACCCCGAACAGGGTGCGCTGACCCAGCGCGACCTGGACGACCGCAAGGCCGAACCCTGGTTCGACCCGCAGGGCTTCTTCCTGGCGGTCCGGGACGGCGAGATCATCGGCTTCCACTGGACCAAGGTCCACGCCGAGGAGCAGCTGGGCGAGGTCTACGTCGTGGGCATCCGCCCGGACGCCCAGGGCGGCGGACTCGGCAAGGCCCTGACCGCCACGGGCCTGCGCCACCTGGCCGCCCAGGGCCTGCCGACGGCCATGCTCTACGTCGACGCGGACAACCCGGCGGCGCTGCGGGTCTACGGACAACTCGGCTTCGTGACGCACGAGGTGGACCTGATGTACCGCACCGAGTCCTGACGGCCCCCGGGGCCGGGGCGCAGCCGCCCCGGCCGCGGCCCGCCCCGCCCACCGGGGCGGTGCGGGAGCCTCCCGGCACGGTTCGGAACGCTCCCCGGCCCCGGCGGTCTCCCCGGCCCGGGTACGACCGGCCGGCCGGGCGGGACCGGACGCGCACCGGGCCGCCGCCCCCACCGGAAGTCGCCCCGCGCCCCGCCCGCGACCCCGCCCGGAGACCCCGTGCCGGGGCGCCCGCGGACCCCCCGGGGCCGCGCCCCGCTTTCCCGCACGTCATGTCGTCGTTACCGGGCATTCAGACACCCTTGCGACCCTCTCCCAATGCAGCCCGCCGTGCCCGACTCCCCGAACGGGAGAAAAGCCCTCACTCCGGCCCTCTCCGACGCGCCGGTGACCCTCTCGGCGCGGAAGAATGGGTTCATGAGCCAGCAGCCCGCCGAGGTCCCGGTCCAGCACCCCCAGCCGTCCGTCGCGTCCATAGCCGCGCACCGGCCGCACACCGTCGCCGCCACCGTCTCCGATCTCGAACCCGATCTCGACGCCGACGCCGACGCCTACGAGGACGACCACACCCTCGGCGCCGAGCTCCCGCAGGGCCGTTTCCTGGACCGGGAGCGCAGCTGGCTCGCCTTCAACGAACGCGTGCTCGAACTCGCGGAGGACCCGACCACGCCCCTGCTGGAGCGTGCGAACTTCCTCGCGATCTTCGCGTCCAACCTGGACGAGTTCTTCATGGTGCGGGTGGCCGGACTCAAGCGCCGCATCGCGACCGGCGTCGCCACCCGCTCGGCCTCCGGGCTCCAGCCGCGCGAGGTGCTCGACCTGATCTGGACCCGTTCGCGTGAACTCATGGCCCGGCACGCCGCCTGCTACCAGCAGGACGTGGCCCCGGCCCTCGCGGACGAGGGCATCCACCTGATCCGCTGGCCGGAGCTCACCGAGAAGGAGCAGGCCCGCCTCTTCACCCTGTTCCGGCAGCAGATCTTCCCCGTCCTCACTCCGCTGGCCGTCGACCCCGCGCACCCGTTCCCCTACATCTCCGGGCTCTCCCTGAACCTGGCCGTGGTCGTGCGCAACCCGGTGAGCGGCCACCGCCACTTCGCCCGGGTCAAGGTGCCCCCGCTGCTCTCCCGCTTCCTGGAGGCCAGCCCGCAGCGGTACGTGCCGCTGGAGGACGTCATAGCGGCCCACCTCGAAGAACTCTTCCCCGGCATGGAGGTCCTCGCCCACCACGCCTTCCGGGTGACCCGCAACGAGGACCTGGAGGTGGAGGAGGACGACACCGAGAACCTCCTCCAGGCCCTGGAGAAGGAGCTCATGCGGCGCCGCTTCGGCCCGCCGGTGCGCCTGGAGGTCGAGGAGTCCATCGACCCGTACGTGCTCGACCTGCTGGTCCGCGAGCTGAAGATCTCCGACGCCGAGGTCTACCCGCTGCCGGGCCCGCTCGACCTCACCGGCCTCTTCGGCATCTCGGCGCTCGACCGGCCGGAGCTGAAGTTCCCGAAGTTCGTCGCCGGCACCCACCGCGACCTGGCCGAGGTGGAGTCCGCGTCCGCGCCCGACGTCTTCATGGCCCTGCGCGAGCGGGACGTGCTGCTGCACCACCCGTACGACTCGTTCTCCACCTCCGTCCAGGCCTTCCTGGAACAGGCCGCGGCCGACCCGGACGTCCTCGCGATCAAGCAGACGCTGTACCGCACCTCCGGCGACTCGCCCATCGTCGACGCCCTGATCGACGCCGCCGAGTCCGGCAAGCAGGTGCTGGTGCTGGTCGAGATCAAGGCGCGCTTCGACGAGCAGGCGAACATCAAGTGGGCGCGGAAGCTGGAGGAGGCCGGCTGCCACGTCGTCTACGGCCTGGTCGGGCTGAAGACGCACTGCAAGCTGTCGCTGGTGGTCCGCCAGGAGGGCGACACGCTGCGCCGCTACTCCCACGTCGGCACCGGCAACTACCACCCCAAGACCGCGCGGCTCTACGAGGACCTGGGCCTGCTCACCGCGGACCCGCAGGTCGGTGCCGACCTCTCCGACCTGTTCAACCGGCTCTCCGGGTACTCGCGGCGCGAGACGTACCGGCGGCTGCTGGTCGCCCCGAAGTCGCTGCGCGACGGACTCGTCTCCCGAATAGACAAGGAGATCACCCACCACCGGGCCGGCCGCCTCGCGTACGTCCGCATCAAGGTCAACTCGATGGTCGACGAGGCCGTCATCGACGCCTGCTACCGGGCGGCGATGGCCGGTGTCCCGGTGGACATCTGGGTACGCGGCATCTGCGCGATCCGCCCCGGTGTGGCGGGCCTCTCGGAGAACATCCGCGTCCGCTCGGTGCTCGGGCGCTTCCTGGAGCACTCCCGCGTCTTCGCCTTCGGCAACGGCGGCGAACCGGAGGTGTGGTTCGGCAGCGCCGACATGATGCACCGCAACCTCGATCGCCGCATCGAGGCCCTGGTCCGGGTCACCGACCCGGCCCACCGCGCGACCCTGACCCGGTTCCTGGAAGCCGGCATGTCCGACACGACGTCGTCCTGGCACCTCGGCCCCGACGGCTCCTGGACCCGGCACGCCACGGATGCCGACGGCCAGCCGCTGCGGCACGTACAGGAGATGCTCATTGACGCCCGGAGGCGCAGGCGTGCACAGCCCTGAGATGTCCCGCACCGACACCGCCACGGCGGGCGAGGCCCTCGCCCGCTACCTGCACACGCAGGCGGGCGGCTTCCTGCGCAGCCTGCGCCTGCACGGCGAGAGCGGCGCGGACACGGCGGGCGCGGCGGAAGCCGCCCGTTCGCTGCGGTCGTCGGCACGGCGGATCAGCGGCAGCCTGTCCACGTTCCGCCCGCTGCTCGACCCGGACTGGGCGGACGCGCTGCGCGCGGAACTGGGCTGGCTGTCGGCGACCCTCGCCCTGGAACACGCCTGCACCTCCCGGATGGTCCGGCTGCTGGACGCCCTGTCCCGCCTCTCGGGCACCTCGCCGGTGCCGCGGGCCCGTACCGAGCCGGTCCCGCTCTCGGCGCACGGAACCTCGGCGCACGGACCCGGGGCGCACGGGCCGGCGGAGGGCGGCCCCACGCCCCGGCGCGGCGGGGCGCTCACCGTGGGGGCGGCGCGCGCCGGGGCGCTGCTGGAGCGCCGGCTGACCCTCGCCCGGACCCGGGCGCACTCGGCCGCGCTCGGCGCACTCGGCTCCGCCCGCTTCCACGCGGTCGCGGACTCGGTCGCCTTACTGGCCTCGGACCTCCCGCTCGCCCCCGCCGCGGCGGGCCCCGCCGACGAGGTGCTGGGCCTGCTCGCGGAGGCCGGCGAACGCCGGCTGCTGGACGCCGTCGCCGAGCTGCCGCTGGGCCGGGCCGCCCATCCGTACAACGCCGAGGCCCTGGTCAACGGCCTCGCCTCCGACCCGGCCGCCGAGCAGCAGGACGCCCCCTGGCACGAGGTCAGGCGCCTGCTGCGGCTGCACCGCTACGCGCGGGAGGTGCTGCGGCCCGGAGACGACCCGGTGCTGTGCCACGCGGGGCTGGTGCTCGACCACCACCGGGAGGCCGCCGACGCCTCCGAGGCCGCCGCGGACGCCGCGCGCACCCCGCGGATCGCGCCGGCCACCGCGTACGCCCTCGGAGTGCTCCACGCGGACCAGCGGCACGAGGTGGAAGCGGCCAGGTTCGCCTTCCAGCAGGAGTGGCGGCACGCCACGGCGGCGGTGCCCGCGCCGTGACCGGCGACGGACTCCCCCACGACGACCGGCGCCGGCAGCCCTCCGGCCCGGCGCAGGGCCCGGTCCACGGCCCCGGTCCCGGCCACAGCCACAGCCACAGCCACAGCCACAGCCACACGAACGAGCCAGGTCACGACGACTCCGGGTACGGCCCGGTGGGGCCCGACACCGTCCTGGCCGCCGGATGCGTGCTCTGGCGCCGCGCCCCGTACGGGCACGACCGGGTGGAGATCTGCCTGGTCCACCGGCCCAAGTACGACGACTGGTCGCACCCCAAGGGCAAGCTCAAGCGGGGCGAGGACGCCCTCGCCGCCGCCCTGCGCGAGGTCCTGGAGGAGACCGGCCACCGCTGTGTGCCGGGTTCCCGGCTGCCCTCGGTCCGCTACGTCGCGAACGGCCGGCCCAAGCACGTCAGCTACTGGGCCGCGGAGACCCGGTCCGGGTCCTTCGCCGCCAGCGCCGAGGTGGACGCCATCGCCTGGCTCTCGCCGGCGGCGGCCCGCGCCCGGCTCACCCAGCCCCGGGACCGCGTCCTGCTCGACGCGATGCTGGACTCCCTGAGCACCGCCTGACCCCTGGGCCCCTGCCCGGGCGCGCCTTCGGCGCAGCGGCAGCCTGGGGGCCGCCCCGAGGGCCCGACGCGCGGCCCCGTCGAGGCCCCGGCCCGCCGCGCCCTCGCACCGTCCCGCCTGGTTCCCCGCGCTGGTTCCCCGCCCTGTGTCCCCGCGCGCCCTCGCCACGCGGGCGCGCCGCGCGGCCCGTACCCCCGCCGGCCCGTCCGCGCACCCTGCCCGGCCTGCGGTCGCGTCCTCCGCCGCCCGCCGCCCGTACCTGCCACGCGTTCGGGTGACGACGGCCCGCCGACGAGCCGACCCGCCCGTACGGCGCAATCCTGGGGAGGAGCACCAGGCCGCCCGCCACGGTTCACCTCGCGTTCACTCTCCCCCGTCGGCCACTTCACCTGATCTGCCTAATTTCGGCCTTACGCGGTGACCGGCACGGTGCCGGTCCCCCCACCCCGACGCACGCCGCGCCGCAGCGGCAACTGGAAGGAAACCCCGAAAGTGAAGCTTCAGCGCAAGAACGGGCTTCGCGCCGCCGCGCTCGGTGCCCTCGTCGTCTCCGGCACCCTGGTCCTCTCGGCGTGCGGTTCGGACGACAACTCGGGTGGCACGAGCGGCAGCGGGGAAACGACCAGCGCTGCCTCCGACATCAAGTGCGACGGCGCCACCGGCAAGCTCCTGGCCTCCGGCTCCAGCGCCCAGAAGAACGCGATGGACCTCTGGGTCAAGAACTACATGGCCGCCTGCACGGGCGTCGAGGTCAACTACAAGTCCTCGTCCTCCGGTGAGGGCATCGTGGCCTTCAACCAGGGCACCGTCGGCTTCGCCGGCTCCGACTCGGCGCTCAAGCCCGACGAGGTCGAGGAGTCGAAGAAGATCTGCAAGGGCGGCCAGGGCATCAACCTGCCGATGGTCGGCGGCCCGATCGCGATCGGCTACAACGTCCCCGGCGTCGACAAGCTGAACCTGGACGCGGCCACCATCGCCAAGATCTTCAACGGCAAGATCAAGAACTGGAACGACCCGGCCATCGCCGAGCTCAACAAGGACGCCGAGCTCCCGGACAAGGCGATCCAGGCCTTCCACCGCTCCGAGGACTCCGGCACCACCCAGAACCTCGGCAAGTACCTGGGCGCCACCGCCAAGGCCGACTGGCCCTACGAGGCCGAGAAGAAGTGGCCCGCCCCCGGTGGCCAGGCCGCCTCCGGCTCCTCCGGCGTCGCCGCCCAGGTGAAGCAGAACGAGGGCGCCATCGGCTACTTCGAGCTCTCCTACGCCACCTCGCAGTCCATCCCGACCGTGAGCATCGCGACGGGCGCCGCCGCCCCGGTGGACGCCACCTCGGAGAACGCCTCCAAGGCCATCGCCGCCGCCAAGGTCAAGGGCACCGGCAAGGACCTGGCGCTGGAGCTCGACTACGCCACCAAGGCCGAGGGCGCCTACCCGATGGTCCTCGTCACCTACGAGGTCGTCTGCGACACCGGCAACAAGCCCGAGACCCTCGACACCGTCAAGTCCTTCCTGACCTACGCCGCCGGCGACGAGGGCCAGAAGGTCCTCTCCGACCACGGCTACGCCCCGATCCCGGCCGAGATCAACGCCAAGGTCCGCGAGACCGTCGCGGGCCTGAAGTAAGACCGCGGGCCGGCGGGGACGGAGCGTCCCCGCCGGCCGGCCATCCGGTGCACCGCCGCCAGGGGGGCCGAGCGCTCCCCCACACAGACCGGAAAGACCATGGCTTCCACCACACCCACCGATTCACTTCCACCCACGCCGGCTCCGCCGGTCACCGGGCTGAACAGCAAGTCCACGGGCCGCGCAGGCGACAAGGTCTTCCTCGCCCTGTCCCGCGGCTCGGGCATCCTGCTGCTGGTGATCATGGCGTCGATCGCCGCGTTCCTCACCTACCGCGCCACGCTGGCCATCTCGGAGAACGAGGGCAACTTCCTCACCACCTTCGACTGGAACCCGGCCGGTGACCCGCCGGTCTTCGGCATCGCGGTCCTGCTCTTCGGCACCGTCGTCAGCTCGATCATCGCGATGGTGATCGCCGTTCCGGTCGCCGTCGGCATCGCGCTGTTCATCTCGCACTACGCGCCGCGCAGGCTGGCCACCCCGATCGCGTACGTCGTCGACCTGCTGGCCGCCGTGCCGTCGATCATCTACGGCATCTGGGGCGCGCTCTTCCTCGTCCCGTACCTCGAGGGCCTGAACCTCTGGCTCGACGACTTCTTCGGCTGGACGTACGTCTTCGAGAAGACCGAGGTCGGCGTCGCGCGTTCGCTGTTCACCGTGGGCGTGCTGCTGGCCATCATGATCCTGCCGATCGTGACGAGCGTCAGCCGCGAGGTCTTCCTCCAGGTCCCGCGCATGAACGAGGAGGCCGCCCTGGCCCTCGGCGCGACCCGCTGGGAGGTCATCCGCATGTCGGTGCTGCCCTTCGGCCGCTCCGGCGTGATCTCCGCGTCGATGCTCGGACTGGGACGCGCGCTGGGCGAGACGATGGCGGTCGCCACCGTGCTCTCCCCGAGCTTCCTCATCTCGCTGCACCTGCTGAACCCGGGCGGCGGCACCTTCGCCCAGAACATCGCCGCGAAGTTCGACGAGGCCAACGAGTTCGGGCGGGACGCCCTGATCGCCTCCGGCCTGGTCCTCTTCGTCCTCACTTTGCTGGTCAACGGCGCGGCCCGCCTGATCATCGCGCGCCGCAAGGAGTACTCGGGGGCCAACGCGTGAACGACGCACGCGCGGCCGCCGGGCCGCAGACGATCACGAAAGCCGCACCTCTGCGCCGCGCGGGCGGAGAAGTGAACGAATGGGGTGCAGCATGAGCCAGACAGTTGTCAGGGAGACTCCGTCGCACGCGGCGCCCGGTCCCCGTCGCAGCCTCAGCACCCGTTCGCTCCCCAAGTGGGCGCCGCTCGGCTTCGCCGCCGTCTCCGTCGTCCTCGGCGTGGGTCTCGGCCTGGTCGCGGGCTGGGAGAGCCGGATCCAGTGGGGGCTGGTCTCCGCGCTCTTCTTCGTCGTGATCTCGTACACGGTCACCAGCGCCGTCGAGAACCGGCGCCAGGCCAAGGACCGGCTGGCGACCAGCGTCGTCTGGGTCTGCTTCGTCCTCGCCGTCGTCCCGCTGCTCTCGCTGATCGGTGTCACCGTCAGCCGTGGTGTGAAGGTCCTCGACGGGTACTTCCTCACCCACTCCATGGCCGGCGTCCCCGGCTTCGAGGCCGGCGGCGGCGTCTACCACGCCATCATCGGCACCCTGGAGCAGGTCGGTCTCGCCACCCTGGTGTCGGTGCCCATCGGCCTGCTGACCGCCGTCTACCTGGTGGAGTACGGCAAGGGCGCGCTGGCCAAGGCCGTGACGTTCTTCGTCGACGTCATGACGGGCATCCCGTCGATCGTCGCCGGCCTCTTCCTGCTGTCGATCATGCTGATGTTCAAGCTCCAGCCGTCCGGCCTGATGGGTGCGCTGGCCCTGGCGATCCTGATGATCCCGGTCGTCGTCCGCTCCACCGAGGAGATGCTCAAGCTCGTCCCGAACGAGCTGCGCGAGGCCTCCCTCGCCCTCGGTGTGCCGAAGTGGCGCACGATCACGAAGGTGGTCATCCCGACCGCGCTCGGTGGCATCACCACCGGTGTGATGCTCGCCATCGCGCGCATCGCCGGTGAGACCGCGCCGATCATGCTGCTCGTCTTCGGCAGCCAGCTGATCAACACCAACCCGTTCGAGGGCGCCCAGTCGTCGCTCCCCTTCTACATCTGGGAGCAGTACCGGGTCGGCAGCGAGGCGTCGTACGACCGCGCCTGGGCCGCCGCCCTGGTCCTGATCGCCTTCGTCATGATCCTCAACCTGGTGGCTCGCGGCATCGCCCGCTGGAAGGCCCCGAAGCACTGATCTGCGGCTCCGATACCGCACGGCCGGTCGCTGACGCGACCACCAGAAAGCGAAGTGACCCCCATGGCAAAGCGAATCGACGTCAGCGGTCTGACCGCCTACTACGGCTCCCACAAGGCGATCGAGGACATCTCGATGACCGTGGAGCCCCGCTCCGTGACGGCCTTCATCGGCCCGTCCGGCTGCGGCAAGTCCACCTTCCTGCGCACCCTGAACCGGATGCACGAGGTCACCCCCGGCGGGCGCGTCGAGGGCAAGGTGATGCTCGACGACGAGAACCTGTACGCCTCCGGCATCGACCCCGTCGCCGTGCGGCGCACGGTCGGCATGGTCTTCCAGCGTCCGAACCCGTTCCCCACCATGTCGATCTTCGACAACGTGGCGGCGGGGCTGCGCCTGAACGGCTCGTACAAGAAGAACCAGCTCGCCGACGTCGTCGAGAAGTCCCTGCGCGGGGCCAACCTCTGGAACGAGGTCAAGGACCGCCTGAACAAGCCGGGCTCCGGACTGTCGGGCGGCCAGCAGCAGCGCCTGTGCATCGCCCGCGCGATCGCGGTCGAGCCGGACGTGCTGCTGATGGACGAGCCCTGCTCGGCGCTCGACCCGATCTCGACGCTCGCGATCGAGGACCTGATCGGGGAGCTGAAGGAGCGCTTCACCATCGTCATCGTGACGCACAACATGCAGCAGGCCGCCCGTGTCTCCGACCGCACGGCCTTCTTCAACCTGGCGGCGGTCGGCCAGCCCGGCAAGCTGATCGAGATCGACGAGACCGAGCGGATCTTCGCCAACCCGTCCGTCCAGGCGACCGAGGACTACATCTCGGGCCGCTTCGGATAAGCCGTCTGCGGGTGCTGCATGGCGGTGCCACCCGCACGACGACGGGCCCGCCCCCTGTCCCAGGGGGCGGGCCCTTCCGCACTTCCCGCGGGGGTGCGGCAACCGTGATCGGAGCTTCCGGCCGACTCCGCAGGCACCTCGTGGAGCCCGCACCGCGCTCCGCGCGGTCGCCTCAATCGCCGGCGGGGCTGACATGTCAGGCCGTAGGGGAGATCGAGGCGCGGGAGCTCGGGAGCGGAGCCCCCGCTGAGCGTCGCGCCCTGAGGCGAGGCCGACGACTTGAGCCCCGCCGGCGATTGAGGCGCGGGGGCTCGGGGGCGGAGCCCCCGGAAAGCGGGCGCCCCGGGAACGGGAAGGCCCCGGCGCCCCGGGAGGGGGCGACGGGGCCGGCCACGTCAGAGGGAACGCGTCACCCGAAGATCAACCACACGACCCCGTAGCTCAGCGCGGCCACCGCCGCCGCCGCCGGCATCGTGATGAACCACCCGAGGATGATGTTCTTCGCCACGCCCCAGCGCACCGCGTTGATCCGCTTGGTCGCGCCGACGCCCATGATCGCCGAGGTGATCACGTGTGTCGTCGAGATCGGCGCGTGGAACAGGAACGCCGAGCCGAACATGATCGACGCGCCGGTGGTCTCCGCCGCGAACCCCTGCGGCGGGTCCAGCTCGATGATCTTGCGGCCGAGGGTCCGCATGATGCGCCAGCCACCCGCGTACGTGCCCAGCGACAGCATCACGGCACACGCGATCTTGACCCAGACGGGAATCTCGTCGCCGGCCTGCTCGACGTCCGCGATCACCAGCGCCATGACCACGATGCCCATGGTCTTCTGCGCGTCCTGGAGACCGTGGCCCAGCGCCATGCCCGCCGCGGAGACGGTCTGGGCGATGCGGAAGCCGCGCTTCGCCTTGTGCGGGTTGGTCCGCCGGAACATCCACATGATGGCGACCATCACCAGATAGCCGCAGATCAGGCCGACGAACGGGGAGACGAACATCGGAATGACGATCTTCTCCAGCACGCCGGTCCAGATCACGTCCGTCCCGCCGGCGAGCGCCGCGCCGACCATGCCGCCGAAGAGGGCGTGGGAGGACGAGGACGGCAGGCCGAAGTACCAGGTGACCAGGTTCCAGACGATCGCGCCGACCAGGGCGGCGAACAGGATGCCCATGCCGCGGTCGCCGTGCGGGGTCTCGATGAGCCCTTCGCTGACGGTCTTGGCGACGCCCTGTCCGAGGAAGGCCCCCGCGAGGTTCATGACCGCGGCCATCGCCAGCGCCACGCGCGGTGTCAGCGCGCGGGTGGAGACGGAGGTCGCGATCGCGTTCGCGGAGTCGTGGAACCCGTTGGTGTAGGTGAATCCGAGCGCGACACCAATGGTCACGATCAGGGCAAAGGTGTCCACGAAGCTCAGGACTCCTTGACCGCGATGGTCTCCACCGTGTTCGCCACGTGCTCGAACGCGTCCGCGGCCTCTTCGAGCACGTCGACGATCTGCTTGAGCTTGAGCACCTCGATGGCGTCGTACTTGCCGTTGAAGAGGTGGGCGAGCAGCTTGCGGTGGATCTGGTCGGCCTGGTTCTCCAGGCGGTTGACCTCGATCCAGTACTCGGTGAGGTTGTCCATGGTCCGCAGGTGCGGCATGGCCTCGGCGGTCAGCTCGGCGGCCCTCGCGAGGACCTCGATCTGCTGCTCGACGCCCTTGGGGAGTTCCTCGACGTTGTAGAGGACGACGAGGTCGACGGCCTCTTCCATGAAGTCCATGATGTCGTCGAGGGACGACGCGAGGGAGTAGATGTCCTCACGGTCGAACGGCGTGATGAACGAGGAGTTCAGCTGGTGGAAGATCGCATGGGTCGCGTCGTCCCCGGCGTGCTCCGCCGCCCGCATCCGCTCCGCGATCTCGGCCCGGGCGGAGGACTCCGCTCCGAGCAGTTCCATCAGGAGCTTCGAGCCCGTGACGATGTTGTCCGCGGATGCGGCGAACATGTCGTAGAAGCTCGTCTCCCTGGGGGTCAGACGAAATCGCACGTGGGGTCCTCGGGGTGCTCTGGTTTTGGTCAGGCTGATGCTAGGCGCATCATCCGGCCACGGCTAACCGGCGACAACCCAGTGTCGCCCATCAACCGACGCGATCCGCACAGACCCCCACCGATTTCCCTGTGATTCGATACCATATACCCATGAGGGGTATACATACCCCTTTCAGGACAACGGGAGGACGCGATGACGACCACCGAGGCGGCCGGCCCCCCGGTCACCGGACACGAGACCGACCACGATCACGGCGTGCACGGCTACCACAAGCAGAAGGACGAGCACCTCAAGCGGCTGCGCCGGATCGAGGGGCAGATCAGGGGCCTGCAGCGGATGGTCGACGAGGACGTCTACTGCATCGACATACTCACCCAGGTCTCGGCGTCGACGAAGGCGCTCCAGTCCTTCGCGCTCCAGCTGCTGGAGGAGCACCTCCGCCACTGCGTCGCGGACGCCGCGGTGAAGGGCGGCGACGAGATCGACGCCAAGGTCGAAGAGGCGACGAAGGCGATCGCCCGCCTGCTGCGCACCTGACCCGGGAAGCCGTCCGAGCCGTCCCGTTGCATCCCGTTGCATCCTGTTCCGCCGGAGACCGCCGCGTCGCCGGCGGAACCCGCGCGATTGGCTTGATCCCGACGATCGGCCGCACTCCTCGAACCGTCTCCCCGGAGCCCGAGCCGGAGCCGCCGCCGGAAGCTCGGCCGGTGCGGGAGTCGCGAGACCGCCGTCACGGAGACCGGTTCCTGGTCCGGGCGATCCGCGCCGGTGGCACGGAGACTCAGCGACGTGACGGTCCGGACGGGACCCCGGCTCCCGCCGTGCCCCACAGCACCTCGTCGATACGGGCCGGGCTCAGCCGCTCCTCGTCCACGGCCGAGGCTGCGGCGATCATGAGCTCGCCGCAGAGCTCGATCTCGGCGAGGGCCACGCAGTCGTCCTGGACTGTCGTCGTACTGGGCGGAGCCACGTGCCGTCACCTCTTCCGGCCGATGTCGGTCCCAGGCTAAGGACCGGATGGCGCAAAGCGCATGGCACGTCCGGACCATTTGCGTCCTGGCCTTCCCGGGTGCCCCCGGGCCCTCCGGCCCGTCCGCCGCACCTCTCCGGAGCCGTGCACGGCGTCAGACGCCGACCTTCCCGGTGTAGATGTCCTCACGGGCCGGCAGCCGCACCACGACCGGTTCCCCGAAGTCGAAGAGGACCGTGGTGGACGTCACGGCCACCTCCCGGCCCTCGTTGGCGAAGGTGAACCGGTGGCGGACCTTGCGCAGCAGCCCCGACTCGTCGAGATAGGCGTCGAACGGCACGGCACGGTTGGCGAACCCTTTCGCCGCCGCCGACAGCGCCGCCCGTGCGTGCGGCCGCGCGGCACGCGCCGCACGGCCGATGTCCGTGGTGCCGCGGAAGTGGCGCACCCGCTCGCCGTCGAGCTCGGTCTCGCCGACGAAGGTGACCTGCTCGGCGCCGCGCAGCAGTTCGGCCGCCGCGAGCGGGTCGGTCGCCCCGCCGGTGACCAGATTCCCGTCGTCGAGAGCGGTCGTGTCCACCCGGACCCATTTGTCGGCGGGGACACCGGCACCCCGGTTCTTCATGTAGAGCGCGCCGGGGACGAGCAGTTCGGTGATCGGCGCGTGCCGGTCGGCGCCCGCGGGGTCCGGCGGCAGGACGACCGTCAGCCGGCCGGTGCGGCGGGCGAAGTCGTAGCCGCCGTCGCCGCGGATGGTGACCCGCGTGCCGCCGGTGGCCATCTCCATCGCCGTGCGCGCACGGGAGCTGCGCGCCCGCTCCAGGGCGTCCGCCGCACGGACGACCTCGTCGACGCCGCCGTCGCCGTCGTCGGCGACGGCCCCCGCGTTCGAACACCCGGTGGCCGCCATCACCCCCATCACGGTCGCCGCGACGGCCATCGTTCCGCCCCTGCGTCTGTGCTGCTGCGCCACCATCGCCTGTCAACCCCCAGAACGGGACCACTGCTTGGGGGCCGCCCCCACTCCTCGGCCCGCGGCCCGGGGACGCCCCTCTTCCCTAACGACGGCCCCCGCGACCCGTCACGCCGCGGGCGCCATCCCGGCGGGCCGCACCGGGCAGTACCGTGGACCCGTGCCCCAGCAGGACCCGGGCGCCGGGAGCCCGGCGCATCTGACCACCACCGTCGAACGCGGTTCCTTCGCCGTCGCCCGCTGCACCTGCGGCTGGTCGGGACCGGCGCGCCGGTCCCGGGACCGCGCCCGCACGGACGCCCGCGGCCACGCGGAATCCCCCTGAGCCACCGGCCGACGACGTGCGCTCGGCCCCTGCCTCCCGCCGCCGCCCCCGTCGACCGGCACAGCGCCTCCGCCCGGAACGGTCCCTCCCCCCGACACCTCCGCCCCGGTACCCTCCCCGCCCGGAACCCGCGGCCTGCCGCGACCGTCTTCTCCGCCACAGGAGGCCTCATGGACCGGCGCACGCTGCTCACCACCGCCCTCGCCCTCACCACCTCGGCGACCGCCGCCGCCTGCACGGGCGGCGGCCCGTCCGGTGCCGGCGGCACCGACGGCGCCCCGCCGTCCCCGGGCCGCCCCGCCAGCCGCACCCCCGCGAGCCGCACCCCCGGGGGCGGCGCGGGCGACTGGGCGGCACTCGCCCGCGGGCTGGACGGGCAGCTGGTGCTGCCGGGCGATGCCGACTGGGCGAGCGCCCGGCAGCTCTACAACACCCGCTTCGACGGCCTGAGACCGGCGGCCGTCGCCTACGTGGCGGGCGAGGACGACGTCCGGGAGTGCCTGGCGTACGCCCGGGCGCACGGGGTCCCGGTGTCGGTCCGCAACGGAGGCCACTCCTACGGCGGCTGGTCGTCGGGGACCGGCCGGCTCGTCGTCGACGTGTCCTCGCTCGACGAGGTGCGCGCCGACGGCACCGTCGGCGCGGGCGCGAAGCTCTCGGGCGTGTACCGGGGGCTGGCCCGCAGCGGGCGGACGATCCCGGGCGGTTCCTGCCCGACGGTCGGCGTGTCCGGGCTCGCCCTCGGCGGCGGGCACGGGGTGGTGTCCCGCGCCTACGGGCTGACCTGCGACTCCATGACGGAGGCGACGATCGTGACCGCCGACGGCACCGTCAGGACCGCGAGCGCCGACGCCGACCGGGACCTCCACTGGGCCCTGCGCGGCGGCGGCACCGCGGGCTTCGGGGTGGTCACCCGGTTCCGTTTCCGCACCCGTCCGGCGCCGCCGACCGTCGCCGCCTACCTGAACTGGCCCTGGTCGAAGGCCGCGGCAGTGCTGACGGCCTGGCAGCGGTGGGGCCCCGGGCTGCCGGACGAGATCTGGTCGTCGGCGACCGTGAACGCGGGGCCCGGCGGCGTTCCCCCGACGCTGTCGGTGATGGCCCTCACCCTCGGCGACGAGGCCGGGCTGCGCGACGCGGTCGACCGGCTCGCGGACGCCGCGGGCTCCTCGGCGTCGTCCGTCGCCCTGCGCCCGCGCTCCTATCTGGACGCGATGCTCGCCGCCGCGGGCTGCCTCGGCCTCGACGAGGAGCAGTGCCGGCTGCCGGGCACCACCCCGGGCCGCGGGCCGGGCGGCACACTGCCGCGCGAGACCTACGCGTCGGCGTCCGACTTCTTCGACCGGGACCTGTCCGGCGGCGGGGTGGGCGCCCTGGTCGCGGCCGCCGAGGCGTTCACCCGTATCCCGGCGGGCCGGGGCGCGGCCGACGGCAGTGTGCTGCTGACCGCGCTCGGCGGCGCGGTGAACCGTGTCGACCCGCTGGCGACGTCCTTCGTGCACCGCCGCTCACGGGTCCTGGCCCAGTACATAGGGGCCTGGCGGCCCGGCACCCCGGGCACCGAGGCCCTGGCCTGGCTCCGGGACACCCGTTCGGCGATGCGGCGGTACGCCACCGGCGCGGCGTACCAGAACTACGCGGACCCACAGCTCACCGACTGGCGCCGGGCCTACTACGGCCCGGCGGCCGACCGTCTCGCCCGCCTCAGGCGCCGCTACGACCCGGACGGGGTCTTCGACCACCCGCAGGCGGTCTGACCTGCGGGTCCGTCCGACGGGCGGGTGCGTCCGACCGGCGGCCGCGTCACGAGGAGAGCGACCGCCCGGGCGGGCGTCCCGCCGGAGCTACGCGGCCAGGCCGTTGGCGTCCGGGCCGGTGTCCTCGGTCCGGGGGTCGGGGATGTCCAGCGGCTCCACCCGCCGTGCGCTGCCCGCGCGGCGGGAGCGCACCAGCCGGCCCAGCACACGGGAGCCGGCCACCGCCGACACCACCGGGGTGAGCAGCGCCAGCGCGAGCGGGGCGAGCAGCAGGGCCACGGCGGTGCCGAGGGCGAAGCCGCCGATCACGTCGGTCGGGTAGTGCACGCCCATGTAGACGCGGCAGAAGCCCTCGGCGAAGGCGAGACCCAGCGCCGCCATGCCGAAGCGGCGGTGGGCGACGAAGAGCGCGGCGGCGATGGCCATCGCCATCGTGGAGTGGTCGCTGACGAAGGAGAAGTCGGTCTTGCCCTGGACCAGGACCTCCAGGCCCTCGTGGTCGTTGAAGGGCCGGGGGCGTTCGACGAAGCCGCGGATGGGGATGTTGATCAGCAGCGCGATGCCCGCGGCCAGGGGAGCCCAGACCAGGCTCGCCACGGCCACGACCGAGTCCTCCGCGGTACCGCGGCGGCGGACGCTCCACCAGCACCAGAGCGCCACCAGGACGAGCGCCAGCATGATCCCGTACTCGCCGACGAACTCCATGGTCCGGTCGAACCAGCCGGGTGCGTCCTTCGCCAGGCCGTTGATGTCGTAGAGCAGGCTGACGTCGGGATTCATCGAATCCCTCGACTCCGTCAGGGGGAACCCGATTGCGAGTCCAGCCATCTGCCGCGGCCCCTTGCCTTGTTGCCTGCCGGCGCGCGTCCTGCGCGCCGCTCTCCCAACCCCCGTGGTCGGTCGGGTGTGTGCTGCATGGTCAGTGCGGCGGCCTCCCTGACCAGGGAACGACACGGACCCCGGCCTCGTTCCACCCTCCACCGAACGATCACCATGACGTTATCGAAGAGTGACACGTCGTCGCAGCTCAGGACCCTGCCGCCAGGGGCGCTTTCCAGCCACTCGGATGGGCCACGGCGTCCGGCTCAGGTCCCGGGGAGCGCGGTCGGCAGAGCCGCCGCGCCGTCCTTGGTCACCCGGGTCGCGCCGAAGTAGTCCGGGGTGTCGATCTTGTCGAAGCGGATCACCGCACCGGTGTACGGGGCGTTGATCATATAGCCGCCGCCGACGTAGAGGCCGACGTGGCGGATCGCCCGGGAGTTCGTCAGGTCGTCGGAGAAGAACACCAGGTCCCCGGGGAGCAGTTCGTCGCGCGAGGGATGCGGACCCGCGTTGTACTGGTCGTTGGCGACCCGCGGCAGCTCGATGTCGACCGTGCGGTACGCGGCCTGGGTGAGACCGGAGCAGTCGAACCTGCCGCCCTGCTCGGGCGTTCCGTTGCCGCCCCACAGGTACTTGGTGCCGAGCTTCTGCTGGGCGAAGTAGATGGCCCCGGCGGCCTGCCGGGAGGGCTCGACCCGCCCGACCGGGCGGGCGAAGCTCTTCTCCAGGGTGCGGATGACCTTCACGTAGTTCTGCGTCTCGCGGTAGGGCGGGACGCCGCCGTACTTGATGACGGCGTAGGCGCCGGCGTTGTACGCGGCCAGCATGTTGTCGGTCGGGTCGCCCGGCGCCTTGCGAACATATCCGGCCAGTTCGCAGTCGTAGGAGGCGGCCGACGGGATCGCGTCGGCCGGATCCCAGACGTCGCGGTCCCCGTCCTTGTCGCCGTCGATGCCGTGGGTCGCCCAGGTGCCCGGGATGAACTGCGCGATGCCCTGCGCCGCGGCATGGCTCTGCGCCCTCGGGTTCCAGCCGCTCTCCTGGTAGAGCTGGGCCGCCAGCAGGGCCGGGTTGATCGCGGGGCAGAGGTTGCCCCACTTCTGGACCAGCGCCTGGTACCGCGCGGGGACGGCGCCCTTCGCCAGCCCCACCGCGCCGCCCTTGGAGTCGCCCCCGAAGATGCCGGCCGCGGCCGAGTAGGTGCCGACGACGAGCAGCGCGACGAACAGCAGGGCGCCGCCGAAGCCGACCCCGGCGACCAGCCACGCCTTACGCACCGTCAACCACCCTTCGCCGCACGGTAGTAGCCCGACCCGGAAGTCAGTGTAGGAGGCGAAGGGCCCCGTGCGGAGGACGACGACCCCCCGAGTTCGTACCTGGCCGGAAGGGTTAAGCTCCAGGCCAAGTCGGGCCGGGCGGGCCGCGATGCCGGCACCTGACCACTGCCGGCCGCAGAGCGGCCCCGTCCCCGCCCCGCCCTGCCGCGTCCGCACACCGGGTTCCGGCAGGCAGAGATACAGGGGGAGTACACGATGACAGCGGCGCACGACGCCCATCCGTTTCCCGTGTCGGTGGACACCGGGAAACTCGACCTGCTCACCGGCCGGGAGCGCGAAGTGCTGCGCCATCTGGCCAGGGGCAGGACCAACCGCGTCCTCGCCGGGCAGCTCGGGATCGCCGAGCGGACCCTGCGGGCGCACATCACCAGCATCGTCCGGAAGCTGGACGTCGGATCGCGGTTCGAGGCGAGCCTCGTCGCGGTCCAGCATCACGACACCTTGGCCGAGGACGCCATCGCCTCCTGAGGCGATGCCGCATCGGGCATCGCCGTAACCGGTCATGCCCCAGGCGGCCATGCCGCATCAGGCGACGCCTCAAGAGGCAATGGAGCGCGCCGCCCCCGCGCGGCAGGCTCGGAGCCGCAGCCCGAACCGTCCACCACCCCACGCGATGCGGTGTGGGGTGGCGGGCAGGGCTGTGCCCGTAACCGGGCGGTCCGTCCACGGGCCGTCCGATCCAAGGTGAGGAATATCCGTGAACATCAAGAAGATCGCCACCGCCGCCGGTGTCGCCACCGCCGGAGTCGCCCTCTTCGTCGCCACCCAGGGCAGCGCCCAGGCCGCGCCGGCCGCCCCGGCCGCCCCGGTCGCCGCCGCCCAGGGCGCGCAGCCCGCGCCGCAGGCCCTCGGCTCGCTGCTGGGCAAGGCGGCGAAGTCCGTCGGCAAGGCCGCCACCAAGGGCGCGCACAAGGCCACCGCCGTCGGCAAGGGCATGGCCGTCGTCGCCAAGAGCAACGCCGACAACATGCTGAGCCACGGCAGCATCTTCGCCTCTCCGGCGGAGCTGCCCGCGGGCGTCCCGGCCGACACGGTCTTCGACCGCTGATCGCCGCGTGACGACGACACATCGCACCACCAGGAGGGCGGCGCTGCTCATCGGCGGCGCCCTCCTGGGCGTTCACATGACCATGGCCGCCCTCTCCCAGGCGCCGCTCAGCCCGGCGAAGCTGGTCTACGGGGACCGGGTGGCGGCCTATCTGGACCCGTACTTCTCACAGAACTGGCAGCTGTTCGCCCCGACCCCGATGTCCGACGACCGCGGCATCCTCGCCCGCGCCACCTGCCGCGACGGATCGGTCTCCGGGTACTACGACGTGTCGGCCCAGGCGCTGGAGAAGGTCCGGGGCTCGCGCTTCTTCCCCTCCCGGGACGTGCGGATCGTCTCCGCCGCCCTCCAGAACGTCACCAGCAGCGAGGAGCTGCTGCGCAGGCTGCGGCAGCAGCAGACCAACGACAAGAAGCCCGTCCTGCCGCCTCTTCCGTACGAGAAGGTCACGGAGCAGGAGGCGGTGAGGACCCTGGCCCGCTACGCCTACGACCGGATGCCGTCGGCCTGCCCGTCAGGAGCCGAGAGGATCCAGGTCCGCATGTACGTGCGCGAACTCCCGCCGTGGTCGAAGCGGAACGACCCGACCGCCGAGGACCGGGTCATGGTCAAGGACTTCGACTGGGTGAAGAGCGAGGAGCTGCGATGAAGGGCGTCGTCGCCCGCCTGGACGCCTGGAGCCTCCACCCGGTGGCCGTCACCGGCGTCTCGGGGACCCGGGCGCTGCTCGGCTTCGTCGGCCTCATGTACTACGTGAGCCAGTACGGGGAACGCCACTACCTCTTCGGACCCGACGGCATCCTGCCCCACGGCGAGTTCCTGGACCAGCTGACCGGGTTCAGCCTCTACGCGCTCTCCGGGTCGCCCCTCTGGTCCGAGCTCCTCTTCCACGCGGGCATCGCCGCGGCGCTCGCCGTGGTGCTCGGCGTCGGCGGCCGCCCCGGTCTCGCCGTGCACGGGGTGCTGCTGTGGTCGGTGTACCAGCGGCAGCCGGGCCTGCTCGACGGCGGCGACAACCTCGCCTACGTCGTCATCCCGTTCCTGCTGCTGACCCGCTGCTACGGCCGGTTCGCCCTGCCCACCGGTCTCGCCGCCCGCGTCCGCGACCGGCTGCCGGGCGCGGTGCGCGCGGTGTCCGTGCCGTTCCACAACCTGGGCGTCCTCATGGTCGCCGTCCAGATCTGCCTGGTCTACGTCGTCTCCGGCCTCTACAAGGTCATGGGACAGGAGTGGCAGGACGGCACCGCGCTCTTCTACGTGATGCGGGTGCCCGAGTTCGAACTGCCCGGCTGGTCGCACCTGGTGTACGAGAGCGACGCCCTGGTGGTCCTCGGCACCTACGGGACCGTGGCCTTCCTGGTGTACTTCCCGCTCGGTGTGCTGGTCCCGGCGTTGCGCCCCTGGGCGGCTGCGGCCTCCATCGCGTTCCATCTGTCGATCGCGTTCTTCATGGGGCTGACCGGCTTCGCGCTGACCATGATCGCCTGCGATCTCGTATTCCTCTCCGGAGCGCTCGAACGCGCGGAGGCCGCCGTCCGTACCCGGGTACGGGCCCGGACCGGAACACCGGCCCCCGGCGCCGGCGCCCCGGCGGATGCGGCCGCTCCGGCAGCGGAACCGGGTCCCGGGCCCGAGCCGGACCCGGCACCCCAACCGGCACCCCAACCGGCACCGGAACCGGCGCCTCGGTCCGGCCCGGAACCGCGGACCGGCCCGGACACGGAGCCCCGCCGCGAGAGCGCCGCCGTGCGGGCCGGGGCCGGCGGGGGCGCGTGAGCCGCCCCGCCCCGGGCGTACGGCCCGGACCGTACGCCCGACCCCGCCCCGCCCCCCACCTCTGACAGGAGCAAGCCCCGTGCGGACACCGACCTGCCTTCTCGGCGGACCCGGCATCGAGGACCGTGTCACCCACGGCCACGATCCCGACCGGTTCGTGGAACTCGGTTCGCTCAGCAAGGTCTTCACCGGCACCGTGCTGTCCGGGCTGGCGGACTCCGGCGTGCTCGACCCCGACGCCCCGCTGGAGGAGACCCTCGCCGAGGCGCCCCGCGGCAGCGGGATCACCCTGCGGCACCTCGCCGCGCACACCTCGGGCCTGCCCCGGCTCCTCCCCGCCCCCACCGGCCCGCCCGGCGACCCGTACGCGGACTTCACCGAGACCGCCCTGCGGGAGGCCCTGGCGGATCTGGACGCGCTGCGGCAGGCACCGCCCGGCGGCGCGGAGGAGTACTCGAACCTCGGGTACGCCGTCCTCGGCCTCGCCCTCACCTCGGCCACCGGCCGCGGCTATCAACACCTTGTGGACGAGCACGTGCTGCGCCCCCTGGATCTGGCCGAGGGCGCGGTCACCGCGCGCCCCGCCGGGGAACTGCGCCTCGTCCCGCGGACGCTGCTCGGACGGCCCAGGCCGCTGTGGGATCTCAGCGGGGCCATCCTGCCGTCCGGGGGCCTGTGGTCGACGCCGGCGACCATGGCCCGGGTGCTGGTCGGGCTGCTCGTGGAACGCCGGCTCGGCACCCCGGCGACCACCTGGCGCCGGGGCGGCGCCACGCTCTGGCACAACGGTGCCACCCGCGACTCCTCCGCCGTGGCGGTCGCACACGACGACGGCAGGTGGCTGCTGCTGCACCGGCTGGGCGGCTCCCCCGCGAAGACCGACCGCCTCGCGGTCGCGGCGCTCGCCGCCGCACCGGCCCGCGCCTGACCCGGCGTCCGGCAGGGCCACCGGGCCCGGGCCCCCGGCGTCGACGTCCGTGGACGCCGGGGCCGGGGCCGTGGCCGGCACCCGTGACACCGGCCCACCCCGGACTGGGCCCTCCCCGACCACCCCCGGGCAGGGCCCTCCCGGACCGGGTGACCGGCCCCTCCCGGACCGGTCGCCACACCTCCCCAAGGAGTTCCCGCATGACGGACGCCGTCGTCGTCGGATCGGGGCCGAACGGTCTCGCCGCCGCGCTCACCCTCGCCCGCGCGGGCCTCGCCGTCGAGGTGTTCGAGGCCCACGACCGCATCGGCGGCGGGCTGCGCACCGAGGCGCTCTTCGACTCGGACGTCGTCCACGACCTCTGCGCCGCCGTCCACCCGATGGCGCCCGTCTCACCGTTCCTGCGCTCGCTCGCGCCGGAGGAGCACGGCGTCCGCCTGCTGCACTCCCCGGCCGCCTACGCCCACCCGCTGAAGGGGAGACCGGCCGCCGTCGCGTGGCGGGACCTCGGCACCGCCTGCGCGGAGCTGGGTGCCGACGGGCCGCGCTGGCGACGGCTGATGGAGCCGCTGATCGCCCGCTCGGAGCCGGTGGTCGAGCTGATGCTCTCCGACCAGCGCGGCCTTCCGCCGCTCGGCGCCCTCGCCGCGCTCGCGCCCCGCCTCCCCGCCCACGCCCTGCGCCTGGGCGGCACCCTGCGCACCGAGGCGGGCCGCGCACTGCTCGCGGGCGTCGCCGCGCACGGCGTCGGCCGGCTCCCGTCACCGACCACCGCAGCGGTCGCCCTGCTGCTGGGCCACCTCGCCCACAGCACGGGCTGGCCGGTCCCGCAGGGCGGCTCGGGCGTCCTCGCCACGGTCATGGCCGCACGGCTGGAACGCCTGGGCGGCCGCATCCACACCGGTGTCCGCGTGAACAGCCTGGGCGAACTCCCCGCCGGCCGGCGCATCACCATGCTGGACGTCTCGCCGCGCGAACTGGCCCGCATCGCGCCGCTGCCCGCCGCCTACCGCCGCGGTCTGTCCCGCTACCGGTACGGCCCCGGGGCGGCGAAGGCGGACTTCCTCGTCGACGGGCCCATCCCCTGGACGGATCCCCGCATCGCACAGGCCGCGACCGTGCACCTGGGAGGCGCGCACGGGCTGCCCGGCGAACTGCGCCGCGCCGAGAACGCCACCGCGCGGGGCCGCCGGGTCGCACGGCCGTACGTCATCCTCGTCGACCCGGCGGCGGCCGACCCCTCACGGGCCGTCCGCGGCCGGCGTCCCGTCTGGGCCTACGCCCACGTCCCGAACGGGGACCCGCGCGACCCGCTCCCGATGCTCCGCGCCGCCGTCGAGACCCACGCACCCGGCTTCACGGACACGATCGTCGCCGAACGCGGCCTCTCAGCCGCCGAGATGGGCGCCTACAACCCCAACTACGTCGGCGGCGACATCGGCTGCGGGGCCCTGAGCCTGCGCCAGGTCCTCGCCCGCCCGGTGGCCCGGTGGAACCCGTACCGCACGCCGCTGCCGGGCACCTGGCTCTGCTCCGCGGCGACCCCGCCGGGACCGTCCGTCCACGGCATGTGCGGCTACTGGGCGGCGACGGCGGCCCTGCGGGAGGACGGCCGGTGACGGTCACGAGGCCGTGCGCAGCCCCGGCCGTACCCCCGCCGGGGCTACGCCTTGCGCCCCACCCCGCTGTACATCGCCACCTCGTCCGGGGCCGTCAGGTCCTCCGGGTCGGGGCGCCAGCGGTTGCAGGAGACCACGCCCGGGTCCAGCAGCTCCAGGCCGTCGAAGTAGCGGGTCACCTCCTGCGGGGTGCGCTGGGTGAGGCGGGGTGTGCCGTTCTCGTTCCAGAAGGCCACGGCCGCGTCCACGTCCGGCATCGCGGGGCTGGTGATCGTGTGGGAGAGCACCAGATGGCTGCCGGGCGCCAGCGGCTCCAGCAGGCGCCGCACCACGGCGCGGGACTCGTCGTCGTCCTCGACGAAGATGACGACGCCCAGCAGCATCAGGGCCACCGGCTCGGCGAAGTCCAGTGTCGCGGCCGCCTGTTCGAGAATGGCGTCCGGGTCGCGCAGGTCGGCGTCGAGGTAGTCGGTGCGTCCTTCGGGCGTCCCGGTGAGCAGCGCACGGGCGTGGACGAGGACGAGCGGGTCGTTGTCGACGTACACGACGCGCGCGTCCGGGGTGATCCGCTGCGCCACCTCGTGGGTGTTGTCGGCGCTCGGCAGTCCGGTGCCGATGTCGAGGAACTGCCGGATGCCCGCCTCGGCCGCGAGGTGGCGGACCGCCCGTCCGAGGAAGCGCCGGTCGGCGAGGGCGTAGTCGCCGATCCCCGGGTGCAGCGCACGGATCCGGTCACCTGCCTCCTGGTCGACGGCGTAGTTGTCCTTGCCGCCGGTCCAGTAGTTCCAGATGCGCGCGGTGTGGGGCCGGGTGGTGTCGATACGGGCCTGGGTCGCTGCGTCGTCGGTCACGCCGGTGACTCTAGTCAACGGGTCCGCTGCGCACGGTGGTTGCGGACAAGTCCGGGCGGGCGGACGCTCACCCCGGGCCCCGGGGCGGTCACGTTCCGCGATACCGAGGATGACGTGAAACAGCCCCTCCGCCGGTCGAGACGCCTTACAGTTTCCGAGGGAACGGCAAAACCGCCGGTACAGCGCTCACGGCACACCGACCCGGTGGCCGTGGTCTGGACCAGTTGCCACTACTCTGTGTCACGCAGCCACAAGGCTGAGGCCAAAACCGCTCCGTCGACCACGGAGCGGCGAGCACCACAGGAGCACCAGTGAAGAACTCTGCGATCGTGACCGGCACCCCGGACACGACGGGCGCAGCGGACACGGCGGACGCGCAGACCCCGGCGGCCGCCGCCGGCCGCCGGAGCCGCCGCGGCGACGCGGGCGGGACCGTCGCCACGGTGACGTTCATCGCCCTGCTGGCCGTCGCCCTCGGCCTCCTCGGCTACATGGTGGTCGGCCGCTGACATCGGCACGGCACCACCGCCGGAAGGGGTGGGCGGTCCCGCTCGGGACCGCCCACCCCTTCTCCGTACCGCCACCTCTCTCCGCACCGCCACCCCTGGATCCCGCCGTTACCCGCAGGTAGCGTGCGTCGTGCATCTATCGCGGGGAGGCGGACGGCCATGACGGCAGCGACGGCAGCACCGGGGACCGAGGCGTTCTACGAACGGCTCGCCGAGAACCGCTTCGCCGCCACGGAGCACACCCGGGGCCCCTGGGACGCGGCCTCCCAGCACGCGGGCCCGCCCGCCGCCCTGCTCGGCCGGGCCCTGGAGGAACGCCCCGGCGCCCGGACCGACATGCGCGTCGCCCGCGTCACCTACGAGATCCTGCGCCCCGTCCCGATCGCGCCGCTGGAGGTCACCGTCTCGGTGCTGCGCTCCGGACGCAGCACCGAGGTCGTGGAGGCCGTCCTCACTCCCGAGGGCGGCGTGCCCGTCATGCACGCCCGGGCGCTGCGCGTCCGCACCACCGAGGCGCCCGGTCCCGCGGTCGCCGAGGGCCCGCTGCTGCCCGCACCGTCCGAGACCTCCGCCACCCCGTTCTTCGGCGTCGCCTGGGACGTCGGCTACCACACGTCGATGGAGACCCGCTTCGCCGACGGCGCATGGCGCGAACAGGGTCCGGGGACCTGCTGGATGCGGATGCGGATCCCGCTGATCGCGGGGGACGCGCCCCGGGCCCTGGACCGGGTCCTGGTCGCCGCCGACTCCGGCAACGGGATCAGCAACGTCCTCGACTTCCGCAGCCACGTCTTCATCAACCCGGACCTGACGGTCCATCTCCACCGCCATCCGCTGGGCGAGTGGGTGTGCGTCGAGGCGCGGACGAGCGTGGACGAGGCGGGCATCGGCCTCGCCGACGCACGGCTCCACGACGAGAAGGGACCCATCGGCCGCAGCGCCCAGAGCCTCTTCGTCGGCCCGCGCTGACGTCCGCCGACCGCCCGGGGACCGACGGCCTCCCGGGGGCCCGGCGGCCCCCTGTCCTGCCGGCTCGCCTGCCGGCTCTCCTACCGGCATGGACGGGACAAGCACCCCTGCCCGGGGCCCGTCCCGTCCCTGCCTGCTCGCGAGGCCCTTGCCCGACCTGCCCCGACGCGGACCCAGAGTCATCCGCGGCCGCGCCGGCAGTCGCCTGCCGGGGGGCACACCCGTCTGTCGCCACGGTGCGGGAAAAGGTTGCCGCGAAGTGACAAATTTTCTGCGGCACTTGATCGGCGACTGCTCGGCGCCCGACAGGCGTCCACGGGCGACGGGCCCCGAGCCGCCCCACGGGATCCCCGGACGGCGTGGCGCCCGCTCAGCCGGCGGCCGGGTCCCAGCCGGCCAGCCAGTCGGCGATCTCCTGGTCCGCCGCCTGCGCGTCGGTCAGGTGCGGCCGGTCCGGCCCTGCGGCCCCGGCGCCGGGCCCGGTGTTCCGGTACTCCGCGAACCGGTCGTCCTTCCAGGAGAACCCGCTCATGTCCGTCCAGGGCGCCTGCTTGACGGCCGCGCTCAGCGTCGAGTCGCGCACGGTGGTCTGCGGGTCGAGCGCGGCGTCGCCCCCGGCGTGCCAGGGCCGCCCGAGGTGGAAACTCCCGGCGCTCACCTCCCCGTTGAACGTCGAGCGGCTGATGAGGAACCCCTTGCGGTCGGCCGCGGTGCTCGGTGCCGTGACATAGCCGCCCGAGGTGCCGTTCCACCGCTTCTTGAGGGTGATCACGGACCGGTCGATGACCGCCGTCGCCCGCCCGAAGACGAAGTCCACGTTGCCGACGATGTACGAGTTGGTCATGTGGACACGGCCGAGCACGCTCTTGGACGGGGTGTCCAGCAGCAGGGTGTCCTGGTCGCCCTCGACGATCAGGCCGTCGAGGGCGACCCGGTCGGCCGCGGTCCGCAGCGCCACCGCTTGGTGCCCGGAGAGCTGCTGGTTGGCCGCCTCGTCGAAGTCGTTGCGGACGGTGAGGTTGCGCGCCCGGAAGTCGGCGGCCTCCACGGCCACGGTGGCGCTGCCGCTGGTGCCGTACGTGCCGGAGCCGTCGGGCTTCTGCGTCCCGGCGGCGTTCCCGTAGGTGATCACCGTGTCCTTGCGGCTGCCGCCGGTGCCCTGGATCGTCACGTACGGCTTGTTCGACGGCACCTTGACCGTCTCCCGGTACACCCCCGGCCGCACGTCGATGACCACCCGCGAGGTGTTGCCGGCGGGCACGGCGTCGACCGCCTTCTGCACGGAGGTGAACTGACCGGTGCCGTCCTTGGCGACGGTCAGCGTGGTCGCGGCCGCTGCGGCGGTGCCCGCCGTCGCCGCCGTCCCGATCGTGGAGCGCGGCCCGGCCCCGGCCCTCAGCAGCGCCGGGACGTCGGCCGCCGCGTCGAGCGTGTACGGGTAGTGGGCCCGCGCGTCGAAGGCGGTGCCGCCGCTCTCGTTGCGGCCGCTGGTGCCGGTGAACACGTTGCCCCGCTGCACCACGGAGGCCGTGGCGTCCCTGGTGACCGGGTTCTTCAGCCCCTCGAAGTAGCTGTTCTCCAGCAGCATCCTGGTCGCACCGCGCGAGTAGTTGCCGTACGAGGTGGTGATCGCCGTCCCCGGCACGTCCTGGAGGTAGTTGTTGTAGAGGTGGGCACGCGCCACGTTGTCGGTGGACGGGTTGCGCTGCTCGCTCTCCCGGATCCAGTTGTGGTGCACGGTCAGCTCGGCGGTGACGTTCTCGGTCCAGCCGATGCCGAAGGTCTTGTTGTTGTTGCCGAGCCGGTTCCAGGAGACCGTGAGGTACGTCGTGTCCTTGCGGCTGTCGATCAGGCCGTCGGCCATGTTCCGCAGGTCGTTGTGGTCGATCCAGACATGGTGCGCGCCGTCCATCTGGATCGCGTCCCAGTCGTGGTCCTTGTCGTTCCAGACCCCCTCGTAGGAGTCACGGATCGTCAGGTTCCGGATGATGACGTTGTGCACGCCCTGCCCCAGGAAGAACCCGCCGCCGACGATGTGCCCGGACGTGCCCGAGCCCACGATCGTCTTGTCGGAGGCGACCTTGATCTCCTTGCCCTTGGGGTTCATCGTGATCGCGGCGGCCACCACGATGACGTACGGCTCGGCGGCCGTCGCGTACCTCTCCAGGTCGGCGAGGGTCCGCACGGTGACGGTCGGCCCGCCGCGCCCGCCGTAGGTGCCGTTCTGGCCGAGCGCGTTCACCGAGGCGAAGCCGTCGGCGACGTCGTCGGCCCAGCCCGCGGCGGACACCGACCCGGCGGCCACCACCCGCTCCGGCGTCCCGGCACCGGCCACCGCACCGGTGCCCCACGCCATGCCGAGCGCCGCGGTCAGGGCCAGCGGCGCCCCGACGCGCCACACCCTGCCCCTGCCCCCGGCCCCGCCCCTGCCCTTGCCTCCATCCCTGTGCCTGCCGTGCCGCGCCCGCATCGCGTCGTCGTCCCTGAGACCCATGCGTCGCCTCCGATCACCTCGTGGGGGAACCCGACTCTTGCCAGGCCCATGCCAAGAAGTCGCCGCCGCGCGGGACGGGGTTGCCGCCCTCAGTGGACCGGCAGACCGGCCGTGGGCAACGCGCGGCCTAACGGAGCAGGCAGGTCCACCTCCTCCCCGTACGCACCCCGCCGGACGCAGGCGAACCGCGCACCACCGGAACGCGACCGCAGCGACCACGCCGCCTCCCGCGGATCGAGGACGAGGAGGAACGGGAGATGCGCGACCGCGTACCACTCCGCCTTGCCCGCCAGGCCGCTCCCCTTCTCCCCCCGGGGAACCACCTCCACGGCGAGCACGGGCCGGCCCCCGGCGGCCGGGCTGCGGACGACGAGATCGGGCACGGCGACGTCGTCCGCGTCCAGGGGCATCTCGACCGGGCAGCCCTCGACGGCCTCCCAGTCCGCATCACCGGTGAAGGAGCCGGTGAAGGCGTCCGCCACCCTCCGCACGGTCTCCGCACGGACCGGGCAGTCCGTCCGCGTGAGCACGAGGCTCCCGCCGAGCACCTCCGCCCGCAGCCCCGTGGCCCGGGCGACGAGCCGGGCGACACCGCGCGGATCGCGCGGCAGCAGCGGCCACCGACGGCGCCTCACGCCCGCCCGCCCAGCTCGACCCAGAGCAGCTTCCCGCCCTGCGGCAGCGCGGTCGCGCCCCAGGTGTCCGCGCACACCGCCACGATGCGCAGTCCCCGGCCGCCCTCGTCGTCGGGCGCGGCACGACGCGGCAGCCCCGCGAAGGGGGCGGGGACCTCGGGACTGGCGTCCCAGACCCCGAGCCGCAGCCGCCCGCGCTCCGGCCCGGCCAGCCGGAGCCCGTACGGACCGTCGGTGTGGCGGAGCGCGTTGGTCACGAGCTCCGAGGCCACCAGCTCGGCGGTGTCCACGAGCGCCCCGAGCCGGTGCGCCCCGAGCACCGCCCGGAGCACCTGCCGCGCGACCCCCGGCGCACGGGGATCCTGCGGAAGCCGGAGGGCGTAGGCCCAGGACGGGGATACGGTGGTGGCCATGGAAGTCTCCTCGACGGAGGGCGTGTTGGACTGGTGCGCGTACGGGCCCGGTGACGAGGCCGCTCCGTCGAGCGGGGTACTTCCGGGCGGTGAGGCCGGCCGCACAAACGGTAGGACGCTCAATGGAATACATTCCATTGAAATCCGTGAAATCCGTGCCAGATGCGCTCGTGTGAGTGACGCCTTGGGAGGGCCGATGACGCAGAGCCTCGCTCCGACCGTGCGCCGCCGACGCCTCGGTGCAGAGCTACGCAAGCTGCGGGAGCGAGCCGGCCTGACAGCAGCACAGGCCGGGGCCCTGATCGGCGGAAACCAGGCCAGGATCAGCAACATCGAGGCCGGCCGCTATGGCGTCAGCGCAGACCGGGTCCGCACTCTCGCCTGCCACTACGACTGCGCGGACGCCCGACTCGTGAACGCCTTGGCTTCGATGACAGGCGACCGTAAGCGCGGCTGGTGGGAGGAGTACCGGGGCACGCTCTCCGACGCTCTGCTCGACGTGGCCGAGCTGGAACACCACAGCACCAGCCTGACCACAGCCCACACCTCGAATGTCCCTGGCCTGCTTCAGACTCTCGACCATGCACGAGAGATCATGAACCAGGTCGTCCCCTCACTGCCCGCCTCGGAGACAGAGCACCGGGCGTCGTTTCGCATCAAGCGCCAAGCCGTGCTTGCCGGAGGCGACGCCGTCCCTTACCTGGCCGTCATCCACGAGGCCGCCCTGCGCATGCAGTTCGGAGGCAGGGCGACCGCAGGCCGCCAGCTGCGCCATCTGCTGAGAATGGGGGAGCATGACCACATCAGAATCCGTGTGATCCCCTTCGCGGCCGGGGCGTTCCCCGGGTCCGGTCAGCCTCTCTACTACCTTTGCGGCCCGGTGTCCCAACTCGACACGGTCCAGCTGGACCAGGCGCACGGCAGCATCGTCCTCGACGCCGAGGCGCAACTTCACAAGTACCGAGGCGTGCTCGAACGCCTGACGAGCCTGTCCCTCAGCGAGCAAGAGTCGGCCGACTTCATCCACAACGTACTCAAGGAGCTGTGAGAAGCGATGACCGCGAGCGCAAGCACCTGGCAGAAGTCTTCATACTGCGGCGAGGGCGAGTCCTGCGTACATGTCTCCCGCCCGCACGGCACGATCGAGATCGCCGAGAGCAGCGAGCCAAAGGGATTCACCATCCGCACCACCCCCGCCGCGTTCACCACGCTCGTGGACGCGATCAAGCAAGACGGCCGTTTCCGACGCGCCGCCTGACAGACGAGCGCCCCGACGAACGGAGCAAGGCTCTGCGGCACCCGTCGGTCCGGAAACTCGTCGACAGCTCGTGAGGAGCCTCCGATGCAGATCAACCCCTGGCAGAAGTCGTCGTACTGCGCAGCGGGAGAGGCATGCCTGAACGTTTCCTCCGACGGCTCCGCCGTCCACCTCACCGAGAGCGGCGACCCGGACCGGGTCACACTCCGCACCACCCCCGAGGGCTTCGACGGTCTCCTGGACGCCATCAAGAACGGCGGTGAGAGCCCGCACATCAGCGTCAGCCACACTCCGGACGGTCTCGTCCGCCTGACGGCCCCGGACGCGGACCGCCCCGTCGTCACCACCCTCTCCAAGTGGGACGCCTTCGTCCTCGGCGTGCGCGCCGGCGAGTTCGACCACTTCCGCCGGGCCGCCTGAGACGCGGGTGCCCCCGTCCGGGACGGACGGGGGCGCCACAGGTCCGGGTCGGGGGCGTCAGCACCCCACGCTGTTGTAGCTCGCCCACTTGATGCCGCCCTTGGCGCTGCCGGAGGCGAACTCCCAGTTGCCGCCGGTGTCGGTGCGGCGGACCATGAAGTTGACCTTCGTCCCGTCGTAGCCGCCGTACACCTTCCCGCCGCTCGCGCCGCTGTAGGAGATCTTCGTGCCCGCCTTGGCCCAGGTGAGCTTCCCGGCCGACCCGTCGGCGGACAGACCCCGGGCTCTCTGCCAGGCCTGGGTCGCCGCCTTCGTCTGCGGCCCGAACGAGCCGTCCACCCCGGACTGGGGCAGGTAGCCGTCGGCCCACAGGATGGTCTGCCACAGGCAGGTGACGTTGGAGCGGACGTTCGTGCTCACGTTCACGACACCCTCGTCGTTCAGGTCGTCGGTGATCGTCCCGACGCCGTAGATGTGGGAACGGCCGTTGTACGAATTGCTCGCGGCGGCAGGCGTGACCGTCGTGGCGGCGATCCCCAGGGCGAGCACGGTGGCACCGAGCGGGAGGGACAGGCGGCGCAGCGTGCGGCGGCGGGAGTCGTGCGTCGTCATGGCGGGTTCTCCTCGACAGATGTGCGATGGAAGCGTGCGGTGATCTTTCGAGGGGGACGCTAGGCCGGACGGATCATCAGGAGAACGCACCGGCTGGGGCTGTGACCGTTCAGTGGGGAACGCAGACAGCTCGGGGACAGACGTGACGACGAACAGACATACGACCCGAGGCACCGTCACCATCCCGTCCAGGCTGGCGCGACGGCCCCACGCGAGGGTGAAATCGCCCCAAAGGTGGCACAACGACAGTCATTGCCCGGAGTCACGCTCCGTGATACACAGAGTGACGATGCTCGCACGACGACGGATTCACGCCACGCCCTCCCAGGTCAGGGGCAGGGGTTCGGTCATACGTGCGGAGATCGGGTAAAGAGACCTACGAAGACGGCTTACGTGCGCGGTTTCATCAGCGAAGATAGACGGTGACCCGTGCCGTGCGGCGTGGGCGGCTAACAACCCAACAGGGGCGGTGAGTTACATGATCCTGGCAGCCGAGAAGGGCGACATCACCACCATCATCGGCGGTATCGCCCCGAATTGGGGCCCGTTCGGAAGCCTGGGCAACGAAGCTCGGGTGATGATCGAGGTCGTGATGGCGATTGCCATCCTCCTCTGCCTCGGCATCGCGATCTGGGGAGCGGCGAAGCAGCGCATCGGCGCGACCGCGCTGCGCGACACGTTCAGCGCGGAACAGGGCAAGGGCCTGATCGTCGCCGGCCTCACCGGCGTCTTCATCATCGGCTCACTGGGGACCGTCTTCACCATCGTGTACGGAATGGCCGTCTAGCCACCCGTTCCGTCTCTCCGGGCATGCCCGGTCCACGGTCAGAGGGCCGATCCCTGATGTCACGTCACCACCCCGCCTCCGCGCGGCAAGAGCTACGTCCACGACCGGTTGAGGGAGCCAGCGCGACATGAGCCTCGGCGACGAGCACGGCGGCGGCCGTACCAGCGAAGGCTTCGGCGGCTCCGGGCAGACACGCACCCGCCTGCCCGGCGGCGGCGACGGGGAGGGCTACGGCGCGCCGCGCCGCCCGGTCCGCCCCTCGCGCTCCCTCATCGGGGTGGTCGGCGTCATCGTGCTGCTCATCGCGGCGATCGCCTTCGCCAACCAGGGCGGCGGCGAGGGCGGCGACGCCGCCGACGGGGCGAAGCCCTCGGGCACGAATCCGACGGCTGCCTCCGGCACCCGCCCCGTCGAGGGCAAGTCCGGCGACATCCCGACGGGCTACGCCCAGGACGAGCAGGGGGCGCAGAGCGCGGCGGCGAACTACACCGCCGTGCTCGGCTCGGACGGCATGTTCAACACGGAACGTCGCCGGGAGATCGTTTCCGCGATCGCCGACACGTCCACCCGGTCTGAACTTCAGTCCGGCTTCGATGCGGACTACTCCGCCGGCTTCCTCGCGCAGATCGGCCTCAATCCGGACGGGACCGCACCCACCGGCTCTACGTTCGTCAACCGAACGATGCCCGCTGGGACCAAGGTACTGAAGTACTCGAACGGCGCCGCCGAGATCGACGTGTGGTGTGTAGGGCTCTTCGGGCTGACCGGTGAGAAGTCCACCAAGCCCGTCACAAACGGCTGGTTCACGGTCACGGTGAAGCTCAAGTGGACGGATTCGGACTGGAAGGTCCTGGAGACCAGCCAGCGGAACGGGCCGACCCCTGTGACGGGCGACAACCAGGTGTCCGGCTCTGACGAGATCGCGGACGCAGTCAACGGATTCGGAGGGTTCACATATGCCCGCTAGCCCTCGATCCCTGACCCGGGCCCTGCCACTCCTCGTCACGGTGCAGACTGCACTCGTCGTCTTCGCATCGCGTGCCACAGCTGAGCCTTCACCGACACCCAGCACGAGTAACGACCCTTGCGAGCTGATCGCCGGTCCCGCACGGGACTACTGCACCAGCGGCGAACCCGGCAGCTCCGGCCGCTCCGTCTCCAACAACCCCGCCGACGCCCTCGACCCCCTCTCCTCCCTCGCCCGCGGCTGCGCCGACGCCGCCGTCACCGTCCTCGACTACCTCTCCAAGGCCGTCAAGGAAACCGCCGACGTCGACTTCACCAATCCCGCCTTCCTCGCCCGCTACGCCATCGTCTTCGCCGCCGCCACCGTCCTCACGCTCGTGCTGTGGCTGCTGGCCGTCGCCAAGCGGGCCATCCGCGGAGTGCCGCTGACGACCGCGATCTCCGAGGCGGTCGGCTTCCTCTGGCTCACCGTGCTCGCCTCCGCGTTCACCCCCCTCCTCCTCTACACGGTCGTCTCCGCCACCGACGCGCTCACCGAGGTCATCGCCTCCGGCACCCAGGAGCAGACCGACGTCTTCTTCGGGGGCTTCAAGGAAGCCCTGCAGAAGGGCGACAGCATCAGCGGCGGACCGATCATGCTGATCATCGTCTCGCTGGTCACCGTGGTCGCCGCCGGCGTCCTCTTCCTCGAGCTCTTCATCCGCGCCGTGCTGCTCTACGTCGGCGCCCTGCTCGGCGTCGTCGTCTACGCGGGCCTCGTCGACAAGAACATGTGGGGCCACGTCCGCCGCTGGGCCGGCATCATGATCGCGATCATCCTGGTCAAACCGATCATCGTGATCGTCCTCGGCCTCGCCGGTGCGCTCTCGGCCGGCGAGGGGCCGGACTCCTTCTCCGCCGTCGTCTCCGGCCTGTCGATCATCCTGCTGGCCATCTTCGCCTCCGCGATGATCTACCGCTTCGTCCCCGGCTTCGGCGACGAGATCGCCAACTCCCGCAACAACCGCATCCAGAACTCGGCCGAGGGGAAGGCCGCCGCCGTCATCAGCTCCCCCGCGGCCCTCGTCTCCCAGGGCATCAAGACCCACAGCTCCCGCGGCGACCAGGGCGGCGGCGACAGCGGCGGCAGCAGCGCCCCGCGCCCCTCCAACCCGGTCAGCGGCGGCATGGCCGCCCACGGCGGCCGCGGCGGCGGCCAGACGTCCACCGCCGCACCCGCGCCCCGTAGCGCGGCCCCGACGAGCAACACCCCGCACAGCAACCGCAACAGCACAGGAGGTGGCCGGCGTTGACCACCCAGTCCCACCCGATCACGCCCCGCCGCACGTACCTCATCGGCCGGGCCCGGCCGAACGCGATCGTCGGCAAGAACCGCGAGACCGGCGAGATCGCGCTGATCATCGCCGGTGCGTTCCTCGGCATGATGAGCGGGCTGCTGGTCCCCGTGCTCACCCTGCGGATCGTGCTGCTGGTCGGCTTCCCGATGCTGGCGCTCGCCGCCGTCTACTTCCCGTACAAGCACCGCACCTTCTACCGGTGGTTCGAGATCAACCGGTCCTACAAGCGCACGCTGCGCCAGGGCACCGCCTACCGCTCCGGCGCCGTCGAGGCCGGCACCCGGGCCGACGGGCGGGAGATCGAGATCGGCCCGCCGCCCGGCATCGGCCGGATCAGCTGGCTCGCGGCCCCCTTCGGCCCCGACGAGATCGCCGTGCTGCTGCACGCCGACCGCCGCACGGTCACCGCGGCCATCGAGATCGAGGGCCCCGGCGTCGGCCTGCGCGACAGCGAGGACCAGGAGGCCCTGGTCGACCGCTTCGGCACCCTGCTGAAGCACGTCGCCAACGGCGACGGCTTCGTGACGCGCCTTCAGATGCTGGCCCGCACCCTCCCCGCCGACCCGGACGCCCACGCCAAGGACGTCGCCCAGCGCGGCGACCGCGGCGCCCCCGGCTGGCTCCAGGAGTCCTACGACCAGCTCCAGTCGATGGTCTCCACCTCCAGCGAGCAGCACCGCGCGTACCTCGTCGCCTGCATGCACTACTCCCGCGAACTGGCCGCCGAGGCCCACGCCATGGCCCGTGCCGTCAAGGCGTCCTCCGGGGCGCGGCGGCTCGACCGCGACGCCGGCCTCGCCGTCGTCATGGCCCGCGAGCTCACCGACATCTGCGCCCGCCTCGCCGAGGCCGACATCCGGGTGCGCCAGCCGCTCGGGCAGTCCCGCCTCGCGTCCCTCGTGCACTCGATGTACGACCCGGACCACCCCATCGACCACATCCAGGCCATGTCCAAGCGCAACGCCTGGCCCGCCGAACTGGACGCCGTCGAGCCGACCTACCTCCAGGCCAAGACCCGCGAGTCGTCCACCCGCGCCCCCTGGTGCCACTCCACGGCCTGGGTCAAGGAGTGGCCGATGACCCCCGTCGGCGTCAACTTCCTCGCCCCGCTGCTCGTCCACACCCCCGACGTGATCCGCACGGTCGCCGTCACCATGGACCTGGAGCCCACCGAGGTGGCCATCGAGCGGATGCTCACCGAGAAGACCAACGACGAGGCCGACGCCAGCCGGGCCGCCAAGATGAACCGGACGGTCGACCCCCGCGACATCGCCGCCCACGGACGGCTCGACCAGCGGGGTGAAGATCTCGCCAGCGGTGCGGCCGGGGTCAACCTCGTCGGGTACATCACTGTGTCGTCGCGTTCGCCCGAAGCCCTCGCCAGGGACAAGCGCACGATCAGGGCCTCCGCCGGCAAGTCGTATCTCAAGCTGGAGTGGTGCGACCGCGAACACCACCGGGCCTTTGTGAACACCCTGCCGTTCGCGACCGGCATCCGCCGATAGGGGCCCCGACTGATGCGTGATCCGCTGTCCCTCCTCACCGACGCGTTCACCTCCTTCGTGTTCGGGAAGGTGGAGACGACCCGGCTGCCCGTCCGCACGTCGACCGGGCAGGCGCAGGCCGTCTACCTGCCGACCGCCGCACCCGGCCTCGGCGACTCCGGCGTGATCATCGGCCGCGAGGTCTACAGCGGCAAGGGCTACATCTACGACCCCTTCCAGCTCTACGGACAGCAGCTCCCCGCCCCGCACTGGCTCGTCCTCGGCGAGTCCGGCAACGGCAAGTCCGCCCTGGAGAAGACGTACGTCCTGCGGCAGCTGCGCTTCCGCGACCGCCAGGTCGTCGTCCTCGACGCCCAGGGCGAGGACGGGGTCGGCGAATGGAACCTCATCGCCCAGGAGCTGGGGATAACTCCCATCCGGCTCGACCCGATGACGGCGCTCGACGGCGGCATCCGCCTCAACCCGCTCGACCCAGCGATCACCACCACCGGCCAGCTCGCCCTGCTGCGCACCATCATCGAGGTCGCGATGGGCCACGGCCTCGACGAGCGCAGCGGCTTCGCGCTCAAGGTCGCCCACGCCTACGTCAACGAGACCATCACCGACCGCCAGCCCGTGCTCACCGACATCGTCGAGCAGCTGCGCCACCCCGAGCCCGAGTCCGCCGCGGCGATGAACGTCGACATAGACGATGTCCGCGCCTGGGGCCTGGACGTCGCCCTCGTCCTCGACCGCCTCGTCGACGGCGACCTGCGCGGCATGTTCGACGGGCCGACCACCGTCGGCATCGACCTCGACGCGCCGCTGATCGTCTTCGACCTCTCCCACATCGACCGCAACTCCATCGCCATGCCGATCCTGATGGCGATCGTCGGTGTGTGGCTGGAGCACACCTGGATCCGCCCCGACCGCAAGAAGCGCATCTTCCTGGTGGAGGAGGCGTGGCACATCATCAACAGCCCCTTCGTCGCGCAGCTCTTCCAGCGGCTGCTCAAGTTCGGGCGGCGTCTCGGCCTGTCGTTCGTCGCCGTCGTGCACCACCTGTCCGACGTCGTCGACGGGGCGGCGGCCCGGGAGGCGGCGGCCATCCTGAAAATGGCCTCCACCCGCACCGTCTACGCCCAGAAAGCCGACGAGGCACGGGCGACGGGCCGGGTCCTGGGACTGCCGCGCTGGGCCGTGGAGATCATCCCCACCCTCACACCCGGCATCGCCGTCTGGGACGTCAACGGCAACGTGCAGGTGGTCAAACACCTGATCACCGAGGCCGAACGCCCGCTCGTCTTCACCGACCGCGCGATGACCGAGTCCTCGGGACCCGCGGTGCCGGAGCACGTCCAGGCCGCCGAATGGGAGGCGGAGCAACGGGCGGCGCTCGTCGAGCAGCACCAGAGCTACGACGGCGAGTCGTCCCAGTCGACGGTGGCGTGAGATGCACAGGGGGACGGACAGCGGGCACGAGGCGTACCGGGAGGGCCGCCGGGGCGGGGAGCGCGGGAACGGCGGCCCGCCGGACGGCCTGCTGCTCGCCCTGCTCGGCTTCCTCCTCGGACTGAGCGTCGTCGTCTGGACCGCCGCGGGTCTCGCGGGCCTCCTCGCCCACGGGTCCTGGCCCACCGGCGTCAGCTACGGCACCTCACCGGAGGCGCTGCGGGCCCTGGTGTCCGACCCGACCGACCTGGCGGGCGCCTACCCCGGCACACCGCCCGGCGAGCTCTCCGGACACGGCCTCTTCTGGGGGCTGGTCATCGGCCAGGTGATGGTGCTCGCGGTGCTGACGGTGTTCGTGCTCGGCACCGTCGCCCGCTGGCGGGCGGTGCGCGCCGAGGCCCGCTCCGCGCGCCGGGAACGCGCGGAGGCGGACGGCCGCCGGGCGCAGGGCCCGGCACGGCGGGAACCGCATTCGTACGAGCAGGCCCCGGCACCCGCCCCCCAGGAGCACGCCGTCCCCGCCCCGTACGAGGCCTTCCCCACCCCGCAGGAGCACGCCGTCCCCGCGGAGCCGCCCCCGGCCCACCTCGGCCCCGCCGGGAACCACCACCCCGCCCCGGCACCTGCCCCGCCGGCCCCGATGCCCCCGCTCCCCGCACCGGCCACGGCCGGTGCCGCCCCAGGATCTGCCGCCCCCGCCCCGGCTTCCGCCGCCCCCGTGCCCGTCCTCCCGGGTCCCCGGGGCGGCACCGCACGCGTCGTGTACGGCGACGCCGCCACCCGGCGGCCCACGGCCGTGCAGGCCCTCCTCGACGCCGAGGGCCCCGCCCTGGTCGTCACCTCCGACCCCGCCGTCTGGGCCGCCACCAAGGACACCCGGGCCAAGCTCGGACCGGTCCTCGTCTACGACCCCGGCCACCTGTGCGACACCCCGGCCCGACTCCACTGGGCGCCCACGCAGGGCTGCGAGGACGCCGGCACGGCAACGGCCCGCGCCGCGGCCCTCCTCGCCCCCGTACGGCCCCGCGCGCTCGTCGACGCCGCGATGGCCGACACCGCCGAAACCCTCCTGCGCTGCTGGCTCCACGCGGCGGCCGTCGACGGCCGCCCGTTCCGCCAAGTGCACCGCTGGGCCCAGGGCACCGGCGCCCACGAAGCGGTGCGCATCCTGCGCACCCACCCCAAGGCCGCCTCCGGGACCGCGGGACTGCTGGAGTCCGCGCTCACCGCCCATCCCGAACGCCGCGACATCGCGATCGAGTTGACCGCACGGGCCTTCGGCGCCCTCTCCGCGGTCCACGTCCGGGAGGCGTGCACACCGAACCGAACGGATGCGCTCGCCTTGGAATCATTTGCCGTGGAAACGGGCACCCTCTATGTGGTGGGTGAGGCGATCGAGGATCCCCGCACCCGCCCCGGCGCGATGCCGCTCCTCACGGCTCTCGCCTCCGACGTGGTCGAGCACGGCCGCCGCCTGGCCGCACGGTCAACCGACGGTCGGCTCGACCCACCACTCACTCTCGTCCTCGACGACGTCGCGGCGGTCGCCCCGCTCCCCGCCGTCCCCCGGCTGACGGCCACCGGTCACGAACAGGGCATGCCCGCCCTCGTCCTGCTGCGCTCGCCCGAACAGGCCCGCGCCCGCTGGTCCGAGCCGCTCCCCTCGTACTGAGTCCGACGCCCCACGGAGCACCGGCACCCGTGTCGTTCCCCCCGGCACCGCCCGCTTACGGAAGCGGCTCCCGCGGCACCACGTACTCGCGCGCCATCGGGTCGCCGGGGATCGGCGACAGGTCGTCGCTCGGCACGAAGCCGGCCCGGCGGTAGAAGCGCTCCGCACGCTCGTTCTCCACGTGGAACACCAGCCGCACCCGCTCGGCGCGCGGCGACGTCAGCTCCCACGACCACTCCAGCGCCGCCCGGAACAGCGCGTCGGCGATCCCGCCGCCCCGCGCGCGCTCCCGCACGAACACGCCCACCAGGTGGGTCTGGTCCACCGGGGCGGGCTTCCCCACCCGCACCGGCGCCCCGGTCCGCTCCACCAGCACGGTGGCCGTGCCGTCCCAACTCCCGTCCGGCGCCTCGGCGATGAACTGGATCACCTCGCGGCCCTCGGCCGCCGACGCGGTCCGCTCCTGCCAGTGCGCGTCCGGCATCGCGGCCGCCCGCTCGTAGGGCTCCAGGAAAGCTATGGAGGCCAGCGGGTCCTTCAGGGCATCGAGCCGCAGCTCACGGGCCTTCGCCCACTCCTCGGCACGCACGGGCCGGATGACGTATTCCATGGGCAGATGGTGTCCCTCAGCACCCGTTCCCGGCAACGAGATTTCGCCTGGTGAGCACCGTCGCCCGACCGTCCGCCCGCCGCCGTGCCGCCCGGACCCTCCCAACCCCCGGAGCCCCCGGAGCCCCGAGCCGCCCAAACCCTCCCAACCCCCGGAGCCCCCGACCTGCCGTCGTACCGGGGTACTACGCGCCCTCCCGGTATGCGGTCCACGGTCGGACGCCGGCCCGCCCCGCCCTCCGTAGCGTCGACGCCATGACCAGCACCCAGCGAACCGCCGCCCGGCGGCCCGTCCCGGCACCGGCTCACAGGACCGGCTCGGGCATCGAGGCCACCGGCCTCACCAAGCGCTACGGCGCCAAGACCGTCGTCCACGACCTCTCCTTCAGCGTGCGTCCCGGCACCGTCACCGGCTTCCTCGGCCCCAACGGTGCGGGCAAGTCCACGACCATGCGCATGATCCTCGGGCTCGACGCCCCCACCCGGGGCCGGGCCGTCGTCGGTGGCCGGGCCTACCGCGACCACCCCGCACCGCTCACCGAGGTCGGCGCCCTGCTGGAGGCCAAGTCCGTGCACCCCGGCCGCAGCGCCCGCAACCACCTCCTCGCCCTCGCGTACACCCACGGCATCCCCGCCTCCCGCGTCGACGCCGTCATCGAGCTCACCGGCCTCACCGATGTGGCGCGACGCCGGGTGAAGGGCTTCAGCCTGGGGATGGGCCAGCGGCTCGGCATCGCCGCGGCCCTCCTGGGCGACCCGGCGACACTCGTCCTCGACGAGCCCGTCAACGGCCTCGACCCCGAGGGCGTGCTGTGGATCCGCACCCTGCTGAAGTCTCTCGCGGCCGAGGGCCGCACCGTGCTCGTCTCCTCCCACCTGATGAGCGAGATGGCGCTCACCGCCGACCACCTGGTCATCATCGGCCGGGGCCGCCTCCTCGCCGACACCACGGTCGAGGAGTTCGTCCGGCACGCGGGCGCCGCCTCCGTCCACGTCGTCACCCCCGAGGCGGGCACCCTCGCGGAACTGCTCGCCGGCCCCGGGGTCGAGATCGCCGCCGGCGCCTCCGGCGTGCTCGACGTCCGCGGCACCGACAGCACCCGCATCGGCGCCACGGCCGCCGAGCACGGCATCCCGCTGTACGAACTCACCCCCGTCCGCGCCTCCCTGGAGCAGGCGTTCATGGACCTCACGCGCGACGCGGTCGAGTACCCGACCCGCTCACCCGCCACCGCCCCCGAAGGAGCAGCCGCATGACCACCCACCTGTCCGCACCGCCGGCCGGCCACCGGCTCACGCTCCCCCGTGTGCTGCGTTCCGAGTGGCACAAGCTGTGGACGGTGCGCTCCACCTGGATCACCCTGCTGTCCTCGTCCCTGCTGACGCTCGGCGTGGGCATCACGATGGGCGCCACCTACGAGAGCGGCGGTGGCGACGGCGACGTCGACACCGTCCTCCTGAGCCTCATCGGCCTCCAGTTCGCCCATGTCGCACTCGGCGTGCTCGGCATCCTGGTGACCGCCGGCGAGTACGCGACCGGCATGATCAGGGCCACCGTCACCGCCGTCCCCGGCCGCCTCCCCGTCCTGTGGACGAAGGCCGCCGTCTACGCGGCCGTGACGCTGGCGGTCACCACGGCGACCGCGTTCGTGACCTTCGCCGCCGCCCAGCTCTTCTTCGAAGGCACCGACCAGCAGGCCGCCTTCGGCGACCCGGGCGTCCTGCGGGCCCTCACGGGCAGCTCGGCGGCCGTGACGCTGCTGGGGCTGGTCGCGCTCGGGCTCGGCGCCCTGCTCCGCTCGGTACCCGGCGCGATCGGCGCCTTCATCGGCGGCGTGATGGTCCTGCCGGAGGTCGTCGGAATGCTCCCGTACGACATCGTCCACGACGCCCTCGAGTACTTTCCCGACAGCGCGACGACCATCCTGCTCTCCGCCGACCCGGTGCCCGGCGCACCCTCTCCGGCCGAGGCCCTGATCGCCATGGTCCTCTGGGCGGCGGCCGCACTCGGCGCGGCGGCCCTGCGTCTTCGCCGAAGCGACGTATGACCCGGCCGGAGACCACGGCCCAGGCTTCCGCTCAGGCTTCAACTCAGGGCTGCGCACCGGCCTGCGCACCGGCCAGCGGGTCCCCGCCGGGGCCTCCGCGGGGCCAGGATGGGACCGTGACGGACCAGCCGTGCCAGACGGGCACCTCCGCCGTACCGGCAGCCGCCGGCACCCCCGACCGGTCCTCCTGGTCGGCGGGTGCCGAGCCGCTGACCGGCAGGATGCACCGCCTCGGCGAACGTTTCCGCGGCTTCGACCGGCGCCGCCCCCTGTGGTGGGACCTCCACCTCACCTGCCTCATGGTGCTCGGCGCTCTCGTGGACGCGTCCGGGGGCTGGAAGAACATCGCCTTCGACCCGGAGGTGCCCGCCTGGCTCGTCGTCACGATGAGCCTCGCGTTCAGCGTCCCGCTGATGTGGCGGCGCACCCGGCCGCTGGCCGTCCTCGGTGTGATGCTGGCCGCGGCCCTCGTCAACGCCTGGTCAGGCGCCCATCTCCAGGCCGCCTTCCTCCACCTGCTCGTCGTCTTCAACATCGCCCTGCGCCTGCCGCTGCGCACCCTGGTGTGGGCCTGCGGGGCCGCACTCGTGCCGGTGGCGGTCGGAGCGACGCTCTACCCCGTCGGCAGCTGGGACCAGCAGTTCGTCCCCCAGCTCTACGGGATCGTGCTGGTCGCGCTCCTCGGCCTCCTCGTCCGCAGCCGCCGTGACTACACGGCCTCGCTGCTGGAACGCGCCCGCCGCCTCGAAGTGGAACGCGATCAGCAGGCGAGGCTCGCCGCAGCCGCCGAACGCGTCCGTATCGCACGGGAGATGCACGACATCATCGGCCACAACCTGTCCGTGATCACCGGTCTCGCCGACGGCGGCGCCTACGCGGCGGCCACCAGCCCTCAGCGTGCGGCGCAGGCCCTCGACGCCATCGGCACCACCAGCCGCCAGGCGCTCTCCGAACTCCGCCGGGTCCTCGACGTGATGCGGGACGACGGACCCCCGGTCGCCGAACTCGCGCCCCAGCCCGCACTGACCGACCTCGGCCGGCTCGTCGAGGGCGTCCGCGCCGCCGGCCTGCCGGTGACCCTCACCGTCGACGGCGATCCCGGCGGCCGTTCCCCCGGCCGCCAGCTCACCGTGTACCGGGTGGTGCAGGAAGCCCTGACGAACACCCTCAAGCACGGCGGTCCGACGGCGACGGCCGAGGTGACGGTCCGCTACGCCGACGACGGCACGGTCACCGCGGAGATCACGGACACCGGAAGCGCCCGGAACGGGCCCGGCGACCAGAACGGGAGCGGCACCGCATCCGGCACCGGCACCACCGTCACCGGCCCGGGCCGTGGACTCACCGGGATGCGGGAACGAACGGCTCTGTACAACGGCACACTTGAAGCCGGCCCCCGGCGAACAGCCCCCGGGGGCTGGCGCGTACGCCTCCGTCTCCCGAAGGAATCCACCCGGTGACCACCGTCCTCATCGCCGACGACCAGCCCATGCAGCGCTTCGGCTTCCGGATGCTGCTGGAGAGTCAGCCCGACCTCACAGTGGCGGGCGAGGCGGCGAACGGCTCTGAGGCCGTCCGGATGACGGCCGAACTCCGCCCGGACGTCGTCCTGATGGACATCCGCATGCCGGGCCTGGACGGCATCGAGGCCACCCGCAGGATCGTCGCCGCCGGCGACCGGACCCGGGTGCTGATCGTGACGACGTTCGACCTCGACGAATACGCCTACACGGGGCTTCGGGCGGGAGCGAGCGGCTTCCTCGTCAAGGACGCGCTGCCCGAGGAGCTGCTGTCCGGCATCCGTGCCGTGGCGGCGGGCGACGCGGTCGTCGCGCCCAGCCTGACCCGGCGGCTCCTGGACACCTACGTCCACCACCTCCCGGCGAGCGCGGCGGCCGACCCCGCGGCCGGTGCTCCCGACGAACGTCTGGGCCGGTTGACCGAGCGGGAACGCGAGATCCTCACGGTGATCGGCCGGGGATGGACCAACACGGAGATCGCCGACCGGCTGCATCTGGCGGAGTCCACGGTGAAGACGCACGTCAGCAGGATTCTCGCGAAGACGGGTGCCCGCGACCGGGTCCAGGCGGTGATCCTCGCGTACGACACCCGCCTCGTGAACCCGTCCCGGTGAGTCGGGGCGGCCCCGATGCCGAAACCAAACCGTGCTCGGCCTTCGAATTGCCCCGAAACGCAGAAAAGCCCCGGAACAAGGTTCCGGGGCTTCCCCACAATGATTGTTCGGCGGCGTCCTACTCTCCCACAGGGTCCCCCCTGCAGTACCATCGGCGCTGAAAGGCTTAGCTTCCGGGTTCGGAATGTAACCGGGCGTTTCCCTAACGCTATGACCACCGAAACACTATGAAGATGTCGAACTACCAGCCGGCAAAGGCGAGTTCGTTACTTCAGAACTAACACAGTGGACGCGAGCAACTGAGGACAAGCCCTCGGCCTATTAGTACCGGTCAACTCCACCAGTTACCTGGCTTCCATATCCGGCCTATCAACCCAGTCGTCTACTGGGAGCCTTACCCTCTCAAGGAGGTGGGAGTCCTCATCTCGAAGCAGGCTTCCCGCTTAGATGCTTTCAGCGGTTATCCTTTCCGAACGTAGCCAACCAGCCATGCCCTTGGCAGGACAACTGGCACACCAGAGGTTCGTCCGTCCCGGTCCTCTCGTACTAGGGACAGCCCTTCTCAAGACTCCTACGCGCACAGCGGATAGGGACCGAACTGTCTCACGACGTTCTAAACCCAGCTCGCGTACCGCTTTAATGGGCGAACAGCCCAACCCTTGGGACCGACTCCAGCCCCAGGATGCGACGAGCCGACATCGAGGTGCCAAACCATCCCGTCGATATGGACTCTTGGGGAAGATCAGCCTGTTATCCCCGGGGTACCTTTTATCCGTTGAGCGACGGCGCTTCCACAAGCCACCGCCGGATCACTAGTCCCGACTTTCGTCCCTGCTCGACCCGTCGGTCTCACAGTCAAGCTCCCTTGTGCACTTACACTCAACACCTGATTGCCAACCAGGCTGAGGGAACCTTTGGGCGCCTCCGTTACCCTTTGGGAGGCAACCGCCCCAGTTAAACTACCCATCAGACACTGTCCCTGATCCGGATCACGGACCCAGGTTAGACATCCAGCACGACCAGAGTGGTATTTCAACGACGACTCCACAACCACTGGCGTGGCCGCTTCAAAGTCTCCCACCTATCCTACACAAGCCGAACCGAACACCAATATCAAACTGTAGTAAAGGTCCCGGGGTCTTTCCGTCCTGCTGCGCGAAACGAGCATCTTTACTCGTAGTGCAATTTCACCGGGCCTATGGTTGAGACAGTCGAGAAGTCGTTACGCCATTCGTGCAGGTCGGAACTTACCCGACAAGGAATTTCGCTACCTTAGGATGGTTATAGTTACCACCGCCGTTTACTGGCGCTTAAGTTCTCAGCTTCGCCCGGACGAATCCAAGCTAACCGGTCCCCTTAACGTTCCAGCACCGGGCAGGCGTCAGTCCGTATACATCGCCTTACGGCTTCGCACGGACCTGTGTTTTTAGTAAACAGTCGCTTCTCGCTGGTCTCTGCGGCCACCCCCAGCTCAGAGTGCAAAACTCATCACCAGGAATGGCCCCCCTTCTCCCGAAGTTACGGGGGCATTTTGCCGAGTTCCTTAACCATAGTTCACCCGAACGCCTCGGTATTCTCTACCTGACCACCTGAGTCGGTTTAGGGTACGGGCCGCCATGAAACTCGCTAGAGGCTTTTCTCGACAGCATAGGATCATCCACTTCACCACAATCGGCTCGGCATCAGGTCTCAGCCTTAATGTGTGACGGATTTGCCTATCACACGGCCTACACCCTTACCCCGGGACAACCACCGCCCGGGCTGGACTACCTTCCTGCGTCACCCCATCGCTTACCTACTACCACCTTGGGTCAGCGGCTCCACCACTCCGACCTCGTCCGAAGACTCAGCCGGCGGCTTCACGGCCTTAGCATTAATGGGCTCGATATTGGGCGTTTCAAAGCGGGTACCGGAATATCAACCGGTTGTCCATCGACTACGCCTGTCGGCCTCGCCTTAGGTCCCGACTTACCCTGGGCAGATCAGCTTGACCCAGGAACCCTTAGTCAATCGGCGCACACGTTTCTCACGTGTGTATCGCTACTCATGCCTGCATTCTCACTCGTGAACCGTCCACAACTCGCTTCCGCGGCTGCTTCACCCGGCACACGACGCTCCCCTACCCATCACAGCACCCGTTGGGGCTATACGCTGCAATGACACGACTTCGGCGGTACGCTTGAGCCCCGCTACATTGTCGGCGCGGAATCACTTGACCAGTGAGCTATTACGCACTCTTTCAAGGGTGGCTGCTTCTAAGCCAACCTCCTGGTTGTCTCTGCGACTCCACATCCTTTCCCACTTAGCGTACGCTTAGGGGCCTTAGTCGATGCTCTGGGCTGTTTCCCTCTCGACCATGGAGCTTATCCCCCACAGTCTCACTGCCGCGCTCTCACTTACCGGCATTCGGAGTTTGGCTAAGGTCAGTAACCCGGTAGGGCCCATCGCCTATCCAGTGCTCTACCTCCGGCAAGAAACACACGACGCTGCACCTAAATGCATTTCGGGGAGAACCAGCTATCACGGAGTTTGATTGGCCTTTCACCCCTAACC